>DATGMB010000197.1:0-7497 GCA_035293845.1 Bryobacteraceae bacterium
GCCGCCGAATTCGACGGCTACAGCGTCGATGTCACCCGCACCATCCCGGTCAATGGCAAATTCAGCAAGGAGCAGGCGGAAATCTACCGCCTGGTGTGGGAAGCGCAGCAGGCCGGCATCCGGATGGCGAAGCCGGGCCACCAGTCCGGCCGCGGCGGCCCGGAGACCGTACAGGGCGCGGCCAGCGAAGTGTTCAAGCAGGGCCTCTACAAGCTCGGCCTGATCACCGATCCCTCCAGTAATCAGCAGCTCGGGATCTGGTTCATGCACGGTATCAGCCACGGAATCGGCCTCAATGTGCACGATCCCGGCGGGCCCGAACTGCAGCCCGGAATGGTGGTGACGGTCGAGCCAGGCCTCTACTTCCGGCCCGATGCTCTCGACAACCTGCCCAAAACGCCGGAAAACGAAAAGTTCATCGCCGCCGTGAAGCCGGTTTTTGAGAAATACAAGGGCATCGGTGTGCGCATCGAGGACGACGTGCTGATTACCTCGGGCGAGCCGGAAGTCCTCTCGCGCGCGGTTCCGTCGAAACTCGAAGACGTCGAGGCGGCGATCGCCCGCTCGCACAGACTGCTCAAAACGACGCCGCTTCCCTGATCGCCACCGTACCGGACTGCCCATGGACCCGATCGATCTCTCCGCTACTGCGGGCCTCGCCGCGATGATCCTGCTGACCCTGAACATCCTCATGGGTCTGCTGGTCTCTACCAATTACAATCCGGCACGGGACTGGCCGCGCCGCAAGCTGCCGTGGCCGCTCTGGCGAATCCACAACTGGACCGGGTATCTCGCCCTGGCAGTGGCCTTCGCGCACCCGCTGATCCTGACGTTCGCCAACCCGAAGATCGGCCGGTTCCGGCTCGGCGATATCCTGCTGCCGATCTCCTCACCGGGCCAGACGTTTTACAACGTGCTGGGCGCGCTGACGCTGTACGGCTTCGCGTTCGTCGTCGTGACCTCCTATTTTCGTCCCCGTCTCCGGTACCGTCCCTGGAAGAAGCTGCACTACACCGCCTATTTCGCGGCGGTTACAATGTACATCCACGGGATGCTGATCGATCAGAACCTGAAGAACCAGGCCGCCGACCTGCTGGATGGCGAAAAGGTGCTGGTCGAGGGCTGTTTGCTGCTGGTCGTCGCCGCGAGTATCTGGCGATGGCGCCGCGGCACGGAAAAGCAGCGGTATCAGAAAACGAAATCCGCCAAGGCCGCCTGAGGCTCGGGTTCTACCGGGCTTTTCCAAACCCGTAGCTGATTCCCGCAGCCGTCGAAAGCCACTGCTGGACCGGCCGCCCCAAGTCGCGCCAGGTCCGCACCGTGAAGTTGGCCCGCCAGTGGCCGCCACGGCCGAGCGCGACCGCCGCCTTGCCGGAATACTGAAATAGGGAGCCATTGTAGTAGTAGTGATCGCTGGAAGCGGGATCGAACCAGATGTAGCCGCCGCCCACTCCCAAAGAGAGCTCGACCCGGCCGCCGGCCAGCGGGAGAATGCCGCGCAGGCCGTAATCGAGAAGTTTGTTCTCCAGGCGCGAATACGCGCAGCCGAAACGGTCGCAGTCGTAAAACGTTGCCATCCAGGCGCCGGTCCAACCCGCGTCCGCGGCCAGGTGCTTCGCGAACCGAAACTCCCCGCCTACGCGCAGTCCCGGGCCGGAGGAGTACTCTTCGGCCACATAGCCCCCGACGGGGAATACGCCGGCCGCATCCACGCCCACATCGACGCGCGGCATCGCCATCTGGGCAGATAGTGCTCCAGCCGAGAGAACAAGGATACAGAAATACGAGGAACAGAGCTTCACTCAAGGGCCCCGGATCAAAGACCCGAGAACCGCCCGATCCACTACAGGGCTGAAGAGAATCAGGAGGCTTCCTGCGCCAGCGATTTCCGGTAGTGCACGCTGCGGTCCACCACCTCAAAGCCAAGCGCCTCGTGAACGCGCTGCGAGGTTACGCGATCGATCCAGGTGTCCGATGCCATCTCCATGCAGCCCTCGCGCCGCGCCCAATCTTCGGCCGCGGCCAGCAGCCGCCGGCTCAACCGTTTGCCGCGGCACTCTTCGATGACGTACCAGCCTTCGAGAAGCCCACGGGCCGTCTCGGATCGCAGCCATCGGCGTGAGACCGCAAGCCGGCCTGGAGACACCCTGCCAGCCCGCCTCCACCCGCCTCGGCGACAAACACAGCCGCCGGCATCGTTCCGTTCCGCTGTTTGGCGAGCACCTCGGCGAGGTCTCGCGCGTGTTCCTCGGCGGAAGCGTCGGGCCATAGCGCCTCGCATAAGCGCGACAGGGGTTCGCAATCGGCTGATGCAGCCAGCCGGATCTGAAATTCATCCGCGTGGTCATTCCTGGCGGTAGCCGCTGCGTCGCCCCCTCAATCGTGCTTTAATCTTAAGGTCCACACGGGGAGAAATGCCGGCGGCCGTCGTGTGCCGCCACAGGGGAGAAGACTCGATGTTGCAGAAACTCGTATTGGCGGGAATGCTGGCTGCCGCGATGGCATTCGCACAGGGTGGAATGGGCGGCATGGACGAAGGCGGAATGGGCGGCGGCGGTGGCCGCGGCCGCGGCCGCGCGGGCGATATGGGCAGCATGGAAAATATGGGCGGCGGGCCGCGCGCCCGCCGGCAGTCGAAAACGGAGCAGATTGCCGACAAGCTCAAGCTCAACAAGGAGCAGCGCGAGCAGTTCGACTCCATCCTCGCCGCCGGCCGCGAAAAGGCCGCGCCCATCCGCGAGCAGATGGATAAACAGCGGGCGCAGATCGCCGGCGCGCTGATCGGCGGCAAGGGCGGCGAGGAAGTCGATAAAATGTGGGCCGACTATTCCGCCGCCGCGGCGCAGATGACTGCCCTCGAAACCGAGGCGTACGGCAAAATCTGGGCGATGCTCAAGCCCAACCAGCAAAAGAGAGGGCCCGAGGCCTTCGAACTGATGGCCGGCATCTTCAGCGCGCCGGCGCGCGGCACCGGCCGCGGGCGCGGGGAGGGACGCTGAGATGAAGCGCTTCGTTTTCACCGCGATCCTTACGGCCGCGCTGGCCTCGACCGCGCTCGCGCAGCGCGGCGGCGGCGGAAACCGCAACAACATGGGCGGCGACATGGGCCCGCAGGTGCGTCCTGCGCCGCCGAGCCGCCTGGATCTGCTCACCCAGTTCCTGAACCTTAGCAAGGACCAGCGCAAGGACGTCAAAAGCATCATGGACGAAGGCCAGAAAGAGGCCGCTCCGCTGCGCGAACAGATGGCCAAAAGCCGCGCCGAAATGGCCGCCGCGGTCGAGGGCGGCAAGGCCGAGGAAATCGACCGCGCCGTGAAGAGCTACGCCGGCCTCGAAACCAAAATGGCGGAAATCGAGCTGAAGTCGTTTGCCCAGATCTTCAAACTGCTCGATAACGACCAGCAGTCCAAGACACGCGCGGTTTTCACCATGATGTCCGGCATTTTCCAGGGCAAAAACTGGACGGAAACCGAGCAGTGAACCGCTAGCGCGGGATCACGAGGGCGGGAACTGCCGCAACCGCCGGCCGTTCCGCCTACCGCCGCCGGTCCCTGCCCCTTCGCTACGCGCGCCGCAATGGGTGTGTTGCGGCGGCCCGGAGTACTCTCGATGCGGCGCGTTTTGCAGAGTGGAACCCGGCGATGCGCGATTCCTGCTAAGAAGACGCAATTTGCCGGGCGCCAACCGTTTTGCACTGAGAAACAGCCGGCTTCACTGTCGAGGTCCTTTCGGCGTGGGGCCTCGCGGCGTAATAATTGATCCCATCCAGGTTCGCTGCCGCTCGTGCGCGATCTCGCGCGTGCGGGTGGGAAGGAGTCTCGCAATGCTTCGTAGGCATTTTGCATCGGGCGCCGTGTGCGCGCTCGCCCTGTTCTGCGCCGCCGTTTCGCAGGCGCAGGAATCGCGCGGCAGTATTACCGGCAAGGTGACGGATCCGCAGAATGCGGTCATCCCGGGCGCCGCCGTGGCCGTGACCAACACCGCGACCAATACGGTCCGCCGCACCACCACCAATGAGACCGGCTATTACGAGGTCAATTACCTCGATCCCGGCACTTACTCGGTGGCCATCGACGCCCAGGGCTTCAAGAAGGCCGTCCGCAACGCCATCACCCTCGAGATCGGCGGCCGCCTGGCCGTCAACTTCCAGCTCGCGCTCGGCGAGGCGACGCAATCGGTCGAAGTGACCGCCGACGCCCCGCTGCTCGAAACCGCGAGCGCCGCGCAGGGCCGCGTGCTCAATGCGCGCGACATGGCGCAGCTTCCCTACGGCACGATGAACCCGTTCCTGATGCAGGCGATGTCCGCGGGCATGATCTTCACCGGCAGCCTGCAGCCGGATAACAATCGCGCGCTCGACCATGCCGCGTCCGCCAACTATGCCTCTGGCGGCCTGGGCAGCGGCACCGATGAATTCCTGCTCGACGGCAACCCGGTCACCGGCACCAACGGCGGGCGCGCGGGCTACATCCCCAACTCGGAAGCCGTCGACGAGATGCGCGTCGAGACCTCGCCCTATGACGCCGCCCTGGGCCATACCATCGGCGCGCAGATCTCCGCCACGACCAAGAGCGGCACCAATACCCTGCACGGCGCCGGGTTCTGGCAGTTCCAGCAGCTCCGCTGGAACGCCACACCGCACTTCACGCGCCTGGCCTATGAGGCGGGGCTGGCCAACGGCACGATCGCCCCCGGCACGCCCGAGCAGTCCTCCGGCCGCATCAGCCAGCCCGGCTTCGGCGTCGGCGGCCCGGTCTACATTCCCAAGATCCTGAACGGCAAGAACCGGCTCTTCTTTTACGTCGCCTACAGCAAGCTGACCAGCATCGCCGCGCCCAGTTCCACGCCCATCTACACTGTTCCCACCGCCGCCGAGCGCAACGGCGATTTTTCGGCGCTGCTCAACGGCACCACCAATCCCACGCAGTACATCATTTACGATCCCCGCTCGGCCACGCTCGTGAGCGGGCACGTCACGCGCACGCCGTTCCCCAACAACGTCCTGCCTGCTTCGCTGCTCAACAACCCCATCACCAGGTTCTACAACCAGCTCTACCCGCTGCCGAACAATCCCGCGGGCCTGGTGCAGCCGGACGGCACCAACAACTACTACGATGGCAGCCAGCCGAACAACGACTGGTTCCCCGACTACCTCAACCGCATCGACTACAACCTGAACTCGCGCCAGCGCCTGAGCGGCAAGTGGTATTTCAATCATCGCCTCTCCGACCAATACGACTGGGCCCACACCACGCCGCTCAAGGGCGTCGAATCGAACGGCCTCTACCGGCCGACGCGCGGCGGCAGCATCGACTACACCTACACGCTCGGCTCGCATAGCGTCCTCGACGTGGTGGCGAGCGTCAGCCAATACTCCGAAGGCGATCAAAAGCCCATCGATTACCAGTACAACGCGGCCAAGGTCGGCCTGCCGGATTACATCGATCAGAAGGCGGGAAGCGCCGATTCGCTGCCCTGGATCAACATCGCCGGCGTGGCCAATGCGGCCTCGACCAGCTTCATCGGCCAGCCCGGACTCAATCAGCGCGGCACCACCGAACAGCTTTCCGCCAAGATGGTGACCGTGCGCGGCAGCCACACGTTCAAGTACGGCATCGAGGAGCGCCGCTACCACTACGCCGCCGTCAATCCGCTCGGCAACGTCACCGGCTACTACCAGTTCAGCAACACGTTCGACAAGCAGGCCGACAACACCGCCAGCAACCAGACCACGACCACCGGCCTCGGCTATGCCGCCTTCCTGATGGGTCTGCCCAACTCGATCACGCTCGATACCAACGACGTACCCTACACCAGCACGCCCTACCACGCCCTCTTCTTCCAGGACGATTACCGCATCACCAGCCGGCTGCGGCTCGGTTTCGGCCTGCGCTTCGAGCGCGAAGGCGGCACGACCGAGCGATTCAACCGCGGTCTGGCCGGCATGTACGATTTCGGCTACGTGCCGCCCTACGCCTCGGCCGTGCAGAGCGCTTATGCCGCTATGCTCTCCGGCCCGACGAACCCGAATACCGCGGCCGCGATCCAGTTATTGCAGCAGGCCATGCCCGCCAGCCAGTTCACGGTCGCGGGCGGCGTGACCTATCTCGGCCAGAAGTACAACAATCTCACCGCCGGGACCAACCGCTTTCTGCCCAATCTCAGCGTGGTCTACCAGATCAATGACAAGACCGTGTTCCGCGCCGGCACCGGCTGGTACGGCGACACTTTCAGCGCGATGGGCGGCACCTCCACGCGTCCGCTGCTGAACGGCTACAACCAGACCACCAGCACGATTATCACGAGCGATAACGGCCTGACGTTCTGCTGCGGGGTCGGCGCGGCCGGCAACCTCGGCGCAATCAACCCGATGATGAACCCCTTCCCGGTGCTCGCCAGCGGCTCGCGCTGGGTGCTGCCCTACGGCAATTCGCTCGGTTCGAACATTCTCGACGGCCAGGGCTTCACCTATTACCCGCGCGACTACACGCCCGCCTGGGAGCAGCGTTACAGCGCGGGCATCCAGCGCGAGCTGCCGGGGAACCAGGCGGTGGAGGTTTCCTATGCCGGCGGCTACGCCTCCGTGCCGTTCACGGTGACGCAGAGCCCTCTGCCCGCGCAGTACTGGAATTTCTTTGACACCCGCAGTTCCACTGTGGATACTGCCCTGCAGACCCAGGTTCCCAACCCCTTCCTGGCCGCCCTGCCCGCGATTCAGAGCTCCAATCCTGCGCTCTACAACTACCTCAGCACCGTCGGCATTTTCAATTCCAGCACGCTGCAGGTGCAACAGCTCCTGCGCGCCTATCCCAACGCCGGCTTCGCTCTGAGCAAGTACGACGCCATGCGCGGCAAGGTGATCGATAACGAAATCCGCGTGCAGTACACCAAGCGGCTCTCCCGCGGCTTCCAGTCCGGCCTGCAGTACACGCACATGTGGGGCCGCCAGCAGTGGCTGGCCAACCAGTTCGACCAGACGCCCGAATGGCAGTTGAATCCCAATATCCGCCCCAACCGGCTGGTGTGGAGCAGCGTCTGGGAGCTGCCCTTCGGCAAGGGCCGCCAATTCCTCCAGCGCGGCCCGCTGGCGCAGATCGTGGGCGGCTGGCAGTTGAGCTGGATCTATACCTGGCAGACCGGCCCGCTCATCAGTTGGGGCAACCTGTACTACTACGGCAGCCTCGACCAGGTGGTGCAGGCGCTCAACCAGGACGCCACGCACGCCGCCAACATCCACGCGTGGTACAGCCCGTCCGCCGTCTGGACCGGCAATACCGCTCCGCCCTCCGGTTTCGTGGGCTTCGAAGGCCGCAGCTCCGCCCAGCCCAATGTTTACCAGGCGCGCATTTTCCCGCAGTACATCGACAGCCTGCGCGCCGACGGCATCCGCAACTGGGACACCAAGATCCTGCGCCGCTTTCCGATCCACGAGCGTCTCGGTCTGGTGGTCGCGCTGGACATGCTCAATATGACCAACCACACCCAGTTCACCGCGCC
>DATGMB010000198.1:0-31200 GCA_035293845.1 Bryobacteraceae bacterium
AAGGCCTCTTCGTCCGGAATCAGCGCGGAAAGCGACCGCTCCGCGAGCGCGCCGTGGCCGATTTCGCGCCGCCCCGGCCCGCGCATGAAGCCCACTTCGCCGACGCTGAACGGCGGGAAGTTGTAATGCAGCATGAAGCGCTTGAACGCCTCGCCCGGCTCCAGCAGTTCGATGCGCTGCTCGTCTTCCTTGGTGCCCAGCGTCACCGTCACCAGCGCCTGCGTTTCGCCGCGCGTGAACAGCGCCGAACCGTGCGTGCGCGGCAGTACCCGCGTCTCGATCGAAATCGGGCGGATCTCGTCGAAGGCGCGGCCGTCCGGACGGCGGTGATTCTTCAGCATCTCGTCGCGGAAGATACGCTCCTTGAGCGCGTCATAGCATTTGGCCGCTTCTTCCTTCTTCTCGTCCGGCTGCGCTTCGACGGCCCGCTTCTTCAGCTCGGCGACCCGCGCGTAGCTCTCGAGCTTCGGATACTTCTGCGTGTTCAGCGCGTCGGTGAGATCTTCGCGGACCTGCTTTTCGATTGCGGCGTACAGTTCCTGATCGAGCGAGGGCGGCGTAAATTCGCGCTTCGGCTTGCCGGCCATCTTAACGAGCTCGCGGATAGCGGCAGCGATCTTCTTGCAGCACTGATGGCCGAACTCGATCGCTCCGAGCACGGCGTCTTCGGAGACCTGGTCCGCGCCGGCTTCCACCATCACGATCCCTTCCTCGGTCCCCGCCACCACGATGTTCAGCTTGGATTCGCGGCCTTCGCTATAGGTGGGGTTGGCAATGTACACGCCGTCCTTCATTCCGACGCGCACGCCGCCGAGTACGTACTCGAACGGGATATCGGAAATTGCCAGCGCCGCGGCTGCGCCCACGATGGCGAGCGAGTTCGGGTCCTGCTCCGGATCCGCCGAGAGCACCATGGCGATGATCTGGGTCTCGTTCAGGAAGCCTTCCGGGAACAGCGGCCGCACCGGACGGTCGATCAGGCGGCTGGTGAGGATTTCTTTCTCGGAGGGACGGCCCTCGCGCTTGATGAATCCGCCGGGAATCTTTCCGGCGGCGTAGGTATACTCACGATAATCCACCGTGAGCGGGAAAAAACCGGCACCCGGTTTGGGCTGCTCGGCCATACAGGCGCTGACCAGCACCACGGAATCGCCGGAACGAACGACGACCGCGCCGTTCGCCTGCTTGGCCATGTGGCCGGTTTCGATGGAAACCGTGCGGCCTCCCAGGTCCACTTCAACTTTATGCAACATGCTTTGTTAAAACCTCCAACCTCGGCGGGGCATGCCTTCCAGGCCCTCCCCGCCAATCACGAATCGGCGTCCGCCAGCGGAGCCGTTTGAGACTGGAGTTGACAGGATGAGTAGTCCACAGCGGCCCAAGGCCACGCGCCCGGGAACCGCCGGAACCGTATGGATATGGCTCGAAAACACCCTACAGGCTGCTTTCGGGGAATGGCCTAGCGGCGGATGCCCAGTCGTTGCAGGACAGTTTTGTAGCGCTCGGGATCCGTATCCCGGAGGTACGTCAGAAGCCGGCGACGCTTGGCGACCATGGTCAGGAGCCCTTTGCGCGAGCCATGGTCCTTCCGGTGCGTCTTGAAATGCTCGGTGAGCAGCGAAATCCGCTGGCTCAGTAAAGCAATCTGTACTTCTGGCGACCCGGTATCGGATTTGTGGCGCTGATTGGTGGAAAGAATCTGCCGCTTTGCTTCAATCGCCAGTGCCATTCTACAGGTAATGCTCCTTGTCTTCTCTGAATCTCGTTTTGGTACTTAAACAGGATAACACAGCCGTCATGGACGGCGGACCCCTGGTCCCTGGCGAACTCCCTGCCTCTCTATTGGCATTGCGGAACGTTCCGCTCAGCCCCGCCGTTTGACCGCTTCCGCCGGCACGCCCGCCTCGGCCCTGACGGTTTCCCCTGCCTTCGACAGATCGCCGCCCTCGATGACAATCCCGCCGCTCGATGCGCCGGCCACATCGGCAAACGCCGCCGCCGGCGTCAGCACGCGCGCCCCGGTCACCAGCACGTCCCGCGCTTCATTCAGCCGCAGCACTGCCTTCGCCTGCGGATTGCCGTCCGCGGCGAAACCGTCCAGCACTACATCGCTCGCCTGCTCCAGCACCACCGCCGGACGCAGATCGGGCTTCTCGACCTCGAAGCGCACATTGCGCAGCGACAGATTGCGGACATTGCGCGCAAACAAACCATAAGCCGGCGGCGTGCCGATCTCGAAGTATTCCCCGGCCACCTGCGGGACTTCGCGCCCCGCCTCTTCCGCCGTGCCCCCGCCTCCGAACATCAGATGGACATCGTCGAACTCGATCGCCTCCAGGACCCCGCCGCCGATCGCGTTCAGCACGATCGCCTGCCGCGTTTCGCCCGGCCGGTAGTTCTGGTTGAACGCAATATCTTCGAATTGCCGCCCCTCGGCCACCACGTTCCCGCGGATCCCCTGGAAGCGAATGCCGCGGACGAAGCCTTTGCGCGGCGGCGGTGCATCGTTGCCCAGCGCGTTGGCGCGCGGGCGGTGGTTCAGGCTGATCGTGATCGGCCCCGTTACATCCTGCAGCACCAGGTTCGAAAACACGAGATTCCGCACCTGAGCCTCCGGCCCGAACTGCATCTTGATCGGACAGCCGTAGGTCTCATAGATCACGCAGTTGGAGACGGCCACGTTCTCCGGGTTTCCGCCTCCGAACCGGAACACCGACCACCGCGTGCTGAACGTGCTATCGGATACCGTGACGAACCGGCAGCTCCCGAACAGCGCGCAGGCATCGTCCTGCGATTGCACGTCGCAGTTGGTGACGTGCACGTATTCGCTGCTGATGAAGTGGAAGCCGTCGTTATTCCCGTTGACGCGGTTGTGAATGCGCAGGCCGTCCATCCACACGAAGCGGCTCTGGATCACGCGGATGGAGTGAAACGCGCTCGCGACCAGGAACAGGTCGCGCACGCGCAGGTTGCGGCAGCGGTAGAACAGCAGATGATACGGCCGCTGCGCTCCGCCGCGTCCGGAAGGCGGCGGAACACCGCGCGACGGGCTGCGGAACTGCGCGCCCTGTCCATCGATCGTTCCGGGCCCTTCGACGGTCACGTTCTCGGCGTCGACGGCGAAAATCAGCCCTACGTTGCCATCCACCAGCGTGGCGTCACCGTGCAGCGGGATGGAGTCCGCAGCGTGGTAGTCCCTGCCATCCGCGCTGCCGAGCAGCTTGCCGCCCGCGGCGATGCGTAGCGTGACGTTGCTCTTCAGCTCCACGGTGCCGATGAGGAACACGCCCGCCGGGACCAGCACCGCGCCGCCGCGGTCGCGGTGACAGGCGTCGATCGCCGATTGCAACGCGTTCGTGCAGAGCGTCTTCCCGTCGCCTTTCGCGCCGAAATCGACGATGTTGTAGACACGCACTCCGGCGTTCGCCGCGCCGGGCGCTCCCTGCTGCGCGCGCAGCAGCCCGCCTGCCAACGCCGCCGCCGGGCCGCGCCGCAACCAGCGCCGGCGCGAAGTGGGTTCTTGCGGCTCCATATGGACCTCGGTCAGAATTGCAGCCGCAACGCGAACTGCATGACCCGCGGATCGCGTGCCGAAGTCAGGTTGCCTGTCGAGGACCGCGTGTTCACTCCGGAGGCATTATAGGTGATGGTCGTATCCACACCCGAAAACTGCGTGTGGTTGAACGCGTTGTAGGCCTCCGCCCGGAACAGCATCGCCAGGCGCTCGCGGATGTGGAATTCCTTGAAGAGCGCCGTGGAGAAGTTGTTCATCCGCGGGCCGCGGATCGGGAACGTCGGCATATCGCCGATGTTCAGGATACTCAGCGGCGGGCATCCGCTGGCCGGGCACGCGCCGCCGGCGTATTGCACCGGCTCCGCGAACGCCGCGGCGTTGAACCAGTTGTAGAACGTGTGCGGCCCGTTCGGGTTCCCGACCATCAGGGGCCGCGCGCCGTCGCCGCCACCGGTCAGATTGATGCTGGGCGATTCGCCCATGCTCACCGAGAGGGGCGTGCCGCTTTCGAAGATCGTGATATCGGAAATCCGCCAGTCGTCGAATATCGTGCGGACTACGCGGTTCGGCACGAGCGCGCTCAGCTTCGGCAGGCTCCAGACGAAGTGGATGCTCAGGACATTCGGCCGGTCATAGTTGGCAATTCCGTAGTTCCAGACTCTGCGGTTGAGATACGTGGCCACCTCGTTGCTGCCGCCTTCGCCGGAGGTGCTGGTGCTATCGCCTTCGGCGTAATCCATCGCCTTGGAGCGCGTGTACGACACGCCGAACAGCAGATTCTTGGCGAACCGGCGCTGCGCCTGCACCTGCAGCGAGTGGTAGCTCGAATTGCCCTGGAAGATCTGCTGCGGGATGCCATTGTAGCCGGCGTACGGCCGGAAGAAGTTCTCGTTCAGGATGCCGCCCTGGGGATTGGCGCTCGAGGGCAGAAAATCGGCGCCGTATGGCACTTCGTTCAACTGCACCACCTCGCCCAGATGCCGTCCGAAGTTCCCCACGTAAGCCACATCGAGGACCGTGCCCCAGCCCAACTGCCGTTGAATGCCGAGATTGGCCTGATAGGCGGTGACGGTCTTGGCATGCGGGTCGATATCGCGCGAGAAGCTGCTGGGCGAAAGCAGCCCGCTGGCATTGGCCGCGGTAGCCACGGTTCCGTAATACGCGGTGGGATTGTAGATCGCCGGCGGATTGAAGAAGAGATTGCCGAGTGTGCCGGCGTCCAGCAGCGGGGTATAGAAAAAGCCGCCGCCGCCGCGCAGCACGGTTTTCGCGTCGCCGAAGATATCCCACGCGAAGCCGAGGCGCGGCGCCGGTAGGACGCCGTTGCTGTACACCATCGCGCGCGGATAGCCGGGCGTCGTAGGGGTGATGATGCCGTTGGTGGGATTGCCCGTGCCGGGCACGATCAGCCCGGAATAGACATTGGGCACCACATCGCCGGTCAGCGGGTTGACGACCACTTTCTTGCCATTCACCACTTCGGGCCGAAACAGCACCGGCGCCTGCCCCGGGTTGTACAGGTACGGCACGAAATTGCCGGCGTGGTCATTGCCGGGCGAGAGCGGCAGGCCGTCGGTGAAACGGACCCCGAGATCCAGGGACAGGCGCCGCGCGATTTTCCAGTGGTCCTGCACGTACCACTCGTAGACTCGCGTGATCGGCTGGTAATTCACGCGGTTGGTGGCTTCCGTGTAGGTGTCGTAATAGCCCAGGAATGCATTGGCGTAGGCGTAGCCGCTATCGAGCGGATTGTTGGAATCGGTGCCGAATGCGAAATTGCCCGGGAAATTCGCACCGCCCGCCTGGTGATACTGGTTATAGAGCGCGTGCTGCATCTTGAACCCGGTTTTGAAGGTGTGCGCGTTCCACACCTTGGTCAAGCCGTCGCTGAAGGTAAAGGCCGTGGAATCGTCCACCATTGGGAAGCGGCCGTCATAAGTGATTTGAGCCGGTTTGCTGACGCCGCCGAATGACATCGCCGGAAGCAGCCCCAGCGGATTGTCGCTCGGGTAGCTCTGTGCGATATTGATGCCGTAGGTCGCCCGCTGGTAGTTGGCGAGACCCTGCTGCGTGAGGACTTGCGACTCCGTCCACAGATTCATGCCGAACAGCGCCTCGTTGACCAGCGTGGGGGAGAACACATAGGTGAAATTGGCCCCCAGGTTGGGCATGGTCTGCTTGTAATCGACGGGCGCCGGGCCCCACTTATTGTTGATGGCCGGGCTGCTGAGCCCGTTATTTTCGCTGCTGTAGCCTGAAGCGCGGAACCAGGCCTTCGCTCTGTCGTTGATGTTGTAGTCGACCTTCAGAATCTCCTGCAGAACCGGCTCGTCCTCCGAACCTGCGACCTGGTAATTGTAGGCGAAGTTGGTTATCGCCGTGTTCGTCTGGTTCGGCAGCGGGAACACGCTCAACAGCTTGGCCGAGTTCGGGTCCATGCGACTCGCCGGAATGATATTGTCCGGGAACTGAATCGGCTTGCCCGCGGAGTTCAGGTTCAGCGGATCGTTCACCGTGTATAGCGTCGTCGCATTCTTGTACGACTGCGAGAAATTCCCCTGCCGTTCGAGCGCCGTGGGCACCGTGAACGTGGAAATCGAGTTCGGCACCTGGTTGGGATCGATTTCCTGCGAGAAATAGAAGAACAGCTTCTGCCGGCTGGTATTGAAGTGTTTCGGGATGTAAATCGGCCCGCCGAGCGTTTCACCCACCGTATTGAAACGGTAGCGCTGCCGCGGGATGCCCTGCCGGTTGTTGAAGAAGTTGTTCGCGTTGAACGCTTCGTTGCGGTTGTAGTAATAGACGCTGCCGTGGAACTGCTGCGTGCCGCTCTTCGTTACCAGATTGATCACGCCGGAAGCCGAAGGGCCGTACTCGGCCGGGTAGGAATTCTGCAGCACCTTCACCTCGGCGATCGAATCCAGGTTGATCGGCGATTCCGCCGTCCGCCCGCGCGCCGTGTTGCCGCTGATGCCGTCGATGTTCAGCGCGTTGTAGAAGGACCGCCCACCGCTCATCGTCGGCGTGCTGTACTGGCCGAGCACGTCCGAGCCGGTATTATCGTTGATCACGCCGGGCAGGATCTGCAGCATCGCCATGACGTCCCGGCCGCGCGCCATCATATCCATGACTTCGGTCGAATCGATGAGCTGCGTGCGGTCGCCGCTCTCGGTCTGCACCACCGCGCCTTCCGCCACCACGTCCACCGTCTCCGAGACTGCGCCGACCTCGAGCCGCAGCTCGCCCGTGCCGAGGCTGTCGCCTTCCGTCAGGTGCAGGTCGCGCTTGTCCAGCTCCTTGAAGCCCGCCGCCTTGACCGAAATCGTGTACGTGCCCGGCGGCAGGTTGGTGAACGTGAAATCGCCGGTCGCCGTGCTGGTGAACGTGCGGCTGCTGCGGTCCACCTGATTGATCGCCCGGACTTCGGCTCCGGCCACCGCGGCGCCGGTCGAGTCGAGAATCCGGCCGCTGATGGTGCCGGTCGAGTTCTGGCCGAACGCGAGCCCGGCCGCACAGAGGAAGAGCGCAATCGCGTGCGCTACGCGAACGAAGCGGAAAGTCATCGGAGACTCCTCGTTCTCATGCTTGTAACACGTTATCGATAAATACGCAATACTGAACGTTAAATTTACCAGTCTGGGCAGATCATGGACCCGCCCTGCCCCCGCCTGCTACAATCGCCTGTTCCGTGAAGGACCCGCTCGTTGGGCCCGTGGCTGCCATCGCCGCCGGCATCCTGGCCGCCCGCTTCGCCGGGTTTGGCCGGACCGAACTCCTCGCCGCCGCCGCCGCTTTTCTCCTCCTCGCCGTTCTCGCGCACCGCGTGCGCTCGCGCCTGCTCACCGCGCTCTGCGCGGCCTTCGCGCTCTCGGCTGCCGGCGCGCTCACGGCGGTCCTGCACGCGCCCGGCCCCGCGCCTTACATCGATGCCACGGCTCGCGAAACGGTGATTCTCGGGGGCTGCGTCGTCGAACCGCCGGCAATCTCGGGCGAGCGCGAGCGCTTCATCCTGGAGCTCGAACCGCATGCGCGCGCCCAGGTGGTGCTCTACACGGAGCCCGGCGAACCGCTGCCGGTCCTGCACTACGGCCAGCAGGTCGAGCTCGACGCCAAGGTCCGGCCGCCGCGCAACTACGGCAATCCCGGCGCTTTCGATTACGCCACCTTTCTCGGCCGCCAGGACATCTACTGGACCGCCTCCGGCCCCGCCACCAGCCTGCGCGTCCTGCCCGGCGCGTGCGGATCGCGCTTCGAGAAAGCCATCATGGACGTTCGCCAGGCTGCCCTCGACCGCATCGAGCGCCTCTACCCCGCCGACCCCTACCGCAGCGGCATGATGCAAGCCATGCTCATCGGCCAGTCCTTCCAGTTGCAAAAGGTCTGGACCGAAGACTACCGCCAGACCGGAACCTTCCACGCCATCGTCATCAGCGGCACTCACGTCGCGATCCTGGCCGCGTTCTTCCTCTTCTGCCTGCGCCTGTGTTTTCTGCCCGAAACGCTCGCCATGGCGCTCACCGCCTGCGCCGTGTGGCTTTACGCGCTCGTCTCCGGATGGCACGCCCCGGCGGTGCGATCGGCAGCCGGCCTGACGCTCTACCTCGCCGCGACGTGGTTTTACCGCCGCCGCCGCCCCCTGAACCTGTTGGCCGCCATCGCCATCGGCTTTCTGGTGCTCGACCCCGGCGAGCTCTTCGACGCCTCGTTCCAGCTCACGTTCCTTGCCGTCGCCTTCCTCGGCGCGTTCGCGACGCCTCTGATCCAGGCCACCTCCGGCCCGCTCGCGCACGGCCTCTCGGATCTCAGCGATACCGCCCGCGACCTCCACCTGCCGCCTCGCGTCGCGCAATTCCGCATCGAGCTGCGCCTGCTGGCGCAAGCACTCCACGTCCCCCATTTTGCCGTCACCGTCCCGGCGCGTGTGCTGTTCTTCTTTTACGAAATCGTCGCCGTTTCCGCCGTGATCCAACTCGGCCTGGCGCTCCCCATGGTGGTCTATTTCCACCGCATCGGCATCTCCGGCCTTTCCGCCAACGCGCTGGTGATTCCGCTGCTGGGCCTCGTCGTGCCCGTGGGATTCGTCGCGCTCTTCACCGCCTGGCACTGGGCGGCGGCGCTCGCCGGCGTGCTGCTCTCCGTTTCGCACCGCGTGGTGAGCTGGCACGCCGCCATCGACCCCGATTGGCGCATCCCCACGCCGCCGCTCTGGCTCGCCATCGCGTTCTCGGCCGCGCTGATCACCGCCGCCCTCGCCCGCGGCCGCCGCTGGCGCATCGCTAGCGGCGCCGCCGTGGCCGCAGCACTCGTCCTGCTTCTCTGGCATCCCTTCCCGCCCGATTTCCACCCCGGCCAGCTCGAGCTGACCGCCATCGATGTCGGCCAGGGCGATAGCCTGCTCGTCGTCTTCCCGGACGGCAAGCGCCTCATCGTCGATGGCGGCGGCATCCCTGCGTTCGGCGGCCGCGCCCCTTCGCAGCTCGATACCGCCGAAGACGTCGTCGCCCCCTACCTCTGGGACCGCGGCTTCCGCACGGTCGACGCGATCGCGCTGACGCACGCCCATGACGACCACCTCGGCGGTCTCCCCGCCCTCACCGCCGATTTCCACCCCGCCGAGCTCTGGACCGGCGCCACCCCCGATAGCCCCGGCTGGCAGAAACTCCGCGCCGCCGCTGCCCGCGCCGGCACACGCATCCGCCCGCTCACCGCCCCCGCGCATTGGGCCTTCGGCGGCGCCGAAATCGAGGTGCTCGCTCCTCTGCCCGGCTACGAGCCGGCCGCCGACCCCAAGAACAACGATTCGCTCGTGCTCCGCATCCGCAACACCCGCCACTCGTTCCTGCTCACTGGCGACGTCGAGCGCCCCATCGAGCTCTGGATGCTCGCCGAAAACGAACTGCGCCGCACGGACGTCCTCAAGGTCGCGCACCACGGCAGCCGGACCTCGACGACCGAGCTATTCCTCGATGCCGTCCAGCCGTCATTCGCCATCATCTCCGCCGGCTTCGAAAACAGCTACGGCCACCCCAACCGCGACGTGGTCCAGCGCCTGGAGCAGCACAACGCCGCCGTCCTTCGCACGGACCTAGATGGCATGGTCACCGTCCGCTCCGACGGGCGCCGGCTGCACGTCGAGACGCACAATGGATTCTTAAGCGAGAAGTAGGCGCCGGCCTCCTCCTACCGCCTGCCTTCCGCCGCCAGCCGCTTCCGCAACTGCTCCCGCGCGCTCGCAGCCAGCGCCTTGCACGCCCCGCCGTCGATCATTGCGTCCGGATTCGTTTTCCGCGCCTCCAGCCGCTCCCAAAGCCGCGACACCTCCGGGTGCGGCGTAATGAGAATGTCGCACGGCGTGTGCTCCAGAAACGCGAAGCTGCGCTCGAAATCCTCACCATGCGGATCGTCCTTCCGGCCGCTGAAGCGGAAGCCGTCTGCCGAGACCGCCGTCAGGCTGTCCGCGTAAACCAGGTCGAGACACCGGCCGTTCTCGCAGTCCTGCCACGTCCAGCTCGTGCCGCCCGGCGTGTGGCCCGGCGTCCAATGCGCCGTGACCGTCACGCCGCCGGCGGTCAGGCTCTCGCCGTCCCGGATCGTCTCCAGGCGCGCCACGGGCGGAGTCGCCCGGATGGTGCCGAACTGCGGATCGTCGCGGGCCACGGCGCCCTTCCGCAGGACATCCGCCGCCCACGGCATCGCGGCCACGCGCGCGCCGCTCAGCCGCTGCAACTCCGCGATGCCGCCCGCATGGTCGTGATGCGCGTGCGAGTTGACGATCAGCTTCACGTCCTCCACGCGGAAGCCCAGCGCGCGGATGTTGGCCGCGATCAGCGGCGCCGATTCCGCTAGAGCGCCATCGATCAGCACGTGCCCCTCGGGCGACGCGATCAGCACCGATGCCAGCCCGTGCGGGCCGACGTAGTACGTATTCCCGTAAATCCGGAACGGCTGCTGCGGCGTGTTCCACACGGCGCAATTGGCGCAGGAAGGCGGTTTCGTCTGCGCGGCAGCCATGGCCGCCAGGAGCGCCATCGCCAGCACTCGAAAAGGCATGCGACTATAGTACGGCAAAGGAGCAGTATGAAAGCCGCCCTGTTTGCCTTGCTCGCCCTCGCCCCGGCGCTCTTCGCCCAGGGCTCGCCCTCGCGGGCCGCCGCCGATCAGCCCTATGCCGTCGAGTATTACTACAAGGCGCAATGGGGCCGCCAGCAGGAATTTCTGCGCCTCTTCCTCAAGAACCATTACCCGCTGCTCAAGAAGCAGCAGGAATCCGGCCGCATCCTCTCCATCAAAATCGAGCAGCCGGCCTACCACGGCACGGAGGACGGCCGCTGGGACTATCGCGTCACCATCCGGTTCAAGAACTCCACGCTGGCCACCACCGCCAACCCCGATGAAGAGCGCCTCATCCGCGAGCTATGGCCGGACCAGGCCGCCTACCAGCGTGAAGAGCAGCGCCGCTTCGAGATTCTGCTGGCCCACTGGGACCTGCCGGTCACCGACATCACGCCGCGGTAACGGCGCGCTACTTCCGCAGCCACAAATAACAGTGATTCCCGATCCGCCCGGCGCGCGGCGAACCCACCAGTAGCAGGTCGAGATACCGCAGCGGCCACACCACCCACCCCACCACACCGTGCACGGCGGCGCGCCACCAGCGCCACGGCAGCAGCAGCTTGGCGTATTCGATTGCGAACACCAGCAGGGTCGCGGTCGGCCCGGTGCGCCAGCCCTCCGCCGCCACTTCCATCCCGGCCGCCAGCTCGCGGAGGCCGTCCGGCGTGAACCGCCGGTAGTCCTTCGGATATTCGTGGAATGGATGGCAGAATGGCGTCACCAGGTGCAGGTAACCGCCCGCCGCGAGCACGCGCCGCATCTCCGCCATCACGGTTTCCGGCTGCCGCACGTGCTCGAGCACCGCGTCGCACTCGATCCGCTGGAACACGCCGTCTCGGAACGGCAGCCGGTGCGCATCCGCCACCACGTCCACGCCGGCAACCGCCGCCAGATCCAGATTGATATACCCCGCGATCGAGCGCCCCGCGCCGCCGATGTACAGGTTGTGCCGGCCCAGCGGGAAATCCTTCGGCTCGCGCGGGTTCATGATGAATGGCGCCGGCGGTTCGATCATCCGCCGCAGCCGTGACCGGCCCTCCCGCCTTCGGTATAGGTCCTCCAGCCGCCGGACCTTGCCCGCAAGTCCTGGGCCCGCCCCGGCCGGCGCTGCGCCGCGTGCGCTCATTTGGGCTTGGGCAGCATCTTGACATTGGGAGGCAGCGCGAACAGGCTGTCCTTGAGGTCCTGATTGATCGCGACCGAATCCGAGTACATTTCGAAGATCTTCTCGCCGTTGCGGTCGCGCCGCACGTCGAACGGCCACTGCACGCCGCCGCCAACGTCCCGGTACTTGGCAAACAGCGTCACCTCGGTATCGAAATCGTTGTACTCCGTGTTGCGGCGTTTGTACACCTGCCGCACCGGCAGCTTGCTCTCGGCATCGAAGTAGACCGTCACCATCAGGTTCTGCGCGTCCGTGATCTCCACCACCTCCACCGGACGGTTCTCCCAGAAATCGCGGCCCTGCGAATAGAAGGACATTCCCGGCTCGTCCAGCCGCGCCCGCAGAATGTAGAGGATATTGCGTAGAGTGCTGTCCTTGAACCGCGCCAGCCGCTCATCGGCCAGCGGCGTGGCGCCGCGGAAGGTCGTCTCCCACGCGCCGTCGTTGCGGTACAGGAACACGTCCTCTTCCTGCTTGCCGTACGTCTCCCGCTCATCTTCAAGCAACTGCTCCGGCGCGGGCTTTGGCGGCGCCGGCAGGTACCGGGTGTAGATATGGGCCACGGAAAGCCCGGAAACCTGGCCGCGGTAAAACGAATACGCACGCCCTGTCTCCACACGGTTCTGCATGTGAAGATAGGCGTCGCCGCCCAGCGCCTTCAGCGCTTCGTAGACTACCCGCTTACCCCGCTCCTGCGCCGTCTCGGCGGGCATCGCCGCCGCGCAGGCGAGCAGGAGGAAAATCCACCGCTTCATGGAATGATGAATCGAAAACCTCGCTCTTCCATCCTGAGTTTACCTTGAGTTCCCCAACCGCCAAGTGAGGGATGTGGCGTCCGTCGCCGCGTCCGGCATGCCCCTGCCGCCCTGCCTGTGCTGCTAGTACCGGCACATCGCCCCGGCCATTTTTACAGAGCCTAAGCTACTGATCTCACGAGAATACCAGCGCTTCTGAGCTGGGCCCTTATGTACTATGGAACCGGTACTGTGCGGGTACCGCTGTTACTGCCACTCGCTCCCGCGGATGTACATACTGAGACAGCATTCGTCACAATGGAAACTCTGGTTCACATGGCGCCACTCAGCGAAAAGCGAACAATGGAACACATCTCGGGGGATCGCCGCGAAAACCGCCGGTATGAGCTCGTTCTGGAACTAAAGTGGAAGCTCGTACGGAGGAGGAAAGTACTGGAATCCGGGAGCGGCCGCACGCTGGATCTTTCGAGCGGCGGCGTCCTGTTCGAAGCCGGCCGCCCGCTGCCGGTCGGCCTCCAGGTCGAAATGTCCATTGCCTGGCCCGCCTTGCTGCATAATGTCGCGCCCATGCAGCTCGTTGTTTCCGGCAGGGTCGTGCGAACCGATGGCGCCCGCGCCGCCATCCAGATGGTGCAGCACGAGTTCCGCACCGCCGGCGCCTCCGTCTCCGAGATCCGCCCGGGGGGCTCCCCAGGCGGCCAGGCCCGCCACGCGCCATCGCCATTCGCCGGAAGCTCGAAGTTCGGCGCGATGTAGACAGGCCAGACTACGGGGCTACGCTCCTTGTCCTCCTCCTACGGTCGGGAACCGCACCGGCCTGTTTCGCGTCGCATAGTACAATAGCAACAACTGGAGTTCGAATGCTCTTAAGAAATGCCGCGGTCCTCTTCGGACTCGCGGTCGCGTCGGTGCCGGTGTACGCGGCAGGCGACGCGGCCCTTCCTCGTCCCAAAGCCGGAAAAGTCGAAATCATGCGCCTGAGCGAGGTGAAGCCGGGCATGAAGGGAACAGCCTGGACGGTTCTGCAAGGCACCGAGCCGGAACCCATCCCAATCGAAGTAATGGGACGGCTCAAGAACGTCTGGGGTCCCAATCAGGACATCATCGTCGCCAAAATGCTCGGCAAGGCCATCCGCACCAACGTGGCCGGCGGCATGAGCGGCAGCCCGGTCTACATCAACGGCAAACTCGTCGGCGCGGTGGCGCTGCGCATGAGCACGTTTTCGCCGGACGCGATCTGCGGCATCACCCCCATCGAGCTGATGCTCGAGATCAACGAATTCGATAAGTCGCGCCCCGAAGCCGCACGCACGCCGGATAAGCTGGCCGCGCACGCCAGGGAAGCCGCCGTCGAAGTCCCGAGCGAGATGCTGGCCGAGGCCGTCTCCGCCGGCGCCGCCAAAGGCCTGCCGCCCGTGCAGCAGATGGTGCCGATCGAGTCTCCGCTGGTCTTCTCCGGTTTCAAGGACGATACGCTCCAGCAGTTCGGCCCGATGTTCCAGCAGCTCGGCATCGCCGTGGCGCAGGGCGGAGCTTCGGGCAGCACCATCCATACGAATAAGCCCGCGCCCGGCTGGCAGAATTCGCTCAACCCCGGCGACACCGTCGCCGGCGTGCTGGTGGATGGCGACATGTCCGTCACCGGCGTCGGCACCGTGACTTATAACGACGGCAAGCGCGTGCTCGCCTTCGGCCACCCGTTCTTCAACCTCGGTCCGGTCGACATGCCGATGAGCAAGGGCGAAGTCGTGATGACGCTTTCCTCCGCCTTCCAGCCCAACAAAATGGCGAACGCTACCGACGTCGTTGGCGCGCTCCACCAGGACCGCCACAGCGGCATCATGGGCGTGCTCGGCGCCGAATCCCCCATGGTGCCCGTCACGATGCGCGTGCGCTCGCTCGGCCCCGGCGAGAAGGTGAAGCAGGAGAAGGATTTCCATTTCAATGTGTTCGTGCACCAGAAATGGACTCCGTACCTGATGATGCTGACCCTTTATAACTCGCTCTCCGAGCTGAACGAGTTCTCCGATGAAGCCACCTACCGGCTCAACGGCCAGGTACGGCTCGATGGCCAGCCCAATATCTCGCTTTCCACGATGCAGACTTCCGGCGAGGCGCCCGTGCCCGCGCCCATGATGCTGGCCGGCTGGTGGGGCGATAAGTTCAACCGCCTGTATCTCAACAACGTGAACACGCCGAACCTGGAGAGCGTCAACGTCACTGTCGACGTGCTGCCCGAACGCCGCGTCGCCACCATCGAAAACGCCTGGGTGCCCGATGCCGAAGTGCGGCCCGGCGACGACGTCCCCGTGACCGTCCTGCTCCATCCCTACCGCGGCGAACCCATTCAGCGGCAGTTCACCGTCAAGATTCCCGCCGGCCTCGGCAAAGGCGACCACCGCATCGTGCTCAGCGACGCTGAGACGGTCAACCGCATGCAGAACATGGCCGGCCTGATGAACCGGTTCCTGGATCTGCCCGAGACCGTCAGCCTGCTCAATCAGGAGCGCACCAACAACAAGCTTTACGTCTCGCTCGTGGAATCGAGCCCCACGGCGTATTACGACGACAAGACGCTGCCTGCCCTGCCATCCTCCGTGCTAAACGTGATGCAGGCCGGCCGCGCCCCAACGCGCTCGATGTTCACATCGCCCGAAACGGCCTCCGAACAGATGGCCCTGCCGTTCGACTACGTGGTGACCGGCAGCTACTCCCTGCATATCCACGTAAAGTAGAAAGACCCGGGCTTGGGGGTTGGGGATTGGGGACCGGTGGCGCCGTCCGCTTGACTCCCCAATCCCCAACCCCCAGGCCCCGATTTCAAACGATGACCAAACACCTCCCCCTGCTGCTTGCCGCCGCAGGCCTCGCATTCGCCGGCCAGACGCACACCTGGACCCAGGGCGACTTCTCCGATTTTGAAAAAGGCGTCATCCGCAACCTCTCGCTGCGCTCCGACGGCCTGCTCACGCTCGCGCCGCGCTCCCACGAGCTCTTCGACACCGGCTCCGCCTACCTCTGGGCCATGGCCCAGGATTCCAAGGGCAATCTCTACGCCGGAGGCGGCACGACTGCCAAGCTCTACCGCATCCAGCCGGACGGCAAATCGAAGGTCCTCGCCGATCTCGGCGGCGTCGAGATCCACGCCATCGCCATCGACTCCCATGACCGCGCTTACGTCGCCACCTCACCCGATGGCAAGGTCTACCGCATCTCCGCCGCCGGCAAACCCGAGGTCTTCTACGATCCCAAAGCCAAGTACATCTGGGCCATGGCGTTCGACAGCGGCGGCAACCTGTTCATCGCCACCGGCGACCAGGGCGAGATCCACCGCGTTACGCCCGATGGCAAAGGCTCCGTCTTCTTCCGGACCGAAGAGACCCACGTCCGCTCCATGGCGATCGATGCACACGGCAACCTCATCGCCGGCACCGATCCCGGCGGTCTCGTGCTGCGCGTCTCGCCCGCGGGCGAAGGCTTCGTTCTCTATCAGATGCCCAAGCGCGAAGTCACCTCCGTAGCGGTTGCCCGCGACGGCTCCATTTACGCCGCCGCGGTCGGCGGCAAGCAACAGGCCGCGCCGCCGGCGCCCGTCTCGCCCACCGCGGCGGTAACACCCGTCGCCGTGACCATCAGCGCTCCCGGAACTCCCGCGCCCGCGCAGCAGGCCGCGCCCCGGCCGGCGCCGCTTCCGGCGCCATCCGTCACCGTCACCGGCGGCTCAGAGGTCTACCGCATCGAACCGAACGGCAACCCGCGCCGCATCTGGAGCGACAGCCAGGCGGTCGTTTACGCCATTGCCTTCGACCGCGAAGGCCGCGTCCTGCTCGGCACGGGCAACAAGGGCAACCTGTACCGCATCGAGTCGCCCACGCTCTACACCCTGCTCCTCACCATGCCCGCCGCGCAGATCACCGCTTTCGAAGCGGGCCGCGACGGCCATCTCTACGCCGCTACGGGCAACGTAGGCAAGATCTACGATATCGGCCCCGGACTCGCCCAGCAGGGCTCGATCGAAAGCGACGTCTTCGACGCCGGCATGTACACGCAGTGGGGCCGCCTCAGCTTCGAGGCCCGGATGAACGGCGGCACAGTCTCCGTCGAAGCCCGCACCGGCAACCTCGACCAGCCGCAGAAAAACTGGAGCCCCTGGTCCGCGCCGGTCACGGTGCCCGAAGGCGGCCGTGTCGCCGCTCCCTCGGCCCGCTTCATCCAGTGGCGCGCCACGCTCGGCGCCGGCACGAGCGGCCGCTCGCCGGAGCTCGAATCCGTGAGCGTCGCCTACCTGCCGAAGAATGTGGAGCCCATCGTCGAGGAAGTCGAAATCACTCCGCCCAATTACAAATTCCCCGCGCCTTCCTCCTCCTCGATCACGCCCCAAACCCTGACGCTCCCGCCGATCGGCAAACATGCGAGCGCGCCCACGTTCTCCGTGGAATCCGGCGGCAGCACGCCGTCCATGACTTATGCCAAAGGCTGGCTCGGCGCCCGCTGGCTCGCCTCCGACCCCAACGGCGATTCGCTCGTCTACACCGTCGAGATCCGCGGCGAAAAAGAAACCGTCTGGAAGCCCCTGAAAGACAAGGTGACCGAGAAATACTTCTCCTGGGACACCACCAGCTTGCCCGACGGCGAATATCGGCTTCGCGTGATTGCCTCCGATGCGCCCGGCAATCCTCCCGGCGAAGCGCTCACCGCAACGGCCGAAAGCGACCCGTTCCTCATCGATAACACGCCGCCGAAGATCACGGGCCTTGCCGCGACGCGCAGCGGCAGCCGCATCAACGTCCGTTGGCATGCCGCCGACGCGCTCAACAATATCGCCAAAGCCGAATACTCCCTTGACGGCGGTGACTGGACCGTGGTGTCGCCCGTCACGCGCCTCTCCGACGCTCCCGCGCTCGATTACGACCTGCAGATCGATGCCCCGCCCGGCGAGCACACCGTCGCGATCCGGGTACAGGACGACTACGACAATGTCGGCACAGAGAAGATAGTCGTGAAGTAAGCGGCAGTGTGCCGCGGCTCACGCTCCCAACCGCGAAGAAATTACATCCGGCGCGCGCCGCGGGTATTCATAAACGGGTTTCCAGATCCGAAAAATCAACGGGTTGGGCCCGTTTGGCGAGCCGTCTGCATAACATCCCGCCCAGGAGGCTGAAGATGCAGACGCTCGATCAGCAGACGCAGACTAAGACCAGCGTGCTCGGCCTGAACGCGACTGCCGCGCCACAACAGGAAACGAATGCGACCGGCTTACCGACTCCGAAACGGCGCCCGCTTCGCGGAGAAGACGAGCGTCCCGCGCGTGCTCACGTGTTGCGGCGGGCCGTTGTCCTGGTAGTTCTGGCCATGTTGGTGGGCGCGGGCATCTATCTCTATCGCCCGGCTCAAACCTACTTCAACCGGCTCAGTCTGGTGCCCGCGATGCAGGAGCAGATCGGCGCGGCCGGCCGCCGCCTCGATGCGGCGGAAGGAGCGCTGCACAGCTGGACCAGCCAGCGTGAAGAGTGGGCCAAGCGCCTCAGCGGCGTGGAGTCGAAAGTCGATGGCGTTCTCCACGCCGCGCGCCGTCAGGCGGAACAGCTCGTCGCGCGGGCCCAGCGGAATATGCAGGCGGAACTCGACCGCCGCACCACAAGCCTCCAGGCCCGGATGGACGGCCTGCAATCCAGCCAGCAACTCGCGGATAGCCGGCTGGACCGCTTCGAGCAGCAGCTTCATCAGGTGCAGGCCGCCAATCAGCGCGACCTGGAAAATCTCCGCGCGGAAATGCGCCAGTCACGGGAATCCGATAGCGCGCTCATGGCGAACGTGAATCGCCGGCTTGCTGACGTCGATGAACGGAGCAGCCAGAGCCGCACGGACCTGGCGGCGATCCATCGCAACACGGACCGCGAGCGCATCGACTTCGAGCTGGGCGTCGATCGCGACCGCGAACTGGCGCAGGGCATCAACATGGACGTCACCCACACCGACGTCCTGCATCAGCGCTTCGACGGCCGCGTATTCCTCATGCCGGATCGCAAGACCATCTGGGTCCACAGCCGCGGCATCCAGCAGCCGCTCACCTTCTACAGCCAGGCGGACCAGCGGCCCCGCGAGTTGGTCATTACCCGCGTAACCAAGTATTCGGTCATCGGATACGTGCTCACACCCAAGGAGCCCGCCGCCGCGCCTGGCGCGGAGAACCGCCTGGTCTCGGCGAGCTCGCCCGCCGCCGATTCCTCCATGCCGAGATAACAGACCGCACTCGCAGGTGCAACCCCGGGCGGCGGCCACATAGTGTTGTGGTCCGCCGCCATATGTGATTCCACTACGACAAGACCGAAGTGCCGTTCTCCCCGGCCCGTCTCGCCCTGCGCGCCAGTGCCTTGTCGAACGTGGCAAACGCCGCACCTGCCGGCCGGCTGCTCAGATGCACTGCATCGGCGAGTTCGACGCCCTGCGCCGCCAACGCCAGCGCCGCCGCAACCGCCCGCGCATCCTCCGCGTGCACGTTCGGCAAACCGAGCAGCTTCACGAACGCCTGGCGAATCTCCGCCTCTTCAAAGCCGTAAATACTGCGCAAGACCCATGCGGTTTCAAGCAGAACCGTCTTGGACAGCCAGACCGGTCCGGCGGCGAAGAGCCGCCGCGCGGCGGCGGCCTGCTCCTGATCGTCTTCAGTTAAAAACCGGACCAGGATATTAGTATCGGCCGCTGTCATGCCGCCGCCTCACTTCCCGTGCTACGGCGGTTTTCATGTGCGCCAGGCTCTTCCTGCCGGACCGCGATCGCAGGCACCCCGCCACATCCTCCAGGCGCACCGGCGGAAAGAGTCCCGCGGGCCGCAGCAGAACACCCTCGTCCGTCTCCTCGACGATGAACTCCGTCCCAGGCTCCCACGCCCGCGAATCCCGGATGTGCTTCGGCAGAATTACCTGACCCTTGGTCGAAAGTCTCGTCGTCTCCATGTAAGACTCCAGTAAGATTATCTCATTCCCCACTGCTCCGGCGCGCTTCTGTGCCAAACTGGAACCATGCTCGCCTGGGTCGATGCCGAAGTCGCCGACGATCTCACGCTGCGCCTCGTGGCTTCGCGGGCCGGGCTCCGCACGGTCGCGTTTCATCCGGCGCCGGCTCTCGATGGCGAGCCCGATCCCGCGCACCCGCTTCTGAGCGAAGCCGTACGCCAACTGCGCGCGTACTTTGCCGGCGATCTGCGCCGGTTCGACCTGCCTCTCGATCTCCAGGGCACACCGTTCCAGCTCCGCGTGTGGCGCGAGCTCGAAACCATCCCGTTCGGCAAATTCCGCTCCTACTCCCAGATCGCGCAGGCGATCGGCGCGCCGCGCGCGGTGCGGGCCGTCGGCGCGGCGAATGGCGCCAATCCCGTCGCCATCGTTGTGCCCTGCCATCGCGTCATCGGAGCGAGCGGCAAGCTGGTCGGCTACGGCGGCGGCCTGCCGCTCAAGCAGCGGCTCCTCGCGCTCGAATCCTGCACACTCCCTTTGTTCCGCGCTTAGCCGGCTTCGCGGGCACTTCATTTGTGCGTGCGCGTTCACATCAGGATGAACATTGCTTAAAAGCAGGCGGAAACTGGGCGCGCTGGGTATACAATCGCACCGGAAAGGGCCGAAGCCGCTCCGGCAGTTCCGCGCCCAAGATCAGCCACGATAAAGGGGGATGAGCCAAATGAAACTGGACTCTGTCCGGAAGAGCGCCGTATTGTTGTGTGCGGCCGGGGTCATCGCAGCGGTCTTACTGAGTTCGAGCTCCGTGAGCGTCCACGCCGTCGCCCAGGATTCGGATGAGAACCTGGCGGCCATCGGTCTGCAAATCGCGCCACCTTTCATCAACATGAACGGCAAGGACCCGACCCTGGTCGGGTTGGGAAGCTACATTATCAACGGAGAGACGGATTGCAACGGCTGCCATGGGTCCAGCCCGGCAAACGAATTCCTACCGGCCAACAATCCGTACCACCGCCCACCGAACAACTCTCCCATGCAATTCAACCCGGCCACTTACCTGGCCGGCGGGCGGAGTTTCGGTGCGGCCGGACCGGGTACCGTCAGCGACCCGAAGAGCCCGTTGTACGCCGGCCCCGGCCTCGGCCCGATCATCATCGCACGGAACCTGACGCCCGACTATACCGGCAATCCCGCGGGTGGCATGGACCTTTACACGTTCATGTCGATCATACGGACAGGGCATGACTTTGACAGCCGCCACCCGAATTGTGGGCTCAACAGCGTCTTCCTCCTCGGCGACGTGACCTACACCGACAATTGCTACAGTGCGCCCGTCGATGGCAGCTTGCTGCAGGTGATGCCGTGGGCGAAGTTCCGGAACATGACCGATTATCAGCTCACTGCCATCTGGACCTATCTCAGCACCGTCCCATGCAACGCCCACAATGACACTGCCGGCGACACCTATCCGTGGCTGAAGAATCAGTGCACGCAGTGATGCCGCTGCTGCGCCGCGGGGCATCCGGTTCGCGGACCCGTTCCGAATGCCCGGCGCCGCTCGGTGCGGCCCGCGCCCGTTCCCTCGTAAAATAGAAGGTTGATCGTCACCCTCACCATCAACCCTGCGATCGACCGCATCCTTTCCGTTGACCGGCTGGCGTTCGAAGACCGGTCCTACATCACGTCCACCCGCGAATCGGCCGGCGGGCGCGGCATCAACGCGTCGCACGTGATTCACTCCTTCGGCGGCGAAACGCTCGCCGTCCTGACCAGCGGCGGCGAAGCCGGCGAGCGCTTGCAAACCCATCTCAGCGGCTACGGGTTCCCCATCGCGGTGGTCCCGATTGCGCGCGAGATCCGCACCAACCTCACCATCACGGACCAGCACGGCCTCACCGTCAACCTCAACGAAAAGGGCCCGGAACTCGGCAAGACGGAGCTGGCGGATATCGAACGCGTCATCCGCAAATCTCTCGAAAGCGCCTCCTGGCTGATGGTGTGCGGCAGCCTGCCGCCCGGCGTGCCCGCGTCTTTCTATGCCAAGCTCCTCACCATGGCGCGGCAGAAAAAGGTCAAGACCCTCCTGCACACGAGCGGCAACCCTTTGCGCGAGGGCATCGAAGCCCGGCCGACCGTCGTCACGCCCAACCAGCAGGAGGCCGAGCGGCTCCTCGGCCGCATGCTGCTCACCCGCACCCATTACCTCGAAGCGGCCGAGCGTCTGCGGACCATGGGACCGGAATCCGTCATTCTCTCCCTCGGCAGCCGCGGCGCGGTGGCCGGCTTCGCCGATGGCGTGATGGAGGCGCTGCCTCCCCGCGTCGACGCCGTCTGCCCCATCGGCTCGGGCGACGCGCTCGCGGCGGCGTACGTCTGGGCGATGCGCCGCAAGCCCAACCCCGCGGACGCGCTGCGTTGGGCCGTGGCCGCGGGCACTGCCTCCGCGTGCCTTCCCGGCATGAACTTCGCTTCGCTGGACCAGACCCGCGAGATGTACCAGCAGGTCGAAATCCGGCGCGCCGATTAGCGTGCGCCGGCCGCCGCACATTCGCGAAAGAGCCGTGGCCATGAGGGAGCAGTGCGGCTCAGCCGCGCAACACCGCTCCGTTCGAACTCGGCTTGGCCCGACAACGCGCCGCCACACAGGCGCGACGATCAAGGAGCGGTGCGGCCCGGCGGCAGCCCCCTCACGGTCACGGCCGTGTTCCTCCGGCGGACGTGAGATCGATGGATAAGCGTCTGAAACCCTCGCTCATCCGCTCCGCCGCGGCCGTTTCCGCCGCCGTCTCGCTCAGCCGCCTCACCGGAATGGCACGCGAGATGGTAATGGCGCGGCTGTTCGGCGCGGGTCAGGCCTACGACGTTTTTCTGCTCGGCATCCGCATTCCCAACCTGGCGCGCAACCTCTTCGCTGAGGGCGCGCTTTCCTCCGCCTTCGTCCCCACCTTCACCGCCAGCCTGAAGAACGGCCGGCGCGAGGCGCAGGAGCTTTCGGACGCCGTCGCCACCGCGCTGCTCGTCGCGGTGAGCGGGCTCTGCGTCATCGGAATCATCTTCACGCCGCAGCTCGTGGGCCTGCTCGCGCCCGGATTCTCGGCGGTGCCTGGCAAATTCGCGCTGGCCGTCCGGCTCACCCGCATCATGTTCCCGTTCCTGCCGCTGGTGGCGCTGGCGGCCCACGCGATGGGCCTGCTGAACGCCTGCGACCGCTACGGCGTGCCGGCCCTGGCCTCCGCCTGCTTCAACGTGGTCTCCGTGCTCGCCGGCCTCGCGCTCGGGTACCTGGCAGGGCGCCCGCTGATCGAGGCGATGGCCTGGGGCGTGCTGGCGGGCGGCGCGGCGCAGCTTGTGTGGCAGCTTCCGGTGGCGCGCCGCCACGGCTTCGGCTTCCGGCCGCGGCTCGATTTCGGCCACTCCGGAGTGCGGCGCATCGGGCGCCTCATGCTGCCGGCGCTGATCGGCAGCTCCGCGCTGCAGATCAACATCGTGGTCAACACCAATTTCGCCTCGACTCTCACGGACGCCTCCGGCCACGTGCTCAACGGCCCGGTGAGCTGGCTGAACTACGCCTTCCGCTTCCTGCAACTGCCGCTCGGCGTATTCGGAGCAGCGATCGCGAGCGCCGCGCTGCCGCGCATTTCGCGTTCCGCGGCGGCTGGGGACACGGCCGAATTCCGGTGCACGCTGGCGCACGCGATCGGAACGTCGCTGCTGCTCGCCATCCCGTCGTCGGCCGGTCTCGCGCTGCTCGGCGAGAGCATGATCGCAGTGGTCTATCAGGGCGGCCGCTTCCAGGCCTCGGACACGCGCCAGACCGCGGTGGCGCTGGCGTGTTATGCGGCCGGCCTCGCCGGATACGCGCTCAGCAAGATCCTGGCGCCCGCGTTTTATGCGCTGGATGACGGCCGCACGCCGATGTGGATCAGCGTGGCTTCCGTAGCCGTCAACGGCGTAGCTGCGTTCGCGCTGGTGCGGTGGGCCGGCCTCGGCCACGCGGGCCTCGCGCTTTCCGTTTCGCTGGTGGCCCTGGCGAGCGCGGCTGCGCTGTTCGAGATCCTGCGGCGCCGTCTCGGCGGCCTCGGCGGGCGGCGCCTGGCATCGAGCGCGGCGCGGATTCTGGCCGCGACGGCGGTGATGTCGCTGGCTGTCGCCGCCGCGGGCTCGCGCTTTGCGCCGGCTGCGTCGCGGCTCGATCACGCGTTGCGCCTGGCGGTGCTGATCCCGCTCGGCGTGGCCGTTTTCGCGGCCGCCGCGCGACTGCTCGGCGTGCGCGAACTGGAGGCGCTGCGCACCGGCATGATACACTCCGAATAGTAATGCTCCCCGACTTGAAGTTGGTGATCCGCCTGCAGGAGATCGACAACCGGCTGGGCGATCTGACGCGAGAAATCGCCGCCCTGCCAATCCACATCGCGGAAATCGAAAAGAAGCTGACATCCCACGAGCGCAAGCTGGAGGCCGACCGCGCCGCGCTCGCCGCCAATCAAAAAGAGCGCAAGAAATGCGAGCTGGACATCCAGACGCAGGACCAGAAGATCTCGAAGCTGAAGGACCAGATGCTGAGCGCGAAGACCAACGAGCAGTATCGCGCGTTTCAGAACGAGATCGAGTTCTGCCAGAAGGAGATCCGCAAGGCCGAGGACCGCATCCTCGAGCTGATGAGCGAATCCGAGCCGCTCGATAAGAACGTGAAGGCCGCCGAAGAGGCGCTCAAGGCCGAGAAGGCGCAGGTCGAGTCCGAAAAGCAGGAAGCGCGCGAGCGCACCGCGGCGGACCAGAAGGCCGCCGCCCAACTCCAGGCCGAGCGCGCCGCGACGGTCAAGGACATCACGCCGGGCGTATACCAGCAGTACGAGCGGGTGCGCAAGGCGCGCCGCGGCATCGCGGTGGCGGAGGCCGTGGACGGCCGCTGCACCGCGTGCAACATGGCGATGCGGCTGCAGTTCTTCCAGGACCTCAAGAAAGGCGACCGCGTGATGGCGTGCGAAAGCTGCAACCGGATTCTGTACTACAATCCGCCCGTTTCGCTCGAAGATGCCGCGGGTGAGACCGCGGCGGTGCGGAAGTAGCGCGCGCCGGCCCACAGCACCAGCGCGAGAACCACGCTCATCGCGGGGATCACGTACATGGCGCCGTGCAGACCGGCGGCGCGGGCAGCCTCGCCGGGTGCGGGGCCGGCCAGGCGATCGCTCAGCGCGCCTAACGCCAGCGGCCCGAACGCGCCGCCCCCCAGATACATGATCACGAAGTAGACCGCCATGGCGGTGCCGCGCAGCGACGGGCCGACGAGGTCCTGGATGGCTGCGTAGACCAGGCCGTAGTACATCTGCCAGAGGCCGTAGGCCGCCATCAGCAGCAGAATGGCTGCTGCCGCTTGGCCGCGCGGCAGGCGGATGGCCCACCAGGCCAGGGGCGCGGCGAGGAGCGCGGCCCAGGCGGCCAGTCGCACGCGGCCGGCATCGCGAGCGCGGTCGCCGAACGCGGCCACGGCGCACGCCGCGGCGATTCCCGCGCCGCCCGAACCGAGCCCGGCCCACACTCCGGCCTGCGCCACGGTGAGGCCGTGAAAGCGCGTGAGGAACGCGGAGACGAAGTACGAGAAGGCGTAGAGCACGAAGTTCACCACCGCACCGGACACCGCGATCCACCACAGCGCGGGAATGCGCAGCACATCCGCAGCGGGCGGCGGAGCGGCGGCAGACGCGCGCACGGGCTCGGGCAGCCGCCAGAGAGCGGGGACCAGCAGCAGCGCGGGCGCGCCCGCCAGCGCGAGCGCGATGCGCCATCCGAAGGCCTGCGCCGCCGGACCGCTGGCCGCCAAGCTGAGCATCACGCCGATGGGCACGGCCATCATGAAGAAGGCCATCGCGCGGGCGCGGCGGGCGGCCGGGACCAGATCGCCGATCCAACTCGTCGCCGCGGGCGCGCACACGGCTTCCCCGATGCCTACACCGAGGCGCGTGGCCAGCAGCGTCGCGTAGCCCGCGGCCAGGCCGCCGAGCGCGGTCAGGCCGCCCCAGACTGCCACGCCGAAGGCCAGCAGGCGCTTGCGGCTTCCGCGATCGGCGAGGCGGCCGAGCGGGATGCCGGCCAATGCGTAGACCACGATGAACGACGTCGGGATCGCGCCGAGCTGCGCATCGGTGAGGTGGAACGCGCGGCGCAGGGGCTCGATCAGCGCTCCCAGCGCCTGGCGGTCATAGATGTTGAGGACGTTGACCAGGAACAGGACAGTGAGCGCGGAGCGGTGTTTGTTGGGGATTTGGCTCAAAACTTCACCAGCATGTTCTGCATGGGAAGGGCGTTCTCCTTTTGGCCAGCGTTCGGAGCGCCGAGCACCTCGAACGAATCGATGTGGTACGGCAAGCCCTCATTGCCGAGCGGTGTGGGTCCGTCCATGACCTGGAAGTGGAGGTGCGGCTCGGTGGAATTGCCGGTGTTGCCGACCAGACCGATGACCTGGCCGCGCTTCACGCGGTCGCCAGGCTTCACTCGGAGGCTGCCCGGCTGCAGATGGGCGTACATACAGTAATTGCCGCCGCCGAGATCGAGGATGATGTGGTTGCCGGCGATGGTTTCGAGCGTGATGGGCACGGCGCGGGAGTTCAGGCCGGGAATGTTCTCGGGGATGCCGTCCTTGATCGCCGCGACGGTAGCGTCGGCGACGGCCAGCACTTCGGAGCCGTACGCTTTGTAGTTCCGGGTGTCCTTCGCATCGCCGGTGAATGTCGCGCCGGGGGTCTTCATTTGCACCCAGTCGATGGCGAAGCGCTGCGCGATGACCGCGCGGCCGGCGATCGGAATGAGCGCGCGGCGATGCGGCGAGCGGTTTCCGGGCCCATTGGCGGCGAGCCAGTTTTCACCGCGCAGCGGCGGGCCGATCGCGATCGGCGCAGCGGCGCGCAGCGGGACAGGCGCGGTCTCGACGGTGGCGCCGTTGACCGTGAGCTTGTGCCGCAGCGCGCGCGGGGCTCCGGAGGCTGGCACCGGCACGTCGAGGTAAACGACAGCGTGGAGGCCGGCGCCGATCGTGCGCGGATCGTCCGTCTTCACGCCCGGACGCGCCAGCAGGCCAGCGAGTTCGGCGCCTTCATAAGACCCGAGCGGGCCGGCGTCGCCCAGCACTTCGAGCCGGGCGAGGGTCTGATCCGCTGCGGAGAAGTTCGTGAGGTGGAGCTCGTAGATGAGGCGCGACTGGCCGTCTGCGCCGCGGAAGGAAGTGGGCGGCATTGGCACGCGGACGTCGACGGGCGGACCGAGCGGGCTGGCGGCCGGTGCGGTCGGAGCGGATTTGGCCTCGGCGGGAGCTGCGCCGGACCGTTTGAACGTCAGCGCCAGCGGTATGCCCTGCGACCACGTGCCGGCGATGGCGGAGCCATCGGCGGTCAATTCTCCGGTGAAAGTGCCGTTAACCAGCGGAAATTCGAGGCTCACCTTGCGGCCGTCGACGGCAGCCTTGCCGAGCGGAATTTCGGCGTTGCCCTGATCGAGGCTGACGGCCTTGCCGAGATAGGTGCCGTCGGCGGTCCGGGTGATGTGGAGGGAAAGGCGCAGCTTGCCCGCGCCGGTATCGAGTGTGCCTTCCCAATCGCCGGCAAGGCCGGGCGTCTGCGCGAAGGCCAGGGCGGCCCAGGCCAGCGCGGTCAGCAGCAGGATGGCTCGATGCATAGCCTCACCGTGGCAAATGGCCGCGCCGAATGCAAGCGGCGACGGCGCCGTCATGCCTTGAGCATCTCCCGCGCGCAGTTGTAGCCGGGCGCGCCCATCACCCCGCCGCCGGGGTGCGCGCCGGAGCCGCAGAGATACAGGCCGGGGAGCGGTGTCCGGTAGCGCGCCCATCCCGCGACCGGCCGCATCGCGAACATCTGGTCGAGGCTCATTTCGCCGTGGAAAATGTTGCCGCCCGTGATGCCGAAGCGGCGTTCGAGATCGAGCGGCGTGAGCACCTGGCGGTGCTCGACGATGGAGCGGATATTGGGCGCATATTCGGCGATGAGGTCGATGACGCGGTCGGCGAAGGGCTCGCGGAGGTCGTCCCAGGTGGCGTTGCGGAGCGTGTACGGCGCGTATTGCAGGAAGATGCCCATGATGTGCTTGCCGGGCGGGGCGAGCGACGGATCGTAGATGGTGGGGATGGTGAGCTCGAGCAGCGGGCGCTCGGAGGGGCGGCCGTACTTGGCATCATCCCAGGCGCGCTCGACGTATTCGATCGAGGGGCAGATGTGCATGGTGGCGCCGTGGTGCGGGCCGGGCGTGCCGGGATACGCGGTGAACTCGGGGAGCCCGGAGAGCGCGAGGTTGATCTTGCAGCTCGTGCCCTCGATGCGGAAATGGCGGATCGCTTCTAGGAATTCCGGCGGCAGGTGGCCCGGCTCGACCAGCTTCAGAAACGTGACCTTGGGATCGAGATTCGAGGCGACCATCGCGGCTTCGATCTCCTCGCCGCTTTCGAGCACGATGCCCGAGGCGCGTCCGCCGCGCACGAGCACGCGGGCAACGGGCGCGCCGGTGCGGATCTCGGCGCCTTTGGCGCGGGCGGATGCGGCGATGGCTTCCGAGACCGCGCCCATGCCGCCGCGCACGAATCCCCACAGGCCGCGGTGGCCGGCGACGCCGCCCATGCAATGGTGCAGAAGGATGTAGGCCGTGCCGGGCGAGCGCGGGCCGCCGTTGGCGCCGATGACGCCGTCGGTCGCGAGCGTGACCTTGACCTGCTCGGATTCGAACCATTCGTCGAGGTAGTCGGCGGCGGACTGGGTGAAGATTTTGACGAGCGCCACGGCATCGCGCGCGCTAAGGCCGCGGAGGCGCGCGGCGAGGCGGAGATAATCGACGAAATCGGCGAGGCCGCGCGGCGGAAACTGCGGCGGCGTGGTGAGGAGCAGGTCTTCGACGACCTGCGCGATGCGTTCGAGCTCCTCTTCGTAGGCGGGGTACGCTTCGGCGTCGCGCTGGGAGTACTTGGCGATTTCCGCGAGGGTGCGGGCGCGGTCCTGCCACATGAAGAAGTGGCGGCCGTCGGGGAAGACGGAGAAGAAGGCGGGATCCTTGGCGTCGACCTTATAGCCGTAGCGGGGGAGCTCCAGCTCGCCGATGATGCGCTCCTGCATGAGGCTGGTGAGATACGCGCCGGTGGAGACGCGGTAGCCCGGCCAGATTTCCTCCGTGACCGCGCAGCCGCCGACGATCTCGCGGCGCTCCAGAACGAGGACGCGGCGGCCGGCGCGGGCGAGGTAGGCGGCGGCGACGAGGCCGTTATGGCCGGCGCCGACAATGATGGCGTGGTATTGCGGCATTTTTACAAAACGAAGCCAAGACCAGCGGTAAGCGGTTGAAAGAAAAGCACATCGGCGTTGAAAAACGAACCCACGAACGAAGCCAAAAATCAGGGATTTACCCGAGTAAGCACTGCGGCCGAGTCGCGGCGGAATCTGCGAAACGAAGCCAATTTCGGGTGTTCTCCTGGATTCGGGGTACGCGGCCCGGCACTACTGTAATAGCACACGCAAACGGGGCTGGAGTGCGGAAATGGCTTTAAAGTGCTGATTCGGTAAGGCGAATATTTGGGGAGACACGGCTATCGCTTCTCTCTATTCGGCGGTCCTGCCGGGCCGCCGGGCGGCTCAGAACCGGCCGGCGAATTAGGGCACGAGAACGGCAATATCCGGCCCCACCAGGGACCGGAAGTGCGAGTCATTGAATGTCAACAGTGTCGAGACGTCTTCTGTCCTGGCGCAGGTTGCAATGATTGCATCGTAGATACGTCCTCCGGAGATACCCGCCGAGGGAGCCCCGCACAGTAATGCCCTGTAATCCTCTGCCTGGAGGATGGCGACCTTCGCCGATTGCATGAAATTCGCTTCCACCAGGCTCAGGGCATCGGCGGGCGAGAGGCGGTGAGGAGCGGGAAGACGTGTCAGAACCGAATAGGCCTCGACCAGGGCCGCCGCCGCCACCACCATTGACTCCTTGCGATTCAGACGCCTCTCGATGGCGAGAGCGGCGCGCTCGTGGTGTTCATGCCAGGAGCACACTGCCGCGATCATGCAACTGGTATCGGGCAGGAAGGCAGCCATTCTCACTCGCCCGCCCGTTCACGGCGCACGCGGCGCCGGGTCTCCTCAACGGTTTCGGACTTGAGCGGCGGCACGGCCTCATGCGGGACAGCAACCAATAATCGCCCTCGCCGCCGGATGGCGATGTCGAGCGGCGCAGGCTCGATCTCGATGTGGCCTTCCCGCAGGCGGACTTCCAATGGCGTCCCAGGCTTAATTTGCGCCTGCTGCCGCACTTCTTTCGGAATTACGAGGCGCCCGGCAGAATCCATGGTTGTTCTCATACCATTGATTATACCATTAGATCAACCATGAAGATGCGAGGCGCGGATGGCCTGGCATTGCGGCATTGAGAATCGGGACTATCCCGCGAAATGGAGAACTTGGTACGGCGAGTGGCCCGTTGGCGATGTTAGCGGCGCAGTTCGAACCGCGGCGGCTGGAGCGGAATCCTGGGTGTGATAAGTCGAAAGAGCACTGCGTTCATATCGAGTTGCGGTGGGTTCGAGATGACGCTGGGCCGGTGGAATTGCGGAAGCGAGTGAATTCGGCCGTTCTCGGCATGTTCGATCCGAAATGCCCGAAAATTTTGCGCTAACGGACGAATCGCTCATTTTCTACTACAACACCTACGAGATTGCGTCCCACGCGGACGGCCCGACGGAGGTCGAGATTCCGCTGAGCGAGATACGGGATCTGTTGCGCCCGGAGTATCGGTAGTAAATTGACGGGCAGGCCACGGTCCCGCGCCAGCATGCCTATCTCTTCCGAAACGCCACCACCGCCAGCGGCGGCAGCGTGACCGCGATGCTGTGCTGGCGGTTGTGCCGCGGAACCGGGCGGCTCGACACCATGCCGCCGTTGCCCAAGTTGGAGCCGCCGAACAGCTCGCTATCGGTGTTGAACACCTCTTCGTAAAAGCCTTCCTCCGGCACTCCGAATTCATAGCCGGTGCGCGGGACCGGCGTGAAATTGCAACAGAAGAGGAGGAAATCCCTGGGGTCCTCGGCGCGGCGGATGAAGGCGATGACAGAGCTTTCGCTGTCGTGGAAGTCGACCCATTCGAAGCCGCTCCAGTGGAAATCCACCTGATACAACGCCGGGTTGGCGCGGTAAAAGTGGTTGAGTGCGCGGGCCATGTCCTGCAGCTTGCGGTGAACCGGAAATTCCAGCAGATGCCACGGGATGCTGCCGGCGGAGTTCCACTCGTCGCGCTGACCGATCTCCTGTCCCATAAATAGCAGTTTCTTGCCCGGATGCGCCCACATATAAGTCAAAAATGCGCGCGCATTGGCAAACTGGCGCCACTCATCGCCGGGCATGCGGCCCATCAGCGACCCTTTGCCGTGCACCACCTCATCGTGCGAGATCGGCAGCACGAAATTTTCCGTGAAGGCGTAGAGCAGGCTGAAGGTGATGGCGTTGTGGTGGAACTTTCGGAAGATGGGATCCTGGCTGAAGTAGCCCAGCATGTCGTGCATCCAGCCCATGTTCCACTTGAAGGTGAAGCCGAGGCCGTTCAGGTAAACGGGCTTCGAAACGCCCGGGAAGGCTGTCGACTCCTCGGCCAGCGTGAATGCGCCGGGAACGGTATGGGCGAGTTCGTTGAACCGGCGCAGAAAGTCGATGGCTTCGAGGTTCT
>DATGMB010000199.1:0-25483 GCA_035293845.1 Bryobacteraceae bacterium
GTGGTAGGCGAAGGCCTGGGTCGAATTGGTCGCGAACAGGGACGTGTTGAACGAAGGCAGCGCCGTGCCCGTCACGGTGGTCTGGGTGTAGCGGTTGTCGAAGCCGGTGGCCAGCGCGCCCGGCCCGCCGAAGTAGACGTAATCGCCGGGCGTCGTCGTGCTGCCGTTCACCCATACGAGCGGCGCGCCGATCTGGTACGTGTACACGCTGTTGAGGCGCCAGCCGCCGGCGATCGCATCGAGCAGGCGCGATTGGATATTCAGCGCGCGCCCGCGGCCCACCGGCAGATCGTAGGTCAGCGCGGTCACAAAGCGCTGCGGGTGGTCGAACGGCGAAACGCGCTTTTCCGGGACCGGGTCGGTATCGTTCAGCCAGGTGTCCTGCTCGATCAGCCGCGAGTAGCCGTAGTTGACGATGGCGGAGAGGCCCTTCGAGAAGCGCCGTTCCAGCCGCAGGTTGAGGCTGTGAAAATAGGAGCTGCCGCGATCGAGGTCCTGCTCGATGATGCCGGTCGAACCGCTCCACGCCCCCGAGCCGTAGCCCAGCGGAAATTCGGGATACGGTGCGAGCAATTGGGAGAACGCGATGGTCGAGTTGTTCAGGTTGCCGCCGTTCGGCAGCAGGCCGGCGAAGGGGTTCGGGACGTTGGCGGTCATCGTGGTGTTGATCGCGTTATCCCGCACCGGCAGGGTGCTGAGGTACTGGCGCGGAATGCCGTTGAGCTGCGTCACCGTGATCGGGGTGTGGACCGCGTGGTTGCCGATATACGCCACTTCGATCATGGTGTTGGCGCCGAACTGGTGCTGCACGTCGAAGTTCCAGCGCAGCGAATACGGGTTCTTCATCTCCGGATTGAGGAAGTTGATGGTCTGGCCGTTAAACGTCGCGAGGCCCGCGGCGGAGCCCGCCGGCTGCACGAAACCGTTCGGGAAGGGGTTGCTCAGCGTCGCCGCCGGCGTGAGGAAGTTGTTGCTGGTCGGCACCATCTGGGTGCTCTGGCTGAAGCCCTCCTGCGCCAGAATCGGATTGGTCGAATAGGCGCCGGTGGTGGAGAGGCTGGCGATCGTGACCGGCTGGACGAACATGCCGAATCCCGCGCGGATCACCGTGCCGCGGAGCGCATCCGGGCTCCACGCCACGCCGGCGCGCGGGCTGAGCAGGTGCGAGGTGTTCCGGTAGACCGCGTTATTGCTCGGGCTGGCGAACTCGAGGCCGCCCGGCACATTGAACGAGGAAATCCCCGGAACCGGGTTCTTCGCGAAGGCGGCTTCGGCGTTCGCGGCGATCGGGTTGGCCGCGGTGTAGTTGAAGCCATCCACCGTGCGGCCGTATTTTTCCCGCACCGGGCCGTCGTGGTCGAAGTGCACGCCAAGATTGATGGTCAGGTTGCGGCTGGCGCGCCAGTCGTCCTGGAGGAAGCCGGCCCCGTAGTACGAGTAGAAAGACGAGTAGCTGTTGATGTCGAACGATCCGCTCGTCGGCAGCCCCATCAGGAACGACGCCAGGTCCTGCCCCTGCGCGACCGTCGTCGACGCATTCGATGCGGCGCGGTCCCACGAGTTGTTGAAGCCGAACGTCCCGGTCGAGTTCCCGTAGGTGATGAAGTTCATGCGGTACTGGCGAAGGTCGGCGCCGAATTTGATGGTGTGGTTGCCGTGAATCTTCACCACGTCGCCAAAGAGCTGCAGCGACTGCGACGGGTAGTTGCTGGCCCCGCTGGCGCCGAGGCTCTGGAACGTGCTGAGGGAAACGACCGGCATCTGCAGGTACTCGGCGCCGGTCGCCATGTAGGCCGGGAAGCCGAGCGTGGTGGGATTGAAGCCCGAGCTCGGCAGGGCGTGGACTTCGGCGAGGCGCGTAAAGTTCAGCCGCAAGTTGCCGACCGTGGAGGGCGTGAACGTGTAGACTTCGTCGGCCGTGGCGCCCAGCGGATTGCGGTAGAGCAGCGAGCCCTCGGCCGGATTGCCGAAGTAGTTGTTCTTGATCTGCGTTTCGGCCGCGTTCCGGACGTCGAAGAACAGGCGGCTGCGGTCGCTCATGTTCCAGTCGAGCCGGCCGAATTCGTTGTTGTAGTTGTCGACGGTGGTGGCGTTGGTCGAGTAGTTATTGACCCCGGTGGGCGATACGCCGACCGTGACGTTCGGCTCGGGATAGAACTTCAGGTAAGCCTGCGCGATCGGGTTCAGGTAGCCCTGCGGCAGGATGTTGCCGGGGATCGGCGTGCGCGTGATGGTGGTGCCGTTCAGCACCGCCGAATACGGGTCGTAGAGCTGGTACTGCGATCCGGCCGCCAGGAGCGAAGAGAAGTTGCCCTGCCGTTCCGCGTCCGTGGGCACCGTGAGGAGCGCGGGCGCCGGCTGGCTGTCCTTCAGCCCTTCGTAGGCGAAGAACCAGAAGACGCGATTGCGGCCGTTGAAGTGCGGGAGCAGCACCGGGCCGCCCGCCGTCACACCCCACTGGTTGAAATGCGTGATCTGCAGGCCCTGGCCGGCGCGATTGCGGAAGAAATCGTTGGCCACCATGTTGGAAGGCTGGTTGTATTCCCAGGCCGAGCCGTGCAGCCCGTTGGTCCCGCTCTTGAGCACCTGATTCACGGTGCCGCCGCCGGTGTGACCGAACGAGGAATCGGCGTCGAACGCCTTCACCCGCACTTCCATCACGGCATCGCGCGGCGGGTTATAGGCGGCGCGGCCGTCCCAGGTGGCATCCGGCACGCCATCCACCAGGAGTTCGCTCGTCTGCGAGGGAGTGCCCGCGATGCTGAACGCGGAGGGTCCGCCGAGGTCGAAGGGATGCACCAGGGTCGGCGTGCCGGTGGCGATGACGCCGATTGCGAACTGCTGCACCATGAGCGGCGTGCCGCCGTTGAGCGGAATATCTTCGACCTGCTTCGTGGTGATGGCCTGGCCGGTGGACGCGTTATCCGTGTTGAGCAGCGGCGCATCCGCGGTGATTTCGACCGTGGTCGCGGTGTCTCCGATTTCGAGGCGGATATCGATCACCGGGTGGTCGCCCGCGCCGACCTGGATTCCCTTGCGGATGAATTCTTTGAATCCCTGCACCGAAGCGGACAGATCGTATTGCCCGCTGGCGAGGAACGGCAGCGTATACTGGCCGCCGGAATCGGAGACGGTCTGCACCCTGGTCCCCGTGCGGACCTCGGTGGCAACGACCTTGACGCCCGGAACGGCGGCGCCGGTCGGATCGGTGACGGCCCCGCTGATCGTGCCGCGCGATTCCTGCGCGTAGCACGCCAGCGCGGCCAAAAGCGTGCAAATAGCGGCTCGGCTGAACGTCATAATAGACCCCTAAATCCTGAATTTTCCTCCAGGTTATTCGCCGGGCCATCGATTCGTCAATGTTGACTAAGGAAAGGGATTGTTAAGGTTCACTAAACGGACGGGTCTTATCGGGCGCGGGACTTGAGGACGAGCAGATGATCGGCGAGCTTGCCGGTGGCGAGGGCCTGGACGCCGGCATCGAACGTGACCAGGACGCCGCCGCGGCGCGCGGCCTGGGCGAGGAGCAGGGCGTCGGTCCACAGGCGGTGGCCGCGGAGCTGGGGAGCGAGAGGGAGGAGATCGGCGTGGATATCGTGGTCGAGCGGCCAGAACTGGTGACCGGGCAAGGCCAGCATGTCGCGGAGCGCTTCCAGAGCAGCCTCGCTGTTTACCTGCCCTTCCGTGACTGCCGGATTCGTCAACAGCCGCAATAGGCCTACCTGTGTGATCGCGTTCGTCGCCCATGCTTTGTGGCCCGTGCCGGTGAACCAGGACTGTGCCGAAGCGTGGGAGGGTTGTTTGGGCCAGGAAAGCGCTACCAGGACGTTGACGTCTAGGAGGTAAGCGCTCATATCTCGTCTTCCAGCAACTCTTTGATTCGCTCGGTCGTGATCGTGGGGAAGTGCTCGGGAACGTCGAACACCGGCCAGCCGTTCACATGCTTGATCGGGATCCGGTAGTTCTTGCCCCGGCGGATCAGCTCGGAAGCCGCTTTCCCGAGCGACATGTGATTCTCCTCGGCGAATTCCTGCATGGCCTTGGCGGCATCATCGTCCAGGGAAAGCGTGGTCCGCATGCCTTCATGATGTCAAGAGTCGCCGATTGATGTCAATTCGCGGATATTGATGCGTGCTACTTCCCAATCGCCTTGCGCACCACTTGTAGCGCTTCCATCTGCGCGTTGGGCGCGTATTCCATGATGGCGCCCTGCCCGCGCAGGATCTTCGCCAGCTCCGCGGGATCGATCTCCTGCACGGCCTTTCCGCCCGCAATCGCCAGCTTCGCGGCGGCGCCGGCGGCCTGGCCGAGGATCATGTATTGCGGCTCCATGCGGACCGACGAATACGCCACGTGGCTGGCGGAAAATGCGGCGGTCACGAGCAGGTTGGCCGCTTCGGCGCGCCGCGGCAGCAGGATGCGGTAGGGGATCTGGTAGGGCTTCACCGGCACCTGCATGTCGCCTTCGTTGCGGACGAATCCATCGGCATCGACGATGCGCTCGACGTTGTGGGAATCGCTGTTGTAGGAGCCCATGCCGATGGGGTCGGGCTTCGTGAGATCGGTCTGGAGGTCCTTTTGGACCATCACATATTCCCCAACCATGCGGCGCGCTTCGCGGATGTAAAGCTGGCGGGGCCAGTTGGCGGTGTCGGTGAATTCGTCCTTGCAGAGTCCCCAGCTATTCATTTCCGCGCGGAGGGGCTCGGGGACCTGCGGGTCGTGCGCCAGGAAATAGAAGAAGCCGGCCTGGTAGTCGCGGTGCGCCTGCCAGATGGCGCCGCGCTCGGCATAGCTCGCCTCGGGGTAATGCCAGCTTCCGCCGATGTAGTCGGTCGAAAACGGGCCGTTGTTGTTGACGTCGGTTGTGCCATTGGGAAGGCGCTCGATGTTCATGAAGCGGGCGAGCGCGGGCGTGCGGTGCTCGGCGGCCTCGATGGCGCGGATCAGGCGGGCGAGGAGAGCATAGCGCGCCGGGTCGTAGTTCGCCGGTTTGGGAAACGGCGCCTGGCGCTCCGGCGATTCGCAGAAGCACATGCGGAAGTTGTAGGCCTGGATGCGGCGGTCGGCCGAACCGGGCGGGCCGGGGCGCTCGGCGGAGATTTCGGGTAAGAGGCGCGGCCCTTCGCGAGCGGGAATATCCACCAGGAACTGGTGAAATGGCGTGCGCTCGCGGACGCCGGCCAGCGATTCGCCGTATTGCGACTGCGATTCGCGGCCGTAGGTGTAGGTTACGCCCGCCTGGGCCATGACGTCGCCTTCGTAGCTCGCGTCGATGAAGACGCGGCCCCTGAATTCGTCGCCGTTTTCCATGCGGAGGGCGACGAGCGTGCGCCCTTCCTTGCGCACGCCGGATTTTTCGGCGAGGCGCCGGTGCTCGAAGAGCTCGACGCCGGCTTCGCGCAGCATCTCGCGGAAAATGTCCTCGGCGACGTGCGGCTCGTGCAGCCAGGCAACCTCGTTGCCGTAGCGCGGCATCTGATAGTGCCGGCCGGCGCGCCAGTAGAATTCGAGCGCGTAACCGCCAATCGCCTCCTTGCGGCCGTAATCGGTGCGGCCGAGGCCGCTCGAAACCATGCCGCCCACGTGGCCGGTAGGCTCGGCGAGCGCGGTGTGGAGGCCCATGCGTGCGGCGCTGACGGCGGCGATCACGCCTCCGGCGGTCCCGCCGTACACGACTACGTCATAGGCGCGCACGGCGGCGTGGGCGCATGCGGCGGCGAGAAAGAGGATCATGACCCGGAGCATGCCATTCAGGGTACCTCTCGGCTCCTGCGCGCGGCGCTCCGCTCGGGCGCGGCGGGTTGCGCCCTGGGGGCCGGGCATGCCGGCCCGCGGCGGGGCAAAGCTGGCTGAGCAGCGCTCCGGTCGGCTGGCAAGACCCCGCCGGGGAAAAAGTTGCGGCCGCCGGCTGATGCACCTCGCTGGTGTGCCCGTGTCGCTCGGAATCAGCGATCCGCGCCCGCGGCCTGGCTGCGCAGCATCGCATCCAGGCGCGCCAGCCCTCCGGCGAATTTCTCGCCGCTCGCGGCAAATCCGAGCCGGAACCACTCCGGCATTCCGAAGCAATCGCCGGGGGCGAGCAGCACGCCATGCCGCATCGCGCGGCGGCAGAACTCGCGGCCATCCGCTCCCGAGACGAGCGAGGCCATCGCCGTCATGCCGCCCGCGGGCCGCACCCAGCGCAGTTGGTTCGCGTGCTCGGCGAAAAATTGGTCCAGCAACGCCAGATTCTGCTGCGCGACGCGGCGGGCGCGGCCGTAAATGGCATCGCAATGGCGCAGCGCGAGCTCACCCAGCCGCTCGCTGAGCGCGGCATTGGAAGCGGTGAAATACGCCCGCGCGTTGTTGAAGCGCGCGCGCCGGGCAGGGTCGCGCTCGACGATCCACCCGGTGCGCAGCCCGCTCAGGCAGAGCGCCTTCGAGAAATCGCTGAGGACCGTAACACCCTCGAACTGCGCGGCGGAGGGGATTTCGCGGCCGTGATAGATGGGGTGGTACACCTCATCGGCGATGAGCGCCACGCCGCGCGCCGCGCAGAAATCGCGCAGCGCCCGCATCTCTTCCGGGCTAACCACAGCGCCGGTCGGATTGTGCGGGGTGTTGACCAGCACGAACGCGGTGCGGCCGTCCACGCGCGCGCGGATTTCATCGGGATCGATACGGAAGCCGTTCTCCGCGCGCAGGCAATAGTCGCGGACTTCGATCCCGAGCGAACCGGCGAGTGCCGCATTGGCGGGAAAGCCGGGGTTCGGCAGCACCACATTCGCGCCAGGCTCGGCGGCGAGAAAGAAGAGGATGAGGAGCGCCTCGGCGCCGCCCGTGGAAACGTGCACAGCCTCCGGCGGAACGCCGTACATCCCGGCGATGGCGGCACGCAGTTCCTCGGTCCCGGTGGAACTGGTGTAACTCAGCGCGGTTTCGATCAGGCGCTCGCCGGCGCCCTCCTCGAGCGCCAACAGCTCGCGCAAGGTCCAGACGGGGCCGGTGCTCGCGCCGAGGTCGAATTCGATGGGCGGGTCGGCCGTGAATTTCTGTTCCAGCCAGTGGTCGAGGGCGAAAGGTCGAAGTTGCATAACGGACTCGCGGGCTATGGGACTGCTATAACTGATTATCTGCCTTTCTTTCGACCAGCCGTGGTACAGTTTCATTTTTGCGCTCGCGAGATGCTGGAATCCTGCGCATTGACCGATCCGGGCTGCGTCCGGTCGAATAACGAAGATTGCTGCCTCGTCGATGAGGACCTCGGGCTGTACGTTCTCGCCGATGGCATGGGCGGCGCCAAAGCCGGCGAGCGCGCCTCGCGCATGGCCGTGGACGCGGTGGCGGAGACGGTGCGGCGCGCGGGGCGGCGGGATTCCCAGGTGCTGCTGCTGGCGGTCGAAGAGGCCAACCGGCGCGTCGTGGAGGCGGCGCATAGCGACCCGGCGCTTGAGGGCATGGGAACGACGCTGGTGGCGGCGCTCGAAGTGAGCGGCAGTGTCGATATTGCGAGCGTGGGGGATAGCCGCGCGTACATGCTGGATGACCGCGGGCTGCGCCGCATTACGGACGATCAGACGTGGGTCAACGAGGTGGGACGCCCGATGGGGCTGGACGAGGACAGCCTGCGGCATCACCCCTGGCGCCACGTGCTGACGATGGCCATCGGCGCCAACGCGCCCCTGGCGGTCAATTATTATTCCGTGGAACTGGGGCCGGGAGCCCTGCTGCTGCTGTGCAGCGACGGGTTGCACGGCGTCGTGGAGGCGCAAGACATGGAGCGGATCCTGCGCGGCGGGAGGGACGGGATTTCACTGGAGGAAAGCTGCCGCCGGTTGATTCAGGCGGCGAAAGAGGCCGGCGGGCCGGACAACATCACAGCGGTACTGGTCCGGAAAGCGGCATAGGCGCGCTCAGATTTTCGTGAATTCGATCCTCCTCCGGCTCGGAGCGCTGGTCGTGGCGCTCGCCGGTTCCGCGACGGCCCAGGTCGCGATTCTGCAAATCCACATTCTTGAAGGAGAGGGCTCCGTCCACGCTCCGGGCAGCCGGGCCGCGCGCCCGCTCACGGTCGAGGTGACCGATGAAACCGGCAAGCCCGTGCCGGGAGCCGCGGTCAGCTTTCACCTGCCGGACGAGGGCGCCACGGGCGTGTTCGGCAACGGGCTGCGCACCGAGATCGCGATCACCGATGCACAGGGGCGGGCGTCGGCGCGCGCCATGACGCTCAACCGCGCGGCGGGACGGTTCGAGATCCGCGTGGTGGCATCGAAGGAACAGGCGCGGGCGGGCGTGGTTTCGTTCCAGTACATTGCCGAGCCGCACAGCGGAGCGGCATCGGCCGCGGCGGTTGCTCCGGCGGCCCCGGCGCCGCGGGCGATGTCCTCGGGGCGGCTGCGCTGGATCGCGATTGCGGCGCTCGCGGCGGGCGGCGCGGCGGCGGGCATTCTGAGCGCCGCGCGGTCCGGGACCGCCGCTCCGGCCGCGTCCAACACTTCGACGGTCACGATCGGTCCGCCATCGACCACGGTGCTGAAGCCATGAGAGCCGCCTTCCGCCTCGCCCTGATCGCCTGCCTCGCGGCTCCAGCCAGCGCGCAGTTCTCGCTCTATTTGGTCAACGGGGGCGTGGAGCAGCCCGCGCCGGCCGTGCTGGACCTGGGCGGCGTGTACCCGACGGAAACGGCCTCGGCGCTGTTTCGTATCCGCAATACGTCCGCGCAGCCGGCGTCGCTCGATCTGCTGCAGGCGCGCGGACCGGGCTTTGCCGTTACCGGCGCACCCGCGCTTCCCGCCGGCCTCGACCCGCAGCGATCCTTCGATTTCGCCGTGGTGTTCCAGGCCACGGCGACGGGCAGTTACAGCGCCTCGCTCGATACGGTGGGGGCTTCCGTGCTGCTCACCGCGAGGGTACTGCCGAGCCTGACGGTCCAGGTGCAGACACCGGCCGGCGCGCAGACGCTCGGCGCGGCGGGAGTGGATTTCGGCTCGGTGCAGGCGGGCGGATCGGTGGCGCGGCACTTCACCCTGACCAACTTCACCGGATTCGTGCTGACGGCGCCGGGTATCGCGGTGCAGGGTGGCGCGTTCACGCTGGCCTCGCCGCCTCCCGCCGGCAAGGTATTTCAGCCGGGCGATAGCGCCGGCTTCGATATCGTTTTTCAGCCGGCCGCGGCGGGAGCGGCTTCCGGCGCGCTGGCGATCGGCGATCGGACCTATCCGCTCGCGGGAAGCGGGCTGCCGGTTCCGCTGCCGCATCCCGCGCTCGCGATGCAACTGGCGCAGGCGCAAAGCGGGCAGAACGGGACGGTTTCGGTCGGCTTCGATGCTCCGGCGCAGACGTCCGGCACCGGGGTCCTGACGCTCGATTTCCAGCCGCTGGCGCAAGGCGCGACAGACCCCGCGATCCAGTTGGGCATCGCGGGCCGGTCGATATCGTTCCCGGTGGCGGCAGGGGATTCCCAGGCAAATTTCGGCGGCCAGGCGACGGTCAATTTTCAGACCGGAACCACCGCGGGGAAGCTGGTGTTCACGGCATCTCTGGGCGGCGCGACGGACCAGAAGAGCGTCGTCATTCCCGCCGCGCCGGTGAGCATCGCCCTGGCGGGCGGCAAGCGCGGAGCGGGATCGCTCGAGCTGGACATCACAGGCTACGACAACGCGCGTTCGATCGGCACCGTGGTCTACACCTTCTACGACGCGGCCGGCAACGCGCTCGGCGCGCCGATCCAGGTGGACAACACCGCGGATTTCGCGGCCTTTTTCGCGAGCTCGAATGACGGCGGGAATTTCCTCCTGCGTGCCGTGTTTCCGGTGAGCGGCGATGCGTCGCGGATCGCGGCATTCGAGGTGCAACTGACGAATTCGGCGGGGATGGCGGATACGGGGCGGGTGAAGTTCTGAATCGCGTTGCGTACTGCCGGCCAGGGCTCTGCCGCACCGGGCAACGTGGGGTTCCGAGCTGCGGGCTGCAGCGCCGTGCGCCCTACTTCTTTCCTTCTTCGATATGCACCCTTAGCGCGTAAACCCACACCGGCCCGCGGTCGCGGTTGTAGGCGGGATTGGTGATGTGCTGAATGTCCACCGTCGCGAAAACGCCCGGCAGCACGCGCGCCGAGTAGTAGCTCTCCCACACGTTTTCGCGGCCGTAGCGCAGCGTCCCATCGCCGATCAGGAAGTCGAGGCCGCCGCGCCGCAGATACTCGGCGTGAACGGATGACAGGCCGCCCGAAGTGAAGGCGCTGGCCACAGTGTCCTCCTTGCGATGCCAGCGCGCGCCATTGATGGAAACGCCGGCTTCGGCCAGGCGGTCCATGGCGGTGAAGGCGAAGCTTTCATTCTGGCCGTCGTTCCATGCCAGGCGGCCGAAGACGCCGATCCCGGCGGCGATCTCCTGGTCGGCGCTGAGGCCGAATCCGTACTTGAGACGCCCCGGCTGGCGTGAGGCGGTAACGTCGGGATGCACCATCTTCAGGGCTTCCGCGTAGCTGCCGCCGCGGTACCGGTTCTGGTAGGCGAGCGCGCGGGCAGCGCCGGTGTGACCGTGAAAGCCGAAACGGCGCTCCACTTCCTCGATCTGGCCATGATCGCGGAACAGGCGCCGGTCGAAGCGCTCGCCGTTGGCCACCAGCGGCATGGCAGCATCGCCGTATTTGAACGACCAGTTGCGGGTATGAAATTCGTGAACCCATCCCCAGGTGTAGCCGCGCGTATCGGCCGGGTAGTCCCAGGCGCCGTTGTACATGATGGCCCAGCCCATGAACTGCGTGCGGGGGTCGTGGGAATAGCGGTTGTCGTCGAAATAATCCGTAACGGTGAAGCGACCGATCACGACGGTGTAGCGGTTGACGGGGCGCGTGCCGGCAAGCTGATTCTCATCGCCTTCGACGGTTTCACGGTCGTCGCCGATGCCGAAATCGTGGGTCAGGAAGAGCCGCGCGATGTACGGCTTCGGAGTGGCGGTGGAAACGCGCGGCATTTCGCCGTTGGGGAAGTTGGCGACGCCATTGGTATTGCTGAAGCCGCGGCCGCCGGCAAGCTCGGGGTCGAAGTAGAACTGCGTGTCCTTGGGCAATTGCAGGCCGAAGAAGAGCGTGGAAGTCAGGGACGCCTCAGCTTCGGTATGCGGCACAAGGCTGAGCGGCCCCTGGTACGGCGAAGGGAACGGGGGATGCGTCATCCCGATCGACGTTGCCTGCCAGAGGAGATTCCACTTCTCCGGGCTGGGCTGGTCCGGCGGTGGGTCCTGCGGCCGGGCCGGCGCGCACAGGACGAGCAAAAGGGGCAGGAACCGCGGATTCAAGCGCTCAATCCAGCTTGTAAATGGTCAAGCCCGAGAGGAGCTTGGGATAAAAATCGGTGGATTTCTGCGGCATCACTCCGCCGCCGAAGGAAGTCTCGGCCACTTGCTGGATCGATGTAGGCTTCAGGAGAAAAGCGATTTGGGCCGCGCCGGAGCGGGCCTGTTCGAGCGCGGCATCGAGGCCGCGGACATAGCGCAGGTGCTGCTCGTTGCGCACGGCCTCTTCGCCGATGCCGAGAACCTTTCCGAGCAGCCGCTCGTGCAGAACGCGGACGTCGAGCTCGCCCGTCGCGCCGCGCGCTTCGAGCATCCACAGGCGGTTCGCGATCGCCGCGCCGATCACCGTGCGGCCGGGGTGGTCGCGCCAGGCTTGCTGCAGGCGGGCCGGCGAATCGATTTCGGCGGCCTGAAAGTCCGAGGCGGCGTCGCGCAGGAAGCGGTCCGCGAAGCCTTCTGCCAGCCCGCTCACCAGGCGGTGAGTGGCGAGGATGCGCAGGCCGGGCGAGTGCAGGTTCACGAACGTCATCATCACGCGGTCCGCGCCGGCCAGTCCGGGGTTTTCGTTGCGGAAGGCGAGCGCGGTTTCATAGCGGTGATGTCCGTCCGCAATCAGCAGTTTCTTATCGCACATGCGCGCGGCGATCGCCTCGCCCCCGGCGATCTTCCAGAGCCGGTGGATGGCGCCGTACTCGTCGGTCACCTCGGCGAGCGGCGGCGCCTGCGCGGCTGCGTCGAGCATGGCGTCGATTTCGCCGGCCGGGTCGGGATAAAGCATGAAGATCTGGCCGAAGTGCGCGTGGGTGTGGCGCAGCAGTTCCAGGCGGTCCTTCTTGGGGCCGGCCAGCGTATGCTCGTGGCGGTGGACGATGCCCGCCGAGTAGTCTTCCACCCCGCCGAGGGCGATGAAACCCTTGCGCACGAGCCGCTCGCCGGAATCCGGCTCGGTGAACTCCTGAAAGTACGGAAACACGCCGGGCTCGGCGTCGCGGGCCAGGATGTCCCGTGCGATCCAGTCGTTCAGGTACCGGGCGGCGCGAGTGTAAACGTTGTCGGACTCGGAGTCCTCCGCGTGCCGCTCGCCCAGGATGATGCGCACCAGGTTGTACGGGCTCGCGGCCAGATAGCGCTCGCGCATGGCGGGCGTGATCTTGTCGTACGGCTGCGTGACCAGCTTGTCGAGAGAGCCGGCCTTGGCGGTATAGCGGAATGGGTGAAAAGGATGGATGCGGGCCAAGAATCTAGAATAGCAAGCGGTGCGGAGTACCGCCGCAAAACTGTATTACATCGTGGTTACGCGATCATCCGGCGCGGCTCCCCGGCGCCCGGCACGGCGGCGGGAATCTCGCGCGTCCAATCTGCGCGCAGGGAGAACGCGGCGCTGAGCACGAAGAGAAGGAGCATCCCGCGCGTGGCGTCCGGGAACGGAGGCTGCCACAACAGCCAGAACCACGGGACGGGCGAGGCCAGCGCGATCGCCAGCATGGCGGCCCATCCGGCGGCGCGCTGCGCCACCAGGAGGATCGCCGGCAGCATCAGGCAGCAGTCCTGCATATCGTTGTGAACCGCCAGAATCACGCCGCCGGCGAACGCCAGAGCGATTCCCCATTCGAGCGAATCGCTGCGCCGGGCGAAGGACCATACCGAGAGAGCAACCGTCATCGCCAACAGCAACTCGATGAATAGGCTGCCGTGCGCCAGCAGGTGCAGGTTGGGCATGCGGGACGGAGCGGCGTTGATGCGCGGATCCTGGATCGCGCGCAGAAATTCGTGAGGCCAGCGCCAGCCCATACCGAGGCAAGAGGCCGCGAAAAGCAAGGCGCCTCCGGCGGCAAGACCAGCCGTGTAGCGCCACCGCTTCTGCGCGAGCAGCACCAGCGGGACCAGGATCATCAGGTGGAACTTGGCCGTGCACAGCGCCAGCACCAGGCCGGCGAGGAACGGACGGTTGCGGCGCCACAGGTAAAGCGAGAGGCCCAGCCACATCAGGACCAGTGTTACGTCCTGGCCGCTGAAGATACCGCGGAAGGCCGGGAGACAGCAGCAAACCGCCGGCCCCTTCACGCGCCAATCGCCATCCCACAGCAGCAAGAAGACGCCCAGGGCCGCCAGCATGAGGGCCAGCCAAAGACGGTAAGCGGCCAGGTAGGGCAGCAGCGAAATGGGCTTGAGGAATAGCGCGAACCACGGCAGCCGGATGAAGACCAGGGCGCGTTTGGTTTCGAGGTCCGCCGGTCCCCACGGAGTCGTTTCGGCTTCCTGTACGCGGTATATCGCTTCGGGAACGTAGAGCCGGCTCGTGCCGGCCAGGCGTCCGCCTGCGTAGAAAGCGCGAAAGTCATTTCGTCCGTCGCGCGGCTCGCCCCAATGGAAGGGTCCGTACAGCGCGGTGAGCGCCGAAACCAGCGCTCCCGCGGCACAGAACAGCGCAAGACTCTTCTTCCGAGAGACCATTCGTCGATGCCGGCACGGCCGTATTCCTGGCCAGCATCCCATGGCCCGCCTGCGCGGTCTACACCGGCCTTAGTGAAGGCGTGGGTGTTAACCAACGATAGCGGGCAAAGGGCGGTGGTTGTGCTAGTCTGGATGGCTCCCCGGTTATGATCGCGGCGCGCGCGAAGCAGGATGACAAGCTGGTGGAACGCCCGGCAGAGCCATTTCTCTGGCGTGTCCTGCCCCTGATGTTTGCCCTATCCATCGCGGTCATGATCCTTCGGCTGCCCTTTTTCCCCAGCCAGGACGGCCCGCTTCACCTGTATTACGTCGACGTGCTGCGCGGGCTGCTGACGCATTCCGGTCCATACCCGCAGCATTTCGCGATCAAGTCCTACGTCACGCCATACGCGTTCGTCTATTACTGCCTGCTGGCGTTGGAGACCGTTTTCCCGCCGCTCCTCAGCGAAAAACTGCTGGTCTGCGCGTATGTGCTGACGTTCGTGCTCGGCTTTCAATTTCTGGCCGGATCGGTGACGAACTCGCCCGGCAAATGGGCGCTGGCTGCGGCGATCTTCTCTTTGAACTCGTTCCTCTACCTCGGCTTTCTCAATTTTCTTCTCGCGACGGCCCTGGTGCTGGTGCTCGGGGGCGGCTGGCTGCGCTGGATGGGCGCGCTGACTCCCGGCCGCATCGCCATCCTCGCGTTTGTGTTCGCGCTCGATCTGCTGACGCATCCCTTGCCGGGCGCGATCTTTCTCTCCTTTGCCGGCCTTCACCTGGGCGTGCAACTGGTTCGTGACGTGCTGGCCCCGGGCGGCACGCTGCGGCAGGGGCTGCGCGCCCATGCCCGTCCGGTCGCGGTGCTCGCCGTGATGGGGATGGCGGCTGCCGTGTGGGTCCTGAGTTTCCGGGACGTGGCGCCCGGCGGAATCCGCCCCTACCGCCCTGGTTCGCTCGCCGTCGCAATCCAGGGACTCCGGTTGATGTGGCTGGCGCCTCTGTTGAACCCGCTTTACCTGGCGGTGTTACAGGCGCTCGCCGGATTCGCCGCGCTCACGCTCGTCATGGGCTGGTGGAAGCGGCGCGGCCGGGTGGGCGCGGCAGCCATTACCGCGACGGCCGCTGCCGCGGTCTGTCTGGTGGTGAGTTGCGCCGCTCCTTTTTCGGTGAATAACAGCAGCCACTTTGCGCAGCGCTTCGGCCTCTACTGGGTCATCTTTCTGCTGCTGGCGGCCGCCGCGGTGAAGCCGCCACGCGCCTGCACTACGGCGATGGGCATCCTGGCGCTGTCGGCCGCGCCCGTGCTCATTGTTTTCCAGTCGAGCGTGTTGTCGGCCGCCGTGAGCCAATTGACCGCCTCGATGGACGTTCCGCCGGCTCCGCCGGGCTCATTGGGAATTGTCGTAGCCGAACCGGGTCCGGGGGTCGGGCTTGGGGCCGATCTCGTTCTGTGGTCCGGCGCGCATTGGTTCCGGAGGTCGCAGGCGATCCTTACGAACGACGCCTGGCTCGACCTGCCCTGGATCATGATCCGGCCGCGAGAGACTTATCCCTGGACCTATTCCAATGATGTGCGGCAGATCCCCTACCGGCTCCAGGCGGGCCTGGACCAGGCTGGCGCCTTGCGCATGGCCGTGCGGGTACACGAACGGGGGCCGCTGACCGAGGGGCTGCTCCAAGGCCTGGGTTTCCGCGCCGTAACGAGCGCGCCGGAGATTGCGTTCTACTCGCGGCCGTGAGACCGGGCGGTATCGGGCCAGGGTTCAGGGGCGCCGGTACAACCACCACCAGGCGGACTCGGCGGCCAGGTGGAAACGGCGCTGCACCTCCGGCAAATAGCACCGGTTTAAGCCATCGATCCGCTCCTGCAACTCCGCGGGGTGTTTGGGAACCATGACCACGGTCGCATCGCCGAAAAACTCGTCCGCGGCCGGCCGGTAGCGGTCGCTCATGGTGACGCCGAAGGAGTTCGAGGCGGTTCCTCCGCGCGGCGGCGGCCAGCCGAGCGCGTACGGAAACGGGTTCTGCATGTCCATCGTCATCACCCGATCTGTCGGACGGCAGTGGCTTCGCAGGAGTCTGGCTCCGTCGTTCACGTAAGTCGTGTAAGCGAGACCGTTGCACCGCGGCTGGAGCTCTTCCGGCCGGTCGCAAAGGAGCAATCCCGCCAGGCGAGGCTCCGCGAAACCCAGGCACGACGGCGGAGGGTGGATCTTGTGAACCGCGGCAGCCGTGAGCCCCCACGCGTCCACCGCGCAAGGCGGTACGAACAGGAGGGCGCAGCCCAGCAGCGCGGCCCCGTTTCGATACGACTTGGCGCCCGCTGGCCCGAACTCCGGCGGCTGATGGGCGGCCGCCAGCCGGCTGGCCACGATCAGCGCGAATACCGCTGAGAGCGGGAGCCCGCCATCCTGCTGGTTGGTGGCCAAGAGGGCAATGCCCGCCGCGAAAACGATGATCGCGAGGAGGAGAACCTGAAAGCGCCCGAAGCGTTCTTCGTTCCGCGGTTTCAGCCCCAAAGCGGCCAGCCCGACTGCCAGCAGAATCGCGAGCGTCACATCGTTTTCCGGCACCTTTTCGAGCAGGGCTCGAAACGGGAGGCTCTGCGCGCGTGCGCCGGCTGCCATGCGCAGCGCGCGCCACACGCCTGCGGCATCGAAGCGCAGGTACGACAGAACCGCCAGTGACACCGCACCGCTTCCCGCTGCAAATCCGATGATCCTGCGCCGGCCGCGCAGCGAGAACAGAGAGACGATAAAGAGTCCCACGGCCACCAGGGAAAAACTGGCCTTCAGAAAAAGCGCCAACGCCGCGGCGGCGCCGGTTGAGAAACCGCCCCACCATTCCTCCCGGCCTCTTGGACCGCCAGACGCCGGCGGCGCGAAGCACTCGACCATCACCGGAACCAGCAGCGCGAAGCCCAGCCGGTTGTAAAACATGGCGTGGGAAGACACCCACGGAAGATCGCCGAGCGGACAAGGAGTGCAGGCCAGCAGCGCGGTATAGACTGCCGCCAGCGAGCCGGGAACCGCCTCCAGCCGTCTTCGCCCGATGCCATACACCCACACGGCGATCGAAAGGGCGGCAATTGCGTTCGCGACCCCGAGCGCATCCGGGGCGCCGTGGGCGAGTCGCAATCCGAGGGCTGCCAGCAGAAACGGAACCTGCCCCCACGGACTCCAGAAATCGAGCTGCGGCCGCAAGCCGTGGAGAACGCGCCAGCCATTCTCCAGGAACAGGAAGTCGTCGTGGCCGTAACGGAAGGTGGGAACCGCTCCGATCCGCGCGGCAACCGCACAGACCAGGGCCAGCGCCGCCAGACAAGACCATCGGAACCGCGCGGCCGTGCGGCCCCTGGCCGCCACTCGGTCCAGAAATCGCTCGAGCATCCCGTCCGCGGTCCCCTCCGGAAGGCTCATTAGAGCACACGGCGTCGTCCGGCCGCCACGCGCATTCAGGCGTAGTACGAGTTCCAGATCACCGATAGCGACAGCAGATCGAACACCAGCGCGGCGTAAACCACGATCCGGAGCGCGCGCCCTGCCTCGATCGTCCGCCGGTTTCGCTGCAATGCCAGGAAGCCCGCCAGGCAGAACGGAATGAAGTAGCGCCCCTGCACGCCCGCCGAGTACGGAAACGCGATCCCGCGCGCCGTCACCACGCCGTCGCTTGCGAACATCACGATGTACGTCGCGGCGAGCGTCGCCAGGAAGAGCGCCGCGAATCCAAGTCTCTCCGCAGCCGTCACGATCCGGCCCGGTGAGTCGAATATCGCTGCGAAGAGGATCAGGCCGAGATAGAGAACGCGCGCGCCGGTCGAAAGCGTCAGCTTCATCCAGCCGAACGCACCGATGAACTGCCCCGTGTGTTCCCCGGAATGCGTGGCCATGTACGCGAGCAGCATCCGTGCGAACGGAACCGGATGGGCCCTCAGGAAGGCAAGATTTCCCGACGTGTCCATTCCGCGGGCAAGCCGGTCGGCGCGGAACAGCGCGAGATTTCCGTGGATCGCATGCTGCCAGAGGGCCAGCGCGGCGAACGCGGCGAACGCCACGCCGGCAATATACAGGGCGCGCCGCCCTCGATTGGCAAAGCGATGCGAAGGGAGGAACAGTAACAGCGGCAGCGCCCAGACCGACGTCTTGCAAAGAACCCAAACCGGCATCAAGCACGCGAGGGCGATCAGCAGCCGCGAATCGCCTTTCCCGGCCCGAACCCGAAGAATCAGCGCGAAGCCTGCCAACGAAATCGCGATCGTCAGCAGGTCGGCCGAGACTCCGCCTGCCTGGTGCAGCGTCATCGGCATCAGCGCGACCGCCGCGATCAGCGCGCGCGAGCCCGGCGCCAACCGTAAGGCGATCCACAGCGCGATCGCGAACGAGAGGACGTTGCAGAGCCGCGCCGCGTACAGCATTCCCAACGGTGCGAGGCCGGCCGCGCGCGCCGCCGCGATTCCCGCCGCCGACGGCAGATAGACCACCGGGCAGTAAAGGCTCGAGGCGAGAATCGACCACGTGATGAAACGGTGCGAGGCATCGTCGTGCACGCGCACCGGGGCGCCAAGCGCGTCCCCGCCTCGCGAAAACGCATTCCGGATGTCCGGCGCGGCAAACTTCCGCTCGCTATCGAATCTCTCCGGATAGCGCATGAGAAAATCGACCACGGCCTGGGGCAGCGCGGGCGCGGGGTCGCCCTTCCATTCGCCGCGCGAGACCTGGTACGCCCTCACGAAATGCCCATGTTCGTCGTTCACTTGCAGCGGTGGCATCACGAACGCGAACGCCGCCGCCAGGAGAGCGGCGGAGGCAATCACCAGTCTGACCGGCGGTGAGGAACCCACGGCGAATCGGTTACCGGAAAATGCTCTTGGGGATCAGTCCGTGGACGCCCTTGGTGCCGTCGACCGCCTGCGTCACGTTGAAATCCACGGCGACGCTGCAAAGGGCGTAGGCGTCCTCGCGGGAGAGGTGCTTTTCCGTTACCAGGAAGTCGATGGCGTCGCGCACCGCGTTGATCATCGCCTGGTCGAGGCTGGGGTCGAGGCCCATGGCGATCCAATGCGCCGGCGTCTCGCCGCGTGGTCCTTTCAGGTGCATGTCCTTGCGCACGATGAACTCGAAGGTTCCCGTGAGCGAGGTTTCCATCGCGGTGATGTCCGCCTCGCCATTGCCCTGTCCGGCGTGGCCGTCGCCGGCCTCGAAGAGCGCGCCTTTCACGTGTACCGGAATGTAGAGGGTGGTGCCCTCGACGAGGTCTTTGTTATCCAGATTGCCGGCGTGGATGCCGGGAGGGCCGCTGTTGATGCGGCCGGCGATCTCCGGCGGCGCCACCCCCATGCTGCCGAAGAACGGATGGAGCGGGATTGTGATGCCGGGGCCGAAATGGGCGACCATGCGCTCGCGGTCGAGCGGGATGATCTTGCTGCGGCCTCGCTCGAAATCCCACGGCGGCAGCACGCCGCGGTTCGGGCTGAAGCCGTTCGAGGCATACGCGGTGTTGAGCCGGATCTTGCGGATGCGGACCTCCAGCGTGTCGCCGGGCTCGGCGCCTTCGATATAAACCGGCCCCGTCAGAATGTGGCCGCCCGGGCCCCTGTCCTTGACTTCGGCGTAGATGGTCTTCAGTTCGGGCTCGATGTCCTCCTCCTTGACTCCGCCGTTGCGCAGGGTCGTCGGGTTGTAGGTGCCGAGGGTCTGGATCTCGACGGTGTCGCCGGAGTGAACGGTGAGCACCGGCTTCGCCTGCGACCAGTAATAGCCCCAGACCACCGTCTGCGGCGTGGCCTTGAGCTGGTAATCGGCCGCGAAGGCGCCGGCGAGGGGCAGGAGGAGGAGCAGCATCTTCATAATGAGCGCGATTGTACCGCAGCCGCCCCGTGACCCAGCGGACGGCTTGCGTCCGGGCCGCCGAAGCGCCACAATCGCAACCATGAAGCTCGCCGTAGCCGTCACCGCGGCGCTGCTCCCGCTGGCCGCCCTGGCCGCGGACGCGCCGCCTTCAGCGGCCACCCTGCTGGAGAACGCCCGCGCCGAGGCCGCGCGCGGCCATCGCGCCATCTGGGTGCTCTTCGACGCTTCCTGGTGAGGCTGGTGCAGGAAACTCGATAGTTTCATCGAGTCCGCCGACATCGAGCCGATCGTGGACAAGTATTTCGTCGTGGTCCGCGTGGATGTGGAGGAGCAGGGGGCCAAGCAGTCGCTCAACACGCCCGGCGGCGAGGAACTTTACCAGCGCCTCGGCGGTGGTAAGGGCGGCGTGCCGTTTTTCGCGTTTCTTTCGGCCGCCGGGGACCTCATTGTCAACACGAACGAGCCACCGGGCGAGGGCCGCAAGGGCGGCAACATCGGCCACCCGTTCGAGCCGCACGAGGTGGACTGGTTCATGACGATGCTCTCGAAAGCCGTGCCGGCGATGACCGCGGATGAGCGGGGCGCGATGGAGAAGTATCTGCGGTCGCAGAAGAAGTAGCCACCACCGTTACTGCGATAGCAGCGCGTTCAGGTAGCCCTTCAGCAGATCGTAATTCGACGCCGCGAAGACCTGCCGCTTCCCTTGGAAGACGACCAGCAGGCTCGGTGTGCCGCGGATGGCATCGGCCGCGCCCAGGGCAAGGTCGGCATCGACGCTTTCATCCAGAGAGGCGTCCTGCTCCACCATCTGGCGCACCTGCTGCAGCACGCCTGGCGGCAGGATCGCCGTCAATTGCGCGGCGATGTCGCCGTTTTCCCGCCACGCCGCCTGCGTTTCGAAAATGCGGCGCACAGCGGCGTCGTAGTAGCCGAGGCGTCCTGCGGCATTTGCGAACCGCGCGGCCAGGCGCGCGTAGCGGTGCCGCGGCAGGGGAAAATCGCGGTGCACCAGGCGGACCTTTCCGGTGTTTACGAAATCGTCCGCCAGTCGCGCCTGGGTGTCGCGGTAGAAAACCGCGCAATAGGGACATTGGTAATCGGAATAGATTTCGACCGAAATGGGCGCGGATGGCGAACCGGACTCCCGGAAATTCGCCGGCGCGGTGGGCTGCGGCGGTGGCGTGGCGTTGGGAGCGGACGGCCGCGGTGCCGGTGATGCGGCCGCGCTTTGCGAGGCCGGGGCGATCCGCGCGGGCGCGCGGAGCGGCGCCGGTCTCGCTGCTGCGGCGGGCGCTGGCGATGCGGCCTGGCCCGCCATGGGCGGCTGCGGGGCGCGGTTGGGGAATACCTCATCCCAGAAATGCACGGCGCAGCTCGCCGGTGTGGCGCAGGCTTGCGGCGCCGAAAGCGCCATCAATGCCAGGCAGGCGGCGATGACCCCGGCCGCTCCGCAGCACGCGCCGATCGCGCGCCGCCGCCAGGCCCGGCGGGCGCGCAGCCTCAACAACGCGCGCGGTCCGTCGGGCTCCCATGCCGCCGGAGGGTCGAGCGACCCAAGGCGCTCTTCCGTCCAGCGGATCTCTTCGCGGTTATCGTTCTCCATATTGCCGGATGTACTCCTTTCGGAACGCCTGCTGGGCGCGGGCGATCAGGGTTCCCACGGAAGCGGGATTCAACTCCAGCGCCGCCGCGACTTCGTTGTAGCTCAGGCCGCTCGAGCGCAGCAGCAGCAGCTCGGCCTGGCGCGGGTCGAGCCCGGCCAGGACGCGCCGCACCTGTTCGCGCTCCTCGCTCGCGGCGTGCGCCTGTTCGGGCGTGGGCTCGCCGGGCGGCGGATCGGTGAGGCTTTCGTAGCGGGCGCGGCGGGTGGCGGCGCGCAAATCGTTAAGCGAAGTCCGCACGGCGGTGCGGTACAGCCAGCCATCCGCCTGCGCGCCATGCGCCCGCGGCGTGCGCCAGAATTTCCAGAAGACCTCCGCCGCCAGGTCCTCGGCGCGCGCCGTATCACGCACCAGCCGGGCGATGAGGCGCGCGATGCGGCCGTAGTGCGCGTGGAATACGGATTCGAAGTCGAGCGGCTCGGCGGCTGGCACGATCACGGCAATGGGCTGCGGCGCGTCCACAAATGTATCAACACCGGCCGGCCCGCCGTTGTGACAGACGTTGTGACAGATAATGGGTCCGATGGCCCTCTGGCTGAACGAAGCGGATGTGCGCGCGGTGCTCGATCCCGGCGAGCTGATCGGCGCGATGGAGTCGGCGCTGGCGGCATTTTCGGCGCAGGCCGTGGTGCAGCCGGTGCGGACGGCGCTGGAGATCGCGGACCGGTCATTCTTTGCGGTGATGCCGGCGCTCTACCCGGAGCGCCGCGCGCTCGGGGCCAAGCTGGTCACGGTGGTGCCGGCGAATGCCGCGCGCGCGCTGCACACGCATCTCGCGGCCATCGCGCTGTTCGATGCGGAAACCGGCGAGTTTCTGGCGATGCTCGACGGCCGCTACATTACCGAAGTGCGGACGGCCGCCGCCTCCGCGGTTTCCGCGCGGCATCTGGCGCGGCCGGAGGCGCGCGTGCTCGGGATTCTCGGCTCGGGCGTGCAGGCGGCCAGCCACCTGGCGGCGCTGCGGCGCGTTCTCGCGCTCCAGGAAGTGCGCGCCTGGAGCCCGACGCGCGAAAACCTGCTGCGCTTCGCGGCGGCGCATCCGGGCGTCTGCGCGGCCCCTTCCGCGGAGGCAGCCGTGCGCGGCGCGGACGTGGTGGTGGTCGCAACCACCGCGGTGACGCCGGCGGTCCGCAGCGAATGGGTGAGCGACGGAGCGCACGTCATCGCGCTCGGCGCCTGCCGTCCCACGCAGCAGGAACTCGATCCGGAGCTGGTCGCAAGGGCGCGGCTGGTGGTGGATTCGCGCGCCGCGGCGCTCCAGGAGGCCGGCGATATCGTGCAGCCGATCCGGGAAGGATGCTTCAGCGCGGAGCACGTGGCGGCGGAGTTGGGCGAGGTGATCGGCGGGGTGAAAGCCGGCCGGACGTCGGGTGAACAGGTGACGCTGTTCAAGTCGCTGGGCCTTGCGGTGGAGGATGTGACCGCCGCGGCGCTGGCGTACCGGCGCGCGCGGGAGCGCGGCCTGGGGCAGGAACTGGCGGAGTGAAATTCTCTCTTGACCCTGACGTAACGTCAGGCCGGATCATCGGACTGTGAAAGCGCGGGAATTTGCGGAACTGGCGGGCGTGACGGTGCGGACGCTGCACCATTACGACCGCCTCGGGCTGCTGCGGCCGCGCCGCAACGGGTCGGGCTATCGCGTGTATGCGGAGCGCGACCTGGAGCGGCTGGAGCAGATCGTGGCGCTCAAGTTCCTCGGCCTGCCGCTGGGCGAAATCCGCGGCCTGCTGGATGGAGACGCCGGAAGCCTTTCGGATGCGCTGCGCATGCAGCGGGAGGTGCTGGAAGATCGGCGCCGGTTACTCGACCGGGCAATCGGCGCCATCGCCGAGGCCGAGCGCAATCCGCAACCCGCGCTTTTGCGAAGAATCATCGAGGTGATCGGCATGCAAGAGAATACGAATTGGACGGAGAAGTATTACAGCCCGGAAGCCCGGGCGAAGATCGCGGAGCGGGGCAAGGATTGGACTCCAGAAAAACAGGAGGAGTCCTCGCGCGCGTGGCTGGAGCTGTTCCGCGATGTCGAGGCGGCGATCGGCGCGGGCGAAGATCCGGCTGGCTCGCGCGCGCAGGCGCTGGCGGCGCGGTGGCGCAAGCTGGTGGAGGGCTTCACCGGCGGCGACGCGGAAATCTCGGCGGGCCTGCGCAAACTCTACGCGGATCAGGCCGCCTGGCCGGCCGAGGCGCAGGAGCAGATGAAGCCTTTCCGCAACCCCAAGGTCTGGGCATTTATGAATCAGGCAATGGGCTGCGGGAAGTAAACTGGAACGGTGATCTCGACTCAGAGCCGCAGAGGCACAGAGATAGTACAGACTCTGCGTCTCTGTGTCTCTGCGTCAATGGGGATCGCCGTCCTGTGCCCGCTCTCCGCCCAGCCGGTGGTTCCCGCCAAGGCCGGGCTGATCTCGTACACGCGCGGCACGGTCTATCTCGACAATCAGCGGATCGCAGCCTCTACGACGCGGTTCATCCCGGTTCAGGAAAACGCCGTGGTGCGCACGGAACGCGGCCGCGCGGAGGTGCTGCTGGGGCCCTGCGCGGTGCTGCGGATGGATGAAGACAGCTCGCTCCGCCTGGTCTCGAACCGCCTCACCGAGCCGCGCGTCGATCTGCTGGCCGGCGCGGCCGTGGTGGAGATCGCGGCGCTGGGCAAAGGCGCATCGGTGACGCTCGGGGTGAGCGCCGTTCCGGTGGCAATGGCCCGCGCCGGCCTGTACCGCTTCGATTTCGCGCCGCCGGAGGTCAAAGTCTTCCAGGGCCGCGCGACGGTGGAGCGGACCGGCGGCAGGATCGGGGTTTCCACCGGCCGCATGCTGGCCTGGGATGCGCAAACGCCCGAGAAATTCGATATCCGCGAGGGCGACGCGCTCGATCTCTGGAGCCGCCGCCGGAGCCTGGCGCTGGCGCGGTCGCAGCGTCCGCGGCGCATGGGCGGCATGGCGGGAGGCGGCGGAGGTACGCCGAATCTGTGGCCCGTGCCCGATGCCAGCCAGTCCGGCGGCCGCGGCGGAATGCAGACGGGGCCGCCTCTCTGGGCGCCGCGCGACACCGGCTGCAGGGCTCGCTAACGGCCGCGCCATTCGAGCCGCGCCACCCCTCCCTTCGGCCCCACGGCCCAGCCGCTCCCATCCGGCGCGAAGGCCACGGAGTTGTACGGGGCGGTGTCGAATGGCTTCCAGGATTGTCCGCCGTCGTAAGAAACATCGGAGCCCGAACTGCCAACGGCGATCCACGCCTTTCGCGCCGCAACATACGCCACGGCGGAACGGAACCCCGCCGGAGGCGTGCCCGCCGGTTCCACCCACGTGCGTCCGCCGTCGCTCGTGATGGCGATGTTGTGCTCCGCCGATTCGGGCCGGGTGTAATCGCCGCCCACCGCGACGCCGTGGCGCGCATCCGAAAAGGCCAATGAGAAGATGCCGGCGCCGGGACCGTCGTGGCGGACCGGCGTCTGCACCGCGGTCCAGGTGCGGCCGCCGTCCACGGAATGGAAGATCCGAGCGCCGCTGGTCCCGAACCACGCGTCCTGTTCGCCCGTCACGATCAGGCACGTGCCGCTGGCCGCGAACGCGCCCTCACCGGGCAGCGCCTCGGGTCCGGGCTGGGGCGACCAGCGCTCGCCATCCGCGGTGACCAGGATCGCGAGGCGCCCCTTGACCGGGTCGCCGAGCGCAATGCCGCGCCGTCCGTTCCAGAATGCGAAGGCATCGAAGAAGCCGGCGGCATCCGGATTGGTGTAGCGCAGCGTCCAGTGCGCGCCGCCGTCATCGGTGCGGAAGATACGGGATTTCTCGCCGGATCCGCTGCTGAGCAGCATCACCGTGCCCGCGCCGAATGCCTCGATATCGCGAAAGTCGAGCGACTCCGCGCCGGGGACCTGAGCGGCGGCCCAGGTTGCGCCGCCGTCGATGGTGTGGAGGTACGTTCCGCCGGTCCCGCTCGCCCACGCTTCGCGGCTGTTCCGCACGCTCAATCCCCGCAACCCGGCGCTGGTTCCGCTCTTCTGCGGCACCCAGGCCGGCTGCGCGCACGCGAGCAGCGGGACCAGAGCCAGCGCCAGTCTCATTTCACCGGATTCGCCGGGTGCAGATACCCGGCCAGAAACAGATAGATTTCGCGCCGCGAGTCCTTCGCCAGCTTGGTATCCAGACGGTTGAAGTAGTGCCCGCCGGGCGCGTTGTCATAGACCTTGTATTCGAATTTCTTGCCCTCGGCCTTCAGCGCCTGAATGAGGTGCTCGACCTCGAGGTAATTGAC
>DATGMB010000200.1:0-6957 GCA_035293845.1 Bryobacteraceae bacterium
TGGGAGCCGCTGAGGCCAATGTTCCAATTTCCGATTCATCCCGCGCATCCCGAGCGCATCTGTTGGGGCTGCGAGAAGCTGTGCCCGGCGGACGACATGTGCTGCGGCAATGGCACCATCCGCACGCCGCATCCCTGCGAATTGATGGGCGACGACTGGTACGAGTGGCTGCGGGAGCATGAGCAGGCCGCCGCGGGCGGGAACTCCGCCGCGGATGCCGGTGTCTAAGCCGCCATGCAGTTTGTGTTGCTCCTCCTGTTGGCCCAACAGGCCCCGCCGCCTCCAGTTCCGCCGCGCCCGCCGGCCTTTATGTCGATGAAGAGCCTCCCGCTCGCCTGCTTCGACAAGCCCACCTTCGAAGAAGATGGCCTGGAGTTCTTCGTCTGCAACGGTATCCACGGCATCTCCGGAGTCCGGAAGAAATCCGACCCGGCGCACACCATCCTGGTGCGCGACCCGGATATTGCGCTGAACCTGAACATGCAAGCGGCGAAACTGGACTGCGGTAAGAATCGCTTCTCCGTTCACACCGGCTATGCCGGCACATTCTTCTTCGCCTGCGAGGGCAAGGAGATCGCCCGCCAGGAGCGATTCCAGCCTGGGTCGAAAACGGACTGGAAGCGTTTCGACGCGTATCTGAGCCGGTAGGAGGCCCGCTGTTCCCGGCGAATGCGCGAACGCCAAACCCGGTTCCGGCGCTGCCCCGCGAGATCGGAAACTAGAGTAAACACCGCGTCCTTGATCGCGACTTATCCGCCAGCGGTCTTCGTTGCCGCAAATCGGAGCCGGACATAGTCGGCAATCCATACGCCGGCCTGGTTCACAAGCTGGGGCTCCAGGACGGAGCGCACCTCCTGGAGATATTCTCCGCGATCCCGGCCAGACAGACCTTCGAGAAAACACAGCCCAAAGGTTTCAAGAAAGCCTGTAATGTCCCCAGGCAAGGGAGTTGGACGTGGAATCAAGGCAATGCTATCGACTCGAAAGCCAGCGCGCTCGAGGCGCGTTGCGTAGTCGCCAGGTGTTGGGAAGTACCAAGGAACTCGGGATTCTCCGTCAATCCCCCTCTTGTCAAGCGCCTCGACCAGGGCGCGCCGGATTTTGTCGACGCACCCGAATCCACCACACTCTGCAACGAAGCGTCCGCCTGGCCGCAGAGAACGATGGACTCCCGCAATCATCTCGTCGGCCCGCTTAATCCAATGCAGCACGGCATTGCTGAAGACGGCGTCGAACTCCTCGCGATAGGGCAGAGCTACAGCGTCGGCGACGTGAGCCACCAGGCCAAGTTTGCGTGCCGCTTCGACGAACGCGGCGCTCGAATCGACGGCAACAACGTCGCAGCCCATATCCGCGATTTTCTTAGTGAGAACGCCGTCGCCGCAGCCGAGGTCAAGTATGCGTTCACCGGGCTTTGGAGCCAAAAGCTCCAACACCGGTGATCCTAAATCCGATACGAATCGAGCATTTTTTGCATAGGACGCCGGGTCCCAGGTTTGCGCCGTGACCATACGCTTCAGAGTAACACTTGACGATAGGTCCCAAGTCGCCTGGCGTTTACCAAAACTGTTCGCCGCCGTAGCAGCCTGTGCGTCCGTCCGCTCAAGCCGCTCCGGACGCGCCCGCAATCGACGCGCTGCTGTCGCGAGTCAAGGCGAGCGCGATGCGCTACCCGGGGGCACCTGCCGGATTTTACCCGTACCCAATTCATCGTTCGCAAGGAGGACCGCTCCGGGGGCGAACAGGATGGCGCACGATGGACACCCTGGAAGAAGTGGTCTCATTCGCCTCCAGCGGGCGTGTTTCGAAGATTCTCATGAAGAAGAACGGCCGTCCGGCAATCGGGATGAGGCCCGGAGGTCTCACCGAAAATGCCGTGCTCTTATTCTTACAGCCAAAGCCGTCATGAGGACGGCCGTCCACGGCAAACGGCGCTACCAGAGCGACATTCAGTTTCCGGGCTACCGGAAGTATCAGGCAGACACTGCGATTCGATTCGACGGGCAGCGAGCGCCCTCGACAACGGATCGCCGGAAAGGCCGCGAAACTGCGCTTCAGCCCCCCACCACCCGCAGATACGCGTAAATCACCGGCAGCGCGAACAGCGTGCTATCCACGCGGTCGAGGAACCCCCCGTGCCCCGGCAAGATCGTCCCGCTGTCCTTCACCCCCGCGCCGCGCTTCATCGCCGATTCCGCGAGATCCCCGAACTGCCCCGCGATGTTCGCCGCCACCGTGATCCCGATGGCGTGCGGAATCGCCATCCCGACGAAATGTACAAGATACGCGCCGGCGAGGATCGCCGACGCCGCCACCGAAGCCGCCGCGCCCTCCCACGATTTCGCCGGACTCACTCGCGGTGCGAGGCGATGCCTTCCCAGCCTCCGCCCCACGTAGTACGCGCCGATGTCGCCCGCCCAGTTCACCAGCAGCCCGAACATCAGCCAGTGCGGGTTGATCCCGCGCAGCAGGATGGCGCACTTCCACGCGCCGAAAATGTACACCACGCCGATCAGCGCCAGCGCCGCGTTCGGCAGCGCGCGCGCCAGCTCGTCCATCCGCATCGCCAGGGCCAGAAATGCCAGCGACAGCAGCGCGAGGAGCAGCCAGGCATCGTTCTGCCACGCCAGCAACAGGTAACCCGCGATCGCGCCCACAAGCCCCGGCGCTCCGAACCCGTAGCGGGCCGCGATCGAATCGTATTCCCGCCAGCACAGATAGGCCACCGCGAAGACGACTGCCAGGAAAATCCAGGAATTCGCCCACAGCACTACGTAGACGACGAGCGGCACCAGTGCCGCAGCGGTGAGGACCCGCTTCATGACGAACGCAGAGCGGCGATCAGGTCGTCGGTGGTTCGGGTGCTGCCGTTCACCGGCTGCCCGGCGCTCAGCCCGCCGTATCGCCGGTCGCGCTTCTGGTACTCGACGACGGCACGCAGCAGGTCGGTGCGCGTGAAATCCGGCCACAGCGTCTCCGTAACGTAGAGCTCCGAATACGCGATCTGCCACAGCAGGAAGTTGCTGATGCGCATCTCGCCGGAGGTGCGGATCAGCAGGTCGGGGTCGGGCGAATTGGCGGTGTAGAGCGAGGTCGAAATCAGGTCCTCATCGATCTTCAGCTTCGCAATGCTGCCGTCCAGCCGCGCCATGTCGAGGATGGCGTTGACCGCATCTACGATCTCCGCGCGTCCGCCGTAATTAATCGCCAGATTGACCAGCAGCCCGCGATTGGCCGCCGTCGCTTCGACGGCCGATTCGAGCTCGCGCCGCACCTGCGGCGGCAGCGCGTCGAGCCGCCCGATCGCCTCCAGCCGGATATCGTTCTTCTGCAGGTCCGGCAGTTCCTGCTTCAGGTAATACCGCAGCAGCCGCCAGAGCGTCTCCACTTCATGCCGCGGCCGCTTCCAGTTCTCCACGGAAAAGGCGTACAACGTGAGCACCCGGATGCCCAGCCGCGCGCACGTCTCCACCGTGGCGCGCACCGGGCCGATGCCCGCCTTGTGCCCGGCCACGCGCGGCATGCGCCGCTGGTTGGCCCAGCGGCCGTTGCCATCCATAATGATTGCGATGTGGGCCGGCAGCCGCGCCGGGTCGATGGCTTGCGCCAGCAGCCAATCCTGCTCCCCCGGCTGGAGTGACTCCAGTAAAGCCTTCATGCGGTAATCAATTATGGTACAACATGGCGCCGAGTGCTTTGTGGATTGGAGCGCCCGCGCTCCAATCCGGAACACACAGGTACTTTTGTACTCTGTGAATCCCCGGCGTCTCTGTGTCTCTGCGTCAAGGGGCCGGCGGAGGCGTTCACGCCGTCGCCCGGTACGGCTGCGGCTCCGAGTTGATGCGGAATCGATGCGAGGTGATGCGCACCGCCGTCCGGCCGTTATCGCTGCGGATCACGAATCCGGTGAGCTGCAGATCGATCGGTTCCGTCTCCAGATGCTTGGCGGGCCAGTCCACCACCAACTCGATATGAGAACCCACCGGCAGCGGCTTGCGCGTGCGGAAACTCAGCCCTGACGTACTGATATCGCGCGTCACGCCCGAGCCCCAGCGCGCCACCACGCCTTTCTGGGACACCCGAAAATGTACCGGTAGGTGAATCTCGTATCGCCGGTTCAAGCGGCGCTCGTCGCCATTGATGGGCATGCAGACCTCCGTCAGACGCCCTTCCTTGAGGCTCTGCAGGCACAACGGGAATGTAGCGGAAGGGGTGCTAAAGCACCAGTCTAGCTGCAATTCAGCGGCCAAGCCAGAACATTGTCAGATCATACACTCCGCATAGTTCGTGACTGTACTTTTTACCTAAGCGTTACCGGGGGCACGTAATGTTTGCCCGGTGCTCAGAGCAGCCCCGCCCCAGGCGATACGCGTTCGTCTGCTACGATGGAAAATCCCCGCTCATTATGGCGCTGCGCTTCTACAACACGCTCTCCCAGCAACTCGAGGAGTTCTCGCCGGCGCGCGAGAACACCGTCCGCATGTACACCTGTGGGCCCACTGTTTACGATTTCGCCCACATCGGCAATTTCCGGACCTTTACTTTCGTCGACATCCTGCGCAAGGTTCTGCGCGCCAATGGCTTCGCGCTCGATCACGTCATGAACATCACCGACGTGGACGACAAGATCATCCGCAATGCCGTCGCCCAGCACGCCTCGCTCGAAGACTACACCGCCGTCTACAAGAAGGCGTTCCGCGAAGACTGCGACCTCCTTCGCCTCGAGCAGCCCGAGCACGTCGTCCCCGCCACCGCCCATATCGATGACATGGTGCAGGCCATCGAGCGCCTGGCCGCCTCGAACCACACCTACACCAGCGATGGATCGGTATATTTCCGGATCTCGACCTTCCCCGGCTACGGCAAGCTCTCGCATAACGATTTCAGCGGCAACATCGCCGGCGCCCGCGTCGACGTCGACGAATACGAGAAGGCCGACGCGCGCGATTTCGCGCTCTGGAAAGCGCCCAAGGAAGGCGAGCCCGCGTGGCAGACCGCCATCGGCCCCGGCCGTCCCGGCTGGCACATCGAGTGCTCCGTCATGGCCATCAAGTATCTTGGTGAAACGCTCGATTTGCACGCCGGCGGCGTCGACCTGATCTTCCCGCACCACGAAAACGAGATCGCGCAGTCCGAGTCCCTCACCGGCAAACCCTTCGCCCGCTTCTGGCTCCACTGCGAATTCCTGATGGTCGAAGGCCAGAAGATGTCCAAGTCGCTCGGCAACTACTTCACCCTGCGTGACGTGGTGGCGAAGGGCTACGCGCCCGAAGCCATCCGCTACCTGCTGGCCTCCGTCCCCTACCGCAAGCAGCTTAACTTCACCTTCAAGGGGCTGCAGGACGCCGCCACCGCCATCGATCGCCTGCGCAATTTCAAGCTGCGGCTCGAGACCGACCGCTTCCCCGAAGGAGCCGATGACGCCATGGCCGCGCGCACGGACGCTGCCGCCGCCGCCTTCCGCGACAGCCTCAACGAGGACCTGAACACCGCCGAAGCCCTCGGCGCCATCTTTGAATATGTGCGCGACGCCAACACCGCGATGGATTCGGGCGGCTTCTGTGCCGGCAACGTCCCCGCCGCACTCGATCTGCTGCGGCGTTTCGACAGCATCTTCGACGTGCTGGCGCCCACCGTGCAAACCAACCAGATCCTGGACTCCGAAGTCGAGTCCTTGATCGCCGAACGCGCCGCCGCCAAGAAGGCCCGCAATTTCGCGCGCGCCGACCAGATCCGCGAGCAGCTTGCGGAGCAGGGAATCATCCTCGAAGACACCAAGGCCGGCGTCCGCTGGAAGAGAAAATGACCTGGAATATCCATACCAAGGCCGTCCATTCGGGCGACCGCAAGAGACGCGGCGCCCAGACGCCCGTCACCACCCCCATCGTCACCGCATCGAGCTTCTTTGCCGATTCCATGGAGGAGCTCGACCGCATCTTCTCCCATGAGGAGGAAGGCTACTGCTACGCGCGTTACCACAGCCCTTCCGCCGCCGCGCTTGAAGAGCTGCTGGCCGCGCTCGAAGGCGGCCATGGCGCCCTGGCCTGCGCCTCCGGCATGACCGCGCTTCAGGTGGCGCTCGGCACCGCCATCATGGACCGCCGCCGGTCCATCCTCGCCGCCACAGCGCTGTACGGCGCCACGGTCGGCCTGCTCAATAATGTATTCGACCCCGCCGGCGTCGCGATCCGCTACGCCGATGTGTGGGACCTGGACGCCTTTCGCGCCGCGGTCGATGAAGCCAAGCCCGGCTGCATCCTCGTCGAGACGGTTTCCAACCCCCTGTTGCGTGTGCCGCGGCTCGATGCCATCGCGGAAATCGCCGCCGCCTCCGGAGCGGCGCTGGTCGTCGACAATACCTTCGCCACGCCGCTGCTCGTGCGGCCGATCGAGCTCGGCGCACACTTTTGCGTCCATAGCGTCACCAAGTATCTCGCCGGCCACGGCGATGTGCTCGGCGGCGCCGTCATCACGGATGCCGCGCATTACGAACCGCTGCGCGCCTATTCCCGCATCGCCGGCCCCGTCCTCGGCCCGTTCGAGTGCTACCTGACCATGCGCGGCATCAAGACCTTCCCGCTCCGCATGGAGCGCCAGTGCGCCAACGCCTGCCGCATCGCGCAATGGCTGGCCGGGCATCCGCGCGTCGACCGCGTCTATTTCCCTTCCGACCCCGCGCACCCGGACGCCGCCGCGATCCGCCGCCTGTTCCCAGCTAATCTCTACGGCGCCATGGTGAGCTTCGAAGTGAAGGATGCCGGCCGCGCCGAGATCTTCCGCTTCATGGATGCCCTGAAGATGATCGTCCGCGCGACATCCCTGGGCGACGTCCACAGCATGATGCTCTATCCGGTGATGAGCTCCCACCGCGACGTCGCGCCCAAGCACCGCGAGCGCATGGGCATCCGCGATAACCTCGTGCGGCTGTCGGTAGGGATCGAGGCCGCCGAGGACATC
>DATGMB010000201.1:0-7680 GCA_035293845.1 Bryobacteraceae bacterium
TACACGTGGCGGCAGAACTTGGCTTTCCAGCAGCGGCTCAAGCGCGCCCGGCTGCGTGGCAACGCCTGCGTCGAGGATATCGATTACCGGGCGCAGCGCGGCATCGACAAAACCATGGTCCGCGGGCTGGCGCAGGATTCCTCGTGGGTTCAGCGGCACGAGAACATTTTCATCGTCGGGCCGACCGTTTGTGGACATCGAGCGTCAGACGGATACGACGCGGCGCATCCAGGAGCGGACGGACAAGGCCAAGAAGATGGTTCAGATCCGGAAGAAGGAGGCGGCGGCGTGATGGGGTCCTCAGGTTGGCCGTCCTCAATACGCCATGGTGTCACTGGACAGGTAGTTAATGGAAACCCCGTCCACGGCCAGCATTGGTGGTAATAGATCTCGAGATCGACGAGGCCGGAACCTAGACCCGTGGACGTATGTACGTTCAACTGATAAAGCCCAACCGTACCTGGCACCAATCCCGCGTAGAGGACATCACCAATTGGCTTGGGCGGGTTCTCGGGGTCCGGGATGCCTACGATTGGTTGATCTCCCTGGCACGGGCTCAGTGGAGCCGGTCCGGAGGCGGGCGCTCCGGTCGGAGGGCCTCCCTGGACCTGGCCCAAACCGGTGGCATAGATGATGATCGTTTCTCCTTTTGTAACTGGGTTGGAAGGATTCACGAGGCTGTAATCGGAGGCGTGCTGGATGGCTGGCGCCCCGTCCGAAAGCACGAAAATCCCGGGCCCCACGATTGCAGGCGAGACAAACGTGGATGCCCCACCATACCGCACCTCCAAGACGTGCATTGTATCCGTCACGCTGACCTCAAACGGGACCTGGAAGTTGATCTGCTCCGTATCGACTCCGTTCGCCGCACCCAACGCTGCCACCGCCAAAATGGGAGCCGAAGTGCCATCCACCACTATGGAGATGCCGGCCATTTCGGTTGGAAGCGGAACGCTGGTAGCCTGGATAATTCCGTTGATCTTGAAGCCGTGCACAAAGAGGCTCGCCAAACCGCCCGGTCCGGGAAGGCCGGAGTGGAATGAAGCGGCATTGGTCAAACCAGTCGGAGAAAACTGAAGCCCGGAAGGTTGCCCAGTCGCGATCTTTATCACGCCGACACTCTTCTTGCCAGGCCCTGAATACGATCGCGCATCGACGAATAGCAATGTGTCGCTGCCGGTCGCATAGACGTTGCCTGGAGGATCGAGCGCGATTGCGTATACAGAACCGCTTCCAACATATGTGGACCACAGTAAGTCAGATCCGCTTGCGTTCAGAACAGCGAGAGTTCCAGCGCCGCCGCAATACGTGGCCCCAACTGGCTGGACGCCCGATACCGTGAAGACGCTGCAAAGCCACGTGGCCGCGCCCATTTGAATTCCGTTGCGAATAGGCAAACCGCCGTAGCCGCCGACGTAGGCATTGCCGCCGCTGTCGATGGCGATCCCGAGCCCGCCGCCGCTGAGGTAGGTTGCATATGACAGTTTGCTGCCGTCGGGACTGAATTTCGCAACGAACGCTCCGCCAATCTGAGTGCTTGTCTGGAACGCGCCTGTCGTGGTAGGAAGCTGGTTTGATGAGGTCACTCCGCTGACATACGCGGAGCCCGAGAAATCGACGGCGATTCCACCGGCGTAGGAGGCGCCGACTGTTCCGGAGCCAGGCACGTACTCTGTGAGTGCACCGTAGTAGGTTCCATAGCTCAGCTTCGAGCCGGATGGGTTGACCTTGACGAGAACGACGCTAGCGCAGAGCTGGTTGGTGGAGAAATTTTCGGGGCACTGCTGCTGGAAAGCACCAGGGGTCGTGTCCCAGGCATGCGAGAAGGTCGTCGAGGCGGCCACGTAGGCATTGCCGGACGCGTCAGCGGCGACGACCGGACCGTCGGCTGGTCCGAGGTAGGTGGAATAGATGATTGCGCTTGCCGGGAGTTGAGTCCCGCTGAGCGCGGCCGGATTGAGCTTCACGAGGAACACGTTATTAGCCTGAACGCCATTAGTGCTGGCGATGGGAGCCGTAGTCCGGTATGCATTAGCGGTAGTAGGGAAATCAGTGGATTGAGTTGTCCCGGTGACGTAGAGTGAGCCATCAGGCCCGAGCGCCACTGCTGTCCCTTCGTCGAGGCCCGATCCACCCAGATGCACCGACGCCAGGAGGTGACCATTTGTGTCGAGTTTGACAAGCTGCGCGCCGGCCAGGGCCATGTAGACATTTCCGGCAGGATCCGCAGTGAGGCTGCCGAGCGGTGTTGCATACGGGTCGCTGCCTCCGACAATCGTCAGATAGAGCAGCGTCTTCCCATCGGGACTGAGTTTGGCAGCAAATGCGGTTCCTGTGACACCCAAGCCGTTTACCTGCGCAATATCGCCGGAATAGGAAATGCCGCCGATGTAGACGTTGCCGGCGCGATCCACCGCGATGCTTGTACCGACGTCGTCAACCCATCCATTAGGCGGTACGAGTTTGCCGCGACCGCCAAATCCGGTACCGAATACAATCTGAGGGTCGATCGTGAGCGCGTGGCGCCGATCGTAGCGGCCGACCCGGAACCGAATCTCGCCTGCTCTGTCAATTTGGTAACCACCGGTTATCGGCACCCTTTTGCCGTTCGTCGTCTGGTAAATCGAAGGGCGCCGGTGCCGGATTTGTCCGGCGCCAGTTTCCAATATCAAGTCGCCATCCGCCGTCAAACGTGGGCGCGATGACCCGCGAAACGAAAAACGAATCAAGCCCGGATCAACGTCGGGGCTAACCAGCCAGTCATATTCCACTCCGCTTTGGGAGCCATAGACCACGAGATCGATACCCGGAAAGACGGAACGGTAGTGAATCCGGCCGAAATGGGGGATATCCGCTTGGGCCGGGCCGGAGGGTGGGTAGTAATTCGATATCCCGCGTAGCCGGTCTTCGGCAACCGCGACGGTCCGCGGGAGGATCATCTCGACTTCTTCTCCTGCCAGTTGCTGGATCTTGATCCCTGTGTCGGAAAGCAAGACCGTGTAGCCGTGGGCCACGGCTACATAACGCCCATCCGGTCCAGTCTGTCCGCGATTCGCCTCAAAATACAAGGGCACTGACAACGCCAATGCAGCAATTCCGATCATACCGCCCTCCTACCTTCGACAATTTCGATTCCATTGCCTCACGCATACTCTTCACCGCACCGTAATCGTGACTTCCGACGGACCGGCTACTGCTGGGCCCGCCTTCCCGGGAGGAACGGCGGCGCCTTGGGCATCGGTGATCTGGAGAGCCGTATCGATCAGCAACCGCGATATCCTGCCCTTCGGAATAGTAAGCTCGTATTCAACGACGTTCCCGTTATGTCCGGTATTCTTTGCGAAACCATATCGTCCATTGTCCGCCTTAAAACCAATGGACAGCCTGGCTCCCGAACTCACCTTCCCATTGGCATCATTTACGTGAACCTTGACAATGTCCCCCGTACCCATGACCAACTGGACACCATTAGCCGGCGCCTGTCGAAGTCTGTCCGGCCGCGAGCGTCACCGTCACTGGATTCCCGCTCCACTGGCACGGGTCAAGATAAGCGTCGCCCGCCGCCTGCACGCAAATGGAATACTTCCCGGCTGCCAGGCCCTGGATCGCAAACGTGCCGTCGCCGCCCGACTTGGTGTGCTTCGAAAACGGCGGGGCGCCTGCCCGATTGGCGATCACCCACGCGGCGGAAACTGGCTTCCCGGTCTTCGCATCCACCACCGAGCCTTGGATTGCGGCCGTATTCTGCGCCACCATCCCGCCGGCGATCGCAACGATCAGGGCGACGCTCCGCCACGCCGGGCAATGGCCCCAGCGCGCAAGATAACTCATCGAAATTCAACCTCCGGGAATGCTAAGTGTCCAAGTCCACAACTTTGGTGTAAGGCTAGATACTAAACTCTCGGGGGGGGGGGGAATGCAAGAAATATTTCGACTCAGGGGTTTCCCCGACGGAATTATCTGAGAACGCTTACACCCGCGGCTCGGCCGGCCCGATCCCCAGCGCCTTCATCTTCCGGTAAAGATTACTGCGCTCGAGCCCCAGTAACTCCGCGGTCCGGCTCACATTCCCGCCGGTCTCTTCGAGTTTCTTGAGGATATATTCGCGCTCGGCCGCCTCCCGGACCTCCTGCAAACTGGCGAACCGGTCGAGCGACCGGTCCGCCCCGCGGCGCGCCGAGTGCAGCGGGATGTGCCGCGCATCCACGCGCACCTGCGGGTTCAGAATCACGATGCGTTCGATCAGGTTCTTCAGCTCCCGCACATTGCCTGGCCAGTGATGCTCCACGAGCATGCGATAAGCCTCCGGCGTCAGTTCCTTCGGCTTGCGGCCGTAAGCCGTCGTGAACTCGGCGAGAAAGTAATCGGCGAGCAGCGGGATATCTTCGCGCCGGTCGCGGAGCGGCGGCACAAAGAACGGAATCACGTTCAGGCGGTAAAACAGGTCCTCCCGGAAGTTACCGCGCTCGATCTCCTCTTCGAGCTTGCGATTGGTCGAGGCAATCACCCGCACATCGACCTGCGCCGATTCCGCCGCCCCGACCGGCTCGAAGCGCTGCTCTTCGATCGCCCGCAGCACCTTGGCCTGCGTCCGCAGGCTCATGTCGGCGACCTCGTCCAAGAACAGCGTGCCGCCGTCGGCCTTCTGAAACTTGCCCGCCTTCCCGTCAGCCGGGTTGTAAGTGCCGGGCATGCCCGGCCCGCGCCGGTAGCCGAACATCTCGCTCTCGATCATCTCCTCCGGGATCGCCGCGCAGTTGACTTCGACGAACGGCTCGTTCGCGCGCGGGCTGAGGTCGTGGATCGCATGCGCCACCAACTCCTTGCCGGTGCCGCTTTCGCCATAGATGAGCACGCGGCCGTTGGTGCCCGCCATCAGCGCCATCTGTTGCCGCAGCGCCTTCATGGGCACGCTCTCCCCGATGATGCGGTAGCGCGCGCTGCGGTCCGCCTTCAACCGGCTGTTTTCGATCTGCAATTCCCGGTTCGCGAGGGCGTTCTTCACCACCACCGAAACCTTATCGATCGAGAGCGGCTTTTCGAGAAAATCGAACGCGCCGAGTTTGGTGGCCTTGACCGCCGCTTCAATGCTGCCATGGCCGGAGATCATGACCACCACCGGCCGGTCCGGGAAGGGGATTTCCTGGATCCGCGCCAGCACCTCCATGCCGTCCATGCCGGGCAGCCAGATATCGAGCAGCACTAGCTCGAAGCCGCCGCCGGGCAGCGCGGCCAGGCAGGCCTCGCCGCTTCCGGCCGATTCCACCGCGTAGCCTTCGTCCTCGAGCACGCCGCGGAGCGATTGGCGAATGCCGGGCTCGTCATCCACCAGCAGGATCCGGTGCTGCCTCATAAGCTGAGGGACGCGGGCCGCGCCATCGCGCTCTCGACGCCGCCTTCGGCTTCGACGAGCGCCGGAATTTCGATGATGAACCGCGCGCCGGCAGGCTGGTTATCCTCCACGCGGATCTGGGCATTGTGGTCGGCCACGATATGGCTCACGATTGCGAGGCCCAGTCCGGTGCCGCGATTCTTGGTCGAAAAGTAGGGCAGAAACAGTTTCTCCTTGTCGTCCGGGCCGATGCCGCAGCCCGAATCGGCGATCACCAGCTCCACGCTGTCGGCCGCCCCGGCTCGCGTGCCGATATAGAGCTTGCGGACAAGCGAATCCTGCATCGCCTCGGCCGCGTTGTCCACCAGGTTGACCACCACGCGCTGGAACTGCTCGCGGTCGAGGTGCACGGGCGGCAGGGCAGGGCAGAGGTCGGTCTGCATCTCGATCCCGTCCAGCCGCCCCTGGAAGACCACCAGGGCCTGCGCCACGACCTCGTTCAAATCGCACCGCACCGGCTGTGCCGCCGGGAAGCGCGCGAACCGCGAGAACTCATCGACCAGCGTCTTGACGGATTCGACCGATTGCGAAATCGCCCCGGCGCACTCCTGCAGAACCCGCGCGGAAGCCGGCGGCAGTTCCAGCCGGTCGAGCTGGCGCGCGATGCGCTCGGCGGAAAGCGCGATCGGCGTGAGCGGATTTTTGATTTCATGTGCCACGCGCCGCGCCACCTCGTGCCAAGCCGCGGCCTTCTGCGCGCGCAGCAGCTCGCTCGTGTCCTCCAGCACCACGACGAACCCCGAGGTGAGCTTCTCTTCGAGCGCCGAAACCGTGACCGCGAGCTGCAGCTTGCGGCTCTCGGTCCGCATCTCGATCTGTCGCGAGGCGCTGCCTGTGCGCCGCGCGCGCTTCATGAGATATTTCAACTCGGCCGTATCCTCGCGCGAGAACAGGTCCTCGAGGCGCGTGGCCTTCTCGACCGCGGCGGGCGGCAGAATGCGGGAGAGCGCGCGGTTCACCCGCTGGATCGACCCGTCGGCGGCGATCGAAATCACGCCCGTGGGGATGCTTTCGAGGATCGCCTCGGTGAAGCGGCGGCGCAGGTCGAGCTCGCGGCTTCCGGATTCGAGCTCCTGCGTCATTTCGTTAAAGCCGCGCACCAGCGAGGCGAGCTCATCCACGGCGCGCACCTCCACGCGATGCTTCAGGTTGCCCCGGCGCACCTGGCTGGCGGCGTCGAGCAGCGCGGCGATCGGAATACTGATCTGTTTTGCCAGAAAAAGCGCGATCCACGTGGCGAAAAAGAGGACAAACAGCGTGATGAGGATCATCACCATCGTGTAGAGCCGCTTGGCGTTCCGCAGCCCGTCGTGCAGCACGATCCACTGCTGGTTGTAGCCGTCCATGAGGGCGACCTGCCGGGCGACATCGAGCGGGACCGGCGAGGCCAGCTCGGCGTAGCCGAGCGTACGGGCTCCATCGAGCACCGGAAAGCGCGCGCGGATCGGTTGCGGGCTGCGGCGTCCGGGGTCGGGCTCGTCCCAGGAGAGCAGGACCGTCGAGCGGTCCGTGCCGAGGATGGCGGCGTGCTGCGCCTCCTTGGCGCGCGCGAAATCCCTCAGGAAGGTCGCGGGCGGCGCCGCGCCGGTCTCGAGATACCGGATGATCTCCGGCTTGGCGGCGAGCAGTGCGGTCTGGGCGTCGACTTCGTCCTGCATCTCCCGGCGGAGCAGCTTCGCGGCATCGACCAGGACGCTGACCCCGTGCTCGGCCGGATTGGTGAACCAGCGCTCCACGCTGCGGCTCAGCACCTCGAAGCTGAACAGCACCAGGCAAAAGACCGGGACGCAACTCAGGGCCAGCGCGCCCAGCACCAGCTTGGTGCGAATGCGCGATCCGTGCTGGTTGGCCTGCCGGGCGATGTAGAGCCGCGCCAGCTCGCGGAACAGGATGAACCCGAGCGTCACCATCAGGATGAAGATCAGGATGGAGATCGCCCAGAAGATGAAGGTCTGGTTCGGGTTGGCCGGGTCGAAGCTGCTCGTGTTAAAGGAGCCCTGCCAGACCACCAGGAACACGGAGATCGCGAGCACCACGACGCCCACCGTCAGTAGCAGCCGCTTTCTCATGACCTTCCATCGATTGTACCGTCCGGCGGGCCCGTGCCGCCTTCCGGGGCTGGGCGGTCCGGGGTTTTCATTCCGCGGCGCTAAAGCTCCCCTCATTCCTGCCGATATAAACAGCGAGGAAGAAAAAACATGACTCTTTCGCTACGTGCCCTGGTACTCGGGCTAGTTCTTATCGTGCCCTCGTGGTCTGACGGGCCGAAGCGGGTTTCGCAAGCGGAT
>DATGMB010000202.1:0-9801 GCA_035293845.1 Bryobacteraceae bacterium
CGCATCGTGGTGCTGGAACGCGGCCGGATCGTCGAGCAGGGGACCCACGCAGAGCTGCTGGCGGCCGGCGGCTACTACGCCGAGCTTTCGCAGAAGCAGATGCTCGAAGAAGAGCTGGAATCGATCTGAACGGCGCCAACAAAGCCCGCGACCGTCCGCAGCGCACCGGTTTTTGATACCCTCGCTCAAAGGTATAGCACCATGAAGCCTGCAAAGAAGATCGCGCAGAAGGATCCCGCCAGCGCCACGGCGGCCGCAAAGCGGCCCTCGGGATTCACGGCCGAGGAAAAGGCCGCGATGAAGGAGTACCTCGCGGAGAAAGCGGGCGCGGGCCGCGGGTCACGCACCGATAGGACCGAGGGGGAAAACGAAGTGCTCGCGAAGATCGCCGCGCTTCCGGAGGCGGATCGCACGCTGGCCGAGCGGCTCCACGCGATCATCACCGCCGCCGCGCCGGACCTCGTGCCGAGAACCTGGTACGGGATGCCCGCCTATGCGAAGGACGGCAATGTGGTCTGCTTCTTTCAAAGCGCGCAAAAGTTCAAGACCCGATACGCTACGCTCGGATTCAGCGATAAAGCGAAGCTCGACGACGGCCACATGTGGCCGACCGCTTTCGCGCTCAAGGCGTTGACCGCGGACGGAGAGGCCAGGATCGTCGCGCTCGTCAGGAAAGCGGTCGGCTGAGGAATCGCCGCGCGCCGGCTCCAGAGCTGTAGTTGAAAAGCTCCCGCCAGGGTCTTTGAGCTGCGAACCATCCGGCAACCACTTCGGATGGGGAGGCCAAATACCTGAGGGAATCCGTGCCTTCGTCATTCCGTCGCATCATCCTGCTCGCCGGCGCATTCGCCGCCACTCTCGCGGCATCCGCCCCACCGCTGAAATTCACTGCCTCGCTGGGTGAGGGAGCCAACATCACCGCCATCGCCGTCGATGCTTCCGGCGGCGTCTACGCTGTGGGCGCCACGGGTTCGGCTCTGCCTGCCACACCGGGAGCGTTTCAGACTCGGTACAGCCCGGCCATGTGCTACGTCGGGATCGCGCGCCCGCTAGAGCCCTGCCCCGTCGCTTTCGCGGCCAAGCTCACTCCGGATGGGACCTCCCTCGAGTACCTCACATATCTCGGTGCATCCAGCAGCCAGGCGACCGGCATCTCCGTGGACGCGGCAGGCAATGCGTGGATCACGGGCGCCATCGGGACGCCGGATCTCCCCGTCACTCCAGGCGCGCTGCAGAGTGCGCCGAAATTCCCCGCCTCGGAACGAGGACCTTATGGCACCTCTTTCCTACTCAAGCTCGATGCCACCGGGTCGAAGGTGCTGTACGCGAGCTATCTCGGCGATGCCGTCTCCTTAACAACCATCAAGTCGCAGGCAATCGATAACTCTGGCAGCCTCTACATCGCCGGCTCCACCAACGCTCTCAACTTTCCAGTGACCGCCGGGGCGTTTCAAACCTCCACCGGCCCCTTCCAGGTCATCGGCCAGTTGTTCCCCAGCGCCGGGTTCGTCAGCAAATTCGACGTCCGCGGCGCTCTCGTCTACTCCACGTATTTCCGCGGCTCCGGCAATAGCGTGACTTCCATTCAAGGGATCGCGGTGGATGCTGCCGGCAGCGCGTACGTCACCGGAGATCAGTCCAACGGGACATTGCCGGCCACGCCAGGCGCATTTCAGACCGCCACGACCGCCGCCACTTCTGCGTTTATCGCCAAAATGGATCCCACCGGCTCCCGGCTCGTATACTCCACTTATCTATCCGGCTCCACATCCACCGGCGCCACCGCCATCGCGGTCGACGCTCAGGCCAACGCTTATGTAACGGGCTTTGTCGATCCCGACGCTTCGAACCCGGTGGTCTCGTTTCCGGTGACACCAGGAGCATTTCAGTCCACCGCTTCCCCCGGCCCGCCATCGTCGCTGCCTCCGCCGCAGCCCTTCGCCGCTTCCTCCGGCATCAACTTCCTCGTCAAACTGAACGCAGCGGGTTCGGACCTCATCTACTCGACCCTCCTCTCCGGTTCGAGTCCCGCGTACGCCTCGGGCGCCGCCATGGCCGCCATCGCCGTCGATTCCTCCGGCGCCGCCGTGATGGCCGGCACGAGCGACACAACCGATTTCCCGCCCACGACGCCCGGCGCGCTGTTTCAATGTCACCCGGCAGGCGGCTTCGGCGGTTCCGGATTTCTGATGAAGTTCGCGCCGGATGGCTCGAAGCTGCTCTACTCCACTTACCCGGGAGTGAGTGCCGCCGCCATCGCGCTGGATGGATCGGGCACGATCTACGCCGCCATCTCGAATTTCGGCGGCCTGTTTCCCATCGTCCCCGGGTCGTTCGGCGAAACCACCGCCGATGGCTACCTCGTAGCCGCCCTGTCCCCGGTTCCGCGCCGGCCCGGCTCCGTCAGTTGCGCGGTGAGCGCGGCCAATCGCGGCGGTTACACGGCCGAGGACGTGCCGAGCCTCACTACCGAGGTGGGGCTCGTTTCCGTGCCCGCCATCGCGCCGGGCGAGGTGGTCGATATCATCGGCTACGGCATTGGCCCTTCGCAAGCCGTCACCTCCTCAGTTGAATCTGGCCGGATCCCTACATCCCTGGCCGGCCTTCAGGTCCTATTCAACGGCTTCCCGGCGCCGCTGCTTTCCGCTTCACCAAACCAGATCCGCGCCATCGTTCCCTTCGAAGCCGCCACCGCGCCATTTCCCACGACGCAGCCTGTCGAGGTCGTGATCCAGAATCCCGCCGCATCGGTAGAACCATTCACGACCACTCTGGCTCCCCTCGTCCCCTCCGTCTTCACCGTGGACGGCAAACCCGGCAGCCAGGCTCTCCTCATTAACCAGGACGGCACGCTGAATTCGCCCGAAAACCCAGCGCCGGCGGGCTCCATCGTGACCGCCTACGCCACCGGATTGAACAACACCGTCCCGCCGATGGCCACCGGAAGCATCGCGTCCGGGGCCGCTCCGCTAGCGGCGGCCGTCCACCCCTATTCCTTCCAGGTGACCTACGCCGGGGCGGCCCCGGATTGTCCGGCGGGCGTAGCGCAGATCAATTTCCGTTTGGACGCCACCTACCCGGCCGGTGTCAGTAAGATCTATCTCGACATCAACGCCGCGTTAATATCGCCGGCGCTCCCGACGCCCTGGTCCGCTACCGCCCACGGATCGTACTTTTTTGTAAAGGGTTCCGGAACGGCCGGCTCCATGTAGGCGGCGGCCAGCACGCCACACCGCAAACTCCCGTGCGCTCTTCCACACTGTCATCGAATTGTTGCGAAACATCGCAACCTGGCAGTGGATTTGCACGTCTCAAAGGCAGAGTTCACTCCGCCACGCAGCCGGAGCGGACCGGGAGGGGCATATGCGAGCTGCACGCGCCGCAGTCAGCAGCTTGATTTCCGCTCTCCGCTGGCCGTCACGAAACGGACACCAGAGGGCATTCGGTTCGGAGCCCTCCCCGCCCGCCGCACCACGAATCGGCCTCGCCTTGGGCGGAGGCTTCGCCCGCGGCATCGCGCATGCCGGCGTGCTCCAGGTTTTCGAGCGGCACGGCATTCCGATTCACTGTATCGCCGGCGTGAGCGCCGGCTCGATCGCCGCCGCGGCCTACGCGAGCGGCGCTTCGCCCGATGAAATCGCGCGCGCCGGCTGCGCCATGCGCTTCGGCGATGTGGCGCGCTGGAGCCTGAGCCTCACCGGCTTCGTCGGCAGCGAGCGCATGCAGCGCTTTCTCGAACGCCTGCTCAAGTGCTACCGCTTCGAGGAAATGCGCATCCCGCTCGGCGTGCTCGCCACCGATCTGTGCACCGGCGAGCCGGTGCGCTTCTACGAATCCGGCGACGTGTTCCTGCCCATCCGCGCAAGCTGCTCCTACCCCGGCCTCTTCCGGCCCGTGCGCTGCAATGGGAACCTGCTGGTGGATGGCGCCATGAGCATGGAAATCCCCGCCGCGCTGGCGCGGCAGCTCGGCGCCACACACGTGATCTCGGTCCACCTGCCCGCGCAGCCGGTCGCGGCGCCTCCGGACAACCTGTTTCAGGTGGTCAACCGGTGCTTCCAGATTCTCTCGTCGCGCACGGAAGAATCGTGGCGCAAGGAGAGCGATCTGGTGATTACGCCGGACGTCGGCAGCGTGGAATGGGATGGCTTCCACTGCGGACCCGCGATGGTAAAAGCCGGCGAAGCCGCCGCGCTCGCCGCCCTGCCGGCCATCCGCGCCTGGTTCCCGGAGAAGAAGGCCGCCTTGATTCCGGAACCGGAAGTGGCGTGATCGAGCGCAGGCCGCGCCGTTACGCCAGGTTGAGCACCTGTTTCACGGTGCCGCTCTGCCCCTGGATTTTTTCCTGCAGCAGCATCAGCGCGTAGATCAACTGCTCCGGCCGCGGCGGGCAGCCGGGCACGAAGACATCGATCGGGATCACCTGGTTCACCGGCACCAGCGCGTAATTGTTGAACACGCCGGTCGAAGTCGCGCAGGCCCCCATCGAGATCGCCCACTTCGGCTCCGGCATCTGCTGATACAGCCGCCGGATGACCGGCGCCATCTTGTTCGAGACACGACCGGCGATGATCATCAGGTCCGATTGCCGCGGCGAGCCGCGAAACACTTCCGCGCCGAACCGCGCAATATCGAAGCGCGAGGCGGACATCGACATCATCTCGATGGCGCAGCAGGCAAGCCCGAAGGTCATGGGCCAGATGGAGTTCTTGCGCGCCCAGTTCACGGCCTTATCGAGCGTCGTCAGCAGGATGCCTTCCGAGGCGGCCGAGGCCGCATTGGCAACCGTGTAATCGTCGATGCGCGCGAACAGCTCCGCAGGTCCACTGGCTAAGGGCTTATCCATACCCTCATTCTCGCATGGACGACGCGGACGCCCCAACCCTGCGCGGCGCCGCCCGGCCCGTTGCTAGAATCATTATTTACCTCCTCATGGCCCCCCACACCCCGCAATCGCCGCTGGAGCATGCCGCCGAAATTTGCGGGATCGATCCGGGCTACTGGGATATTTGGGGCCGCTACCACGAAACCTCGCCCGAGGCGCTGAAGGCCATTCTGCGCGCCAAGGGCTTCGACGCCTCGAGCCCGGCCGCTCTCGAAGAATCGCTCGCCACCCGCGCCCGCTCGCACTGGGAGCGCCTGCTGCCTCCCGTGGCCGTGGTTTCCGAATCCGCGCCGCACGAAATCGCGCTTTACGCTCCAGCGGAATGGACGGGCGAGCGCGCGTGCCTTTCCGTGCGCCGTGAGGACGGGGAAACATCGGTCTCCGAAATCAGCCTCCGCGACCTGCCCCAGCACGGCTCGATCGAAATGGACGGCCACACGTGGATCGGCCGCCGCGTTCCCCTGCCCATTCGCCTGCCGCTCGGTTACCACGAAGTCACCGCGCAAGTGGCCGGCACGCGCTGCGCGTGCCGATACATCGTCACACCCGACCGCGCGTATACCCCGGAGCACCTCGGCCGCGGCGGGCGCACTTCCGGCATCGCGCTGAGCCTCTACGGCCTGCGTTCGGCGCGCAATTGGGGCTGCGGCGATTTCACTGACCTGCGGGCCGCCATCGACTGGGCCGCCGACGAATTGCAGGCCGGCTTTCTCGCGCTCAATCCGTTGCACGCCATCCATAATCGCCGCCCCTTCAACACCAGCCCCTACCTGCCGAACTGCGTCTTTTACCAGAATTTCCTCTACCTCGACGTCGAGGCCGTCGAGGATTTCGCGCGCTCCCGCCGCGCCCAGGCCGCGCGCAGCCGCCCCGAGGTCGCGGCCGAGATCGAGGCCCTGCGCGCCGCGCCCTACGTCGAATACGAGCGCGTGGCCGCCCTGAAGCTCCGCTTTCTCAAGCTCGCCTTCGTGCAATTTCTGCGCGACCGCCGCCGCGATCCCGCCCGCGCCCGCGACTTCGAAGCCTTCCGTTCCCGCGAAGGCCGCCTGCTCGAGAATTTCGCCGTATACTGCGCCCTCGACGAGCACCTTCACCGCCGCAATCCCAATCTCTGGATGTGGACCGAGTGGCCGGAGCCGTACCGCGATCCCGATTCTCCCGAAACCCGCGCCTTCCGGAAGAAGCACTGGCGCGCCGTCGAGTTCCACCAGTACCTGCAGTGGCAGATCGACCTCCAGCTCAGCCGCGCCCAGCGCCACGCGCGCGACCGCCGCATGCCGATCGGCCTGTATCACGACCTGGCGCTCGCCACCGACCGCTTCGGCTGCGATCTCTGGGCGCACCGCCCGTTTTTCGTCGCTGGCTGCCGCGTCGGCTCGCCCCCCGACGATTTTTCGCCGACCGGCCAGGACTGGGGCTTCCCGCCGCCCAACTCCGAGCGCCACCGCGAAGACGGCTACCGCCTCTTCGCCGAGACCATCCGGCGCAACTCGCGCCACGGCGGCGCGCTGCGCATCGATCACGTGATGCGCCTCTTCCGCCTCTACTGGATCCCCGATTCCTCCGACGCCACGCAGGGCGCCTACGTCCGCGAAACTTCGACCGATTTCCTCCGCATTCTCGCGCTCGAAAGCGTCCGCAACCGCGTCGTTGTGGTCGGCGAGGACCTCGGCACCGTGGAGCCCGAAGTCCGCCGCACGCTGGGGCAGTTCGGCATTCTCAGTTACCGGCTCTTTTACTTCGAGAAGAACGAGGGCGGCGAGTTCCGCCGTCCCGCCGAGTACCCCGAGCAGGCGCTGGTCTCCTCTACCACCCACGACCTGCCGACGCTCGCCGGCTTCTGGACCGGGGGCGACATCGAAGCCCGCCGCGCCGCCGGCGCCATCGACGAGGGCGCCGCCCGCGCGCAGTGGGAATCGCGCGCCCGCGAAAAGCAGAAGATGCTGGACGTGCTGTTCGAGCTCCGCCTCATGCCGGAGCATCTGCCGCGCCGCGCCGAGCATTACCCGGAGCTCACCGGCGAGCTGCACAATGCGGTCATCGGCTTCCTGGCCCTCACGCCCTGCCAGCTTCTGGCCATCAACCAGGAAGACCTGACCAAGGAGCCCGCGCAGCAGAACCTTCCCGGCACGACGTGGCAGTACCCGAACTGGGCGCGCAAAATGCGTTTCACCCTGGAAGAACTGCGCACCAACGCAGAAGCCCGCGCCTACACCGCGATGGCGCGGAACTGGATCTTGCGAACGGGCCGGGCGGGGTAAGGGCGCCGCGACGGCCGCCGATCCCGTCAACGGCTCGCGATGTGGATCGGATCACAGCAAGCGGGTCAGAGCCGCGGTCCAATATTTTTTCGAGCAGCCAATCTCCTCGCCGGAATGCAGAATCAGCGTGTGATTGTGATCCTCGCCGAATCGCACCTCACGGATCGCGGCGAGGCGCACGATGGCGCTGCGGCTCACTCGGGCGAACTCGGCCGGATCGAGCCGTTTTTCGAGCGCATCCATCGTACTGCGCACGGCGAACTCGCCCCGATCGCTGTACAGCAGGGCATAGTTGCGGTCGGCGGCGATGTAGCGAATGGCCTCGACCGGCAGCAAATACGCTGCCTTGAGGCGCTCGACCAGGAATCGCCTGATGTGCCGCGGTCCGGCGGCGCGCGGACTCGCGGCCATGCGCTCGCGCGCGCGCCGGATCGCGGCGGAAAATCGCTCCTGCGACACGGGCTTCAGCAGGTAATCGAGCGCGGCGAATTCGAACGCCTTTACAGCGTGTTCGTCGTAGGCGGTTTCGAAACCGGTTCCGTCCGGCAGGCGAATGTCGAGCAGCAGCACATCGGGCCGGGCGTCCTGGATTCCCGCGATCGCCTCCGCGCACGTTCCGGCGCTGCCGCAGATTTCGAGATCGCCCTCCGCCCGGGAAAGCCGCTCCAGTTTGCGCAGCGCGGGCGGTTCATCCTCCACTAAGAATACGCGGATCATGCGGGCACTTGGATCTCCACGACGGCTCCGCCGCCGGGGTGGTTGCTGAGGCTGAGCGCGGCCTGGCCGCTATAGACGGTAGCGAGGTGCTTGCGCGCGTTGGCGAGGCCGAGGCGCGCATCGGTGGTGGCGGCGTAAATGGCGTGTCCTGATAAGGTGACGCCGCGCGTGGTCGGCTCGCTGAAATCGCCGTCGCGGTACACGTGCAGATCGCGCTTCCAGATTTCTCGTCCGGTGGCGGCATCGAGCGCGATGACGAGGCCGCCGGGAGTCGAGAGGTAGAGCTTGCCCTCGGCATAGGCCGGCGTGGTTTCGAAGTGCGATTCTTTGTGCCAGAAAACGTGAGGCGACTCACCGGTATCGTAGGTCCATGCCGGTTTTAATTGGCGGACATTTTCGGGTGTGATGGGGCCGCGGGGTCCGGCGGCGCGGAGAGGAAATGCCGTGAGCAGCAGCGCGATACCGATTCGCATGACTCCATTCTCATGGGATCGAGCGGCAAAGTCAGGCAGTTTGGGACGAACGCAGCGCCGCGCGGGACGAATCTACCAGCTCCACTGCACCAGCGCCACCGCCTGCCGCGGCAGGCGCAACTGCAGCTCCCGCGCGTCCATCCACCGCGGCGACCCCGTCTGCTGCAACTGCCCCGCTGCTTCGAGCTCCGCGTACTGCTCCGCCGTCGGCTTCTGCGGCGAGCCCATCCGCTGCCACGCGGCGTAGGCGTTGCTATGGCGGCCGTCGATGCGGTACTCGAGGACCAGCGCGCGCGCCGGCGCGCCTTCGACCGCGATCCGCACCTCCGCCTCCGGCCCCGGCACGTCCTCGGCGCTGTAGTTCCAGGCCATCACGGAAATCTCGCGGTCCCCGCGCGCCGCCAGCGCATCCACCGCGCCGCTCGCGCCCTCGACCGCCACCCGGTTGCCGCGCATCAGCCCGGCCATGCGGAATACGTTCAGCACCGGCTTATCCACGCCGTTCGTGGCCAGCGTCCGGAACCCCTCGAACCACGGCTGGTTTTCGAACTCGAACGCCCACGTCAGCATGCCTTCGATCCGTACGCCGTCCTGCGCCGCCAGATCCAGAATTTTCTTCATCGCAGCGGCCGTATAGGACGCGTAAAGCGGCCCGTTGCGGTACGCATTCTGCGGATAGACGCGCGCCGAACAGGCCGCGCAGCCCTCCGGATCGGCCTCGCTCAGAATAATCGGGAGCGCGCGGAATTTCGGGAACGACGCCACGATCCGGTATCCCGCCTCCACATCCTGCGCTTCCTTTTCGAGGCCCATGCGCACGTGGCCGTCCACCACCGCCGGCCGGCCTTTGGCGTGATAACTGATGAAATCGAGCGGCGCGCCCGTGCGCTCGCAGTGCTCCAGGAACTGCCGCAGGAACGCGGCGGCCCGGGCCCCGGACGGCCCGGTCGAAGCCGGCCCGCCCACCCGCGCGCGCGGCGCTGCGGCTTTCACCGCCGCGGCGGCCGCATCGTAGAGCCGGTCGTATTCCTCCGGCGTACCGTGCCAGTACGCGATATCCGGCTCGTTCCACACCTCCCAATACCAGCTCTCGACCTCTGCCCGCCCGTATTTCTCCGCCGCGTGCGCGACCCATCGCCGCACCAGTTCGCCCCATTTCGCGTAGTCCTTCGGCGGGTAAGACCAGCCCACGTAATAGCGGTCGAAAGCCGCGCCCGGCGACCATACCGGCCGGTACGGCTCGGGCTTCGCCGAAAGCGCCTGCGGCATGAAGCCGATCTCGACGAACGGTTTCGCGCCGGCGTGCAAGTAGGTATCGAAGATGCGGTCGACGATCGTCCAGTCGTACACCGGCCGCCCGTTGGCATCCTCGGTGTACGCGTTGGTCGATCCCCATTTGAAATCCGGCGCGCCATCGCCGGTCGCGAGCAGGAAGTGGGTGCGGATGTAGACCGGCTCGCGGCTC
>DATGMB010000203.1:0-12886 GCA_035293845.1 Bryobacteraceae bacterium
GCCTGCCTAATCCCACGCATGATGTCAAGGTACCGCCGGATGTTGTGCCTTGTCGCCAGCACCGCGTACAAAATCTCCCCGGCCTGGAACAGGTGGCGAAGGTATGCTCGGGAGTATCTTCGACAAGTATAGCACGTGCACGCCGGATCCAGGGGCCGCTCGTCATCCCGGTAGCGGGCGTGCTTAATGATCACCCGCCCTTCGGAGGTGAACAGGTAGCCGTTCCGCGCGTTGCGCGAGGGCAGTACGCAATCCATCATGTCGATGCCGCGCGCGACATACTCGGCGAGTTCGGCTGGCATACCGACACCCATCGCGTAGCGCGGCCGGTCGCGCGGCAGGATGCCTTCGGTGGCTTCGGCCATCTCCAGACTCATCGGCCGCGGCTCGCCGACCGAGAGGCCGCCGATCGCGTAACCATCCGCGTCGAGCTCGACGAGGGCCGCCGCGCATTCCCGCCGTAAATCCGGAAACATCGACCCCTGCACGATCGGAAACAACGCGCTGCGGATCGCGTTTCCGGCTTCCGCGGCCGTCAGGCGATGACGGAAGTGCTCCATCGCCTCCCGCGCCCAGCGCACCGTCCGGTGCATGCTCTCCCGCGCGTACTCGTGGCTGACGGGATACTCCGGGCACTCATCCAGCACCATCATGATGTCGCTGCCCAGGGCAAGTTGGATATCCACGGTCGATGCCGGCGTGAACGTGTGCAGGTCGCCATCCAGATGCGATTGAAAGACCACGCCGTGCTCGTGGATTTTGCGCAGCCCGCTCAGGCTGAAGACCTGGAAGCCGCCGGAATCGGTCAGAATCGCGTGCGGCCACGACATGAAGCGATGCAGCCCGCCCAGCCGGCCGATGAGTTCGTGGCCGGGGCGGATAAAAAGATGATACGTGTTGGCCAGCAGGATGCGGACTTCGAGGTCCTCGGCCAGATCGCGCTGCGTGAGGCCCTTGACCGTGGCCTGCGTTCCGACCGGCATGAACACCGGAGTTTCGATGGTCCCATGCGCCGTGTGCAGCAGGCCGGCGCGGGCGCGCGTATGCGGGCACTCGGCAACAATTTCGAAGGTGATCTGTTTCAATCTTCGATTGTAGCGGCAGACCGGAGCCGGGCCGGCGCATATCTCGATGAGGATGCATCGCAAAACCGGCCATAGTCTCTCGCGCCCTCGATACGCGGCGCGGCGGCGGCAACGCGTACTCATCCAGTCCTCCAGCGCGGAGGGAGGTTTTCATTCGCTCCGCAGCACCTTCGCCGGGTCGAGCCGTGCCGCCCGCACCGCCGGGATCAGCGCGGCCGCCGCCGCGGCCCCGGCGAGGATCGCGAATGCCGCGGCAAACGATGGCCAATCGAGCGGCGTAACACCATAGAGCAGCGATTGCGCCAGGCGCGCGAGCAGCGCGGCCGCTATGCCACCGGCTGCCAGCCCGGCGGCGGTCAGCAGCGCCGATTCGCGCAGAAATATCCGCGAGACCACGGCCGGCCGCGCGCCGAGCGCCATACGAATGCCGATTTCGCGGGTGCGCCGCGACACCGAAAACGCGAGCACCCCGTAAACGCCCGTGGCGGCGAGCGCCAGCGCGATCATCCCGAGCCCGGAGGCGAAGGCCGCGGCCAGCCGCTCTTCAGAGAGCGCATCGTCGAGCCGCGCCTCCATGGTTTCCAGATCGGTGAGCGGCATGGCCGCATCCACCGCGCCGATCTCGCGGCGTACCGCGCCGGCCACGAGCGCCGCGGGCGGGTCCGTGCGAACCTCGAGCGTCATCTCGCCAAGGTAATATTGCGCTGCCGGCAGGTAGAAGCCAGGCCGCAGCGCGTCACGGTATCCGCGGACTTTCCCATCCCGCACGACGCCGACCACGGTCAGCGGGCGGGCGGGGCCGGCCGGGTCCACCATCCGGAACTGCCGCCCGAGCGGGTCCTCGCCCGGCCAGAAGCGCGCGGCGAAGCGCTCGTCGACCAGCGCAACGCCGAGGGAGCCGCTGCCGTCGCGCGCGGCGAAGTCGCGGCCGCGCACCAGCGGCATGCCCGCGGCCGCGAAGTAGCCCGGCGAAACCACGTTGAAATCGACCTGGTGACGGCTACCGTCGGGCGCCAGAATATCGTGGCCCCCACGCATCCCGCCGAACGGAACCACGAAAACCAGCCCCGCGCCGCGCACGCCGGGAATCGCGCGGACGCGAGCCAGCACATCCTCAAAGAACCGCTGGCCGCGCTCCGCTGTATAGCCGTTGAGCGAAGGCTCCAGGCGCGCCAGCAGCAGGTGAGCCGGAGCGGCATAGGGAACCTCGGCGCGGGCATTGCGCAGCGTCCGGACGAACAGCCCCGCCCCCGCCAGGAGCACCATGCACAGCGCCACCTGCCCGGCAAGCAGCAGGCCGCGCACCCGCGAGCGCGGGTGGCCGGCGCCGGCCGACCCGGCAGCGAGCGCGCCCGTAAGAGCGGCGCGCCAGGTATCGAGCACCGGCGCCGCGCCGAACAGGATTCCCGTCAGCAGGGTGAGCGACGCGCCGAAGGCGGCCACGCGCCAGTCCCACGAGGTGTCGATCGCCAGCGGAATGCGGAACGCCCGGTGGAAGCCTGCCAGAAACCGGGCGCACCAGGCGCCCACGGCTACCGCTCCCGCACCGCCCCCGGCGGCCAGCAGCAGGCTCTCCACGAGCAACTGCCGCGCAATCCGCCCACGCCCCGCCCCGAGCGCCAGGCGCATGGCGATCTCGCGCCGCCGTCCGGCCGCGCGCGCCAGCAGCAGATTGGCAATATTGCAGCAGGCGAGCAGCAGGATTGCGCCCACCAGCGCCGTCAGCGCGCCGAGAAAAGTGAGGACGCCTCCGCGATAGCTGGGCCAGAAGCGCGCCTGCTGCACCGGAATGGCCACGGCGGTCTGCTGCTCGCGGCGGCGCCGCTCCTCGCGCAGCCGGGCCGTGAGCGCGGCCAGCTCCGCGCCGGCTTGCGCGGCGGATACGCCGGGGCGCAGCCGCGCCGTGACCAGGTACGACTCCATGCCCCAGGCGCGCGTGATGTCGAAGGGGAATGCGGGGACGGCTTCCGCGTAGCGTTCCACCGGGATCCAGACCGAGGGCGGTTCGGCCCAATCGAGCACGATGCCGCGGAACTCACGCGGCGCAACGCCGGCGATCGTGAACCGGCCCGAGCCGATGCGGATCGAGCGGCCGATCGCCGCCGGGCTGCGCCCGTACCAATCGCGCCAGAGCGAATCGGCGATAACCGCCACGGCGCCGCTCTCCCGCGGCGCAAAAAACCTCCCGGCGGCAGGACGCAGGCCGAGCACATCGAAGTAGCCGGGGCTCACCAGTTCGCCCGAGAGCCGCTGGCCGGCGGCTGCCTCTCCCGCGATCATGGGCACGCGCAGATACGCCAGCATGCCGGTGAATACCGTGCTGTGATCGCGGTAGAACTCATATTCCGGGTACGAAGTGGAGTAGAATTCCGCACCGGCGCGGGTATCCGGGCGGTGATAGATGGAGACGAGTTCCTGCGGCCGCTCAGCGGCGAGCGGCTTGAACAGCGCCGAATTGACGAAGCTGAAGATCGCCAGATTGGCGCCGATGCCGAGCGCGAGCGAAATCACCGCGACCGCGGTGAAGCCCGGCGTCTTGCGCAATGAGCGCACGCCGTAGCGCAGATCCTGCCGCAAGCCATCCAACATGGCGGGATTATATCAACGGCCGCGCGGGCCTGGCCTACCTGATGACATCCAAATCCTTGCCGTAAATCACTTCTCCATGGAAGTTCTGCCGGATCTCCTGGAGCAGTTCCTCCTCCGACTGGCCCATCGGCAGCTCGTGGTAGAGCACCAGCTTCTTCGGTTGCACCCGCTCGGCGATCCGGCCCAGGTCCACGGCGGAAGTGTGGAACGCCGCATGATAGCGCCGCCACTCCGGCGTGCGCGCTTCCCAGCCCTTTTGCGAATAGACCTCGTGGACCAGGATGTCGCAGCCCTTCGCCGCGGCGGCCAGGCTCTCGCTGGGCGTAGTATCGCCGGAGATCACGATCGTCTTGTCCGGCGCAACGAAGCGGTATCCATACGCGTATTTCCACGAGCCGTGCGCGACGGCAAAGGCCGAAATCCGGACGGCTGCGTCCCGGTAAATCTCGCCCGCGCCGATCTCATGAACATGCACCACGTACGCCGCGGGTATCGCGGGCTCGAGGCCGTGCAGACGGACCTGCATGTCCTCGCGCCAGGCCTTCAGAATGAAGTTCGTCATCGAGCGCAGGCCGCGGGGGCCGTAGAGTTCGAGCGCCTGCCGGCGTCCGGTCACCGCCGGAGTGAAGATCAGGTCGGGCAGGCCGGCGGTGTGGTCCGAGTGCAAGTGAGTGATAAAGGCGCGCGTGATCTGGTCCATGCGGACACCGGCCTGCGCGGCGCGCCGCACCACGCCGGGGCCGGCATCCACGATGTAAACGTTCCCGCCGGATGCCACTGCTACCGCCGGTCCGCTGTGCTCCGGCTCGGGATTCGGCGTGCCCGTGCCGAGCAGGATGACACGCGTATCCTGCGCCGCCGCAGCGGCGAGCAGGAGGAGCGCGAGAAAAGGCGCCTTCATACGGCGGACCATGGCGTGCGGGAATCCGTGGCGGCATGCATCGCGAGCCCGGACCGTCCATTGTATTCGCAGCGCGCGGCGGATTTGCGATAACCTGAACACTTAAGGGAACGACTACATTGCCCAAGGCCAAAATCACTGCGCTCGGCTGCTACGCGCCGCCCAAGCTGCTGACCAATCAGGACCTGGAGAAAATGGTCGAGACCAACGACCAGTGGATCATGGAGCGGGTGGGCATCCGCGAGCGCCACATCGCCGCGCCGGATATGGCGACCTCGGATATGGCCGTGGAAGCCGCGCGCTGCGCGCTGGCGCACCGCGGCATCGATGCGGCCGAGGTGAACGCGATCATCGTCTGCACGGTGACGCCGGATATGTTCTTCCCCTCGACCGCCTGTCTGGTGCAGAACCGTCTGGGCGCGCGGGGCGCGTGGGGTTTCGACCTGGTCGCGGCCTGCTCCGGGTTCGTCTACGGCCTGACCACCGGAGCCCACCTGGTCGCGGCCGGAACGCACGGCAAAGTGCTGGTGATCGGCGCCGACACGATGAGCCGCATCATCGACTACACCGACCGCGCCACCTGCGTGCTGTTCGGCGATGGCGCGGGGGCGATGCTGCTCGAGCCCGCCGCCGGCGGCGAGGACTATGGGTTCATCGATTTTCTGGGCGAGGTCGATGGCTCGGGCGGCGATTACCTGAAGATGCCCGCCGGCGGCAGCCGCCTGCCGGCTTCGCACGAGACCATCGACCAGCGGCTGCACTACGTCAAGCAGGATGGCGCCCAGGTATTCAAATACGCCGTGCGCAAGATGTACGAAGTCTCGCGCGACCTGCTGGCGCGCAACGGCGTGACCGTCGACGATGTGGCCGTCATGATCCCACACCAGGCCAACCGCCGCATCATCACCGCCACGGCGGAGCGGCTCGGCATGCCGCCCGAAAAGGTACTGATCAACATCGACCGCTACGGCAACACCACCGCCGGCACGATCCCGCTCGGCACGCGCGACGCTGTCGCGCGGGGCATGCTGAAGAAGGGCGACCTCGTGCTGTTCGCGGCGGTGGGAGCAGGATACACGGTGGGCGCGAGCCTCTGGCGCTGGGCGTTCTGAGGGCTCTCCTTTTCCGCAGGTGGCATATGATATGCCACCCCGGCCCGCAAGTCTCTGATTCCACGAGGGCGGCATTCGCGTAGTGGCATATCATATGCCACTAGCCCTGCCGCTGCCGCAAAATCTCATCCGCCACATCGGCCGCCGCGCGCATCTCCCGCACGTCATGGACGCGCACAATGTGCGCGCCGTTGAGCACGGCCGCCGTCACCGCCGCCGCGGTAGCAAAGCGCGTTTCCTCCGCGTTCGCGTGCGCCAGAAACGACTTGCGCGAGGGCCCGACCATGATCGGCAGTTCCAGCGGCGCGAGCGCGCCCAGGCTGCCGAGGATGAACGCGTTCTGCTCCTTGCGCTTGCCGAAGCCGAGCCCGGGATCGGCGACGATCCGCGCGCGGTCGATTCCCACGCGCCGCGCGCGGCTCACCGCGGCATCGAGGTCGCGCAGGATCGTTCCCATAGGATCGGGAATCGGAGCGAGTTTGCTCCACGTCTCCGGGCGCCCGCGCATGTGGTTCAGGATCAGGCCGGCATCGTGGTTGGAGACCGCGCGCGCAAGCGGCGGCTCGAACGTGAGGCCGGAGGGATCGTTGATGATCTCGACGCCGAGATCGAGCGCCCGCTCGGCGACTTCCGCCTTATAGGTGTCGACGGAAATCGGCACGCTCAACTGTCCCTTGAGCCGCTTGAGGACCGGAATCAGGCGGCGGATCTCCTCCGCCGCGGAGATGCGTTCCGAACCGGGGCGCGTCGATTCCGCGCCGATGTCCACGATATCGGCGCCCTGTTCTTCCAGTTCGAGCGCGCGCGCGAAGGCGCGGTCAGGGTCCGAATACTTGCCGCCGTCCGAAAACGAATCCGGCGTGACGTTGAGGACGCCCATCAGCACCGTGCGTTCGCCCAGCCGGATCTCGCGCTGCCTGAGCTTCCAGAAAAAGAGCTTTCTCACCGTAAACTAATGTCGCATGTTTGCTGGCTAGGCGCCGGTCACCTTCCGCCAGTTCTTCCCCACCTGAATCACCATCTCCGCCGGCGGCGAGGCGAGTGCCAGATCCTTGATCTTCTCACCGTTGATCTCCACCGCGCCGGCCTTGATCTTGCGCACCGCGTCCGTCACCGAATCCGCCAGCCCGACCTTCGCCAGCAGCTTATCGACGCGGATGGCGCCGTCTTTGGTCACGCCGTCGGGCAGCGAGACCACGGGCATGTCCTCCGGCACCTCTTTGTGCCGCACGACTTTCGTGAACACATCCGCGGCGTGCTCGGCATCCGCGGCCGAATGAAAATCGGTCACGATGTGCTTCGCCAGCGCGATCTTCGCCTCCATCGGATGCATGCCGGCCTGCATCGCCGCGATCTCGGCTTCGCTCGCGTCGGTCAGCAGCAGGTAATAGCGCCACATCAGCTCGTCGGAAACCTGCATCACCTTGCGGAACATGACCTCCGGCGGCTCGGTGATGCCGATGTAGTTCCCGAGCGATTTCGACATCTTGTTGACGCCGTCCAGCCCCTCGAGCAGCGGCATGGTCGCGACGATCTGCGGCGGCTGGCCGTAGTCGCGCTGCAGCTCGCGGCCCACCAGCAGGTTGAACTTCTGGTCCGTGCCGCCCATCTCCACATCGCACTGGAGCGCGACCGAATCATAGCCCTGCGCCAGCGGATAGAGCATCTCGTGCATCGAGATCGCGATGCCTTCCTTGAAGCGCTTGGTGAAGTCCTCGCGCTCGAGCAGCCGCGCCACCGTGTACTTCGAGCAGAGCTTGACCGCGTCGGCCCACCGCATCGGTTCCAGCCACTCGCTGTTGAAGCGGACCTCCGTCTTCGCCGGATCGAGGATCTTGAACACCTGCGATTTGTACGTCTCCGCGTTCTGCTGGATCGCCTCGCGCGTCATCGGCGGGCGCGTGACATTGCGGCCGGTGGGATCGCCGATCAGGCCGGTCATATCGCCGATCAGAAAGATGACCGTATGGCCGAGGTCCTGAAAGTGCTTCATCTTGCGGAGCAGGACGGTGTGGCCCAGGTGCAGATCGGGCGCGGTGGGGTCGAAGCCGGCCTTGACGCGCAGGGGGCGCCCGGTTTTTGCGGCCCGCTCCAGCCGCTCGCGCAGGTCCTCTTCGCGGATGATCTCCGCCATGCCTTTGCGGAGATATTGCAGTTGTTCGTCGATCGTCATGTCGTTGGTGCCAGGGCCGATTTCAAATCCGCCGAGAAGCGCCGGACGGCCTCCACCTGCGCGGCCGATGCGGGCTGCTCCGCGCCGCCGTGCGCGACGAGGAACGCGCAATCCTCGCGCCACACCAGGTACGCCAAGCCCGCTTCCGTCATCAGCCCGGAGCTGCCCAGCGACACCCCCGCGGCCTGCTCATGCCCCACCGCGGCGCACTCGCCGCGGGTGAACATGGTATATCCCTTTTCGGTGGCGAACCAGGTGATGTTGAGGCTCTCGAGCCGCGCGGCGATCTCGGAAGTCACATCTTATAGCGGCCGAGGTCCTCGTCGTTGAGGCCCTCCAGCCAGCGCCGCAGCTCTTCGTTGTTCACTTTTTCGGAAACGGACGCTGCCACCTTCGAGGACTTCAGCACCGTTTCCTCCACGTAGATCGGGCAGTCCAAGCGCAGCGCCAGTGCCAGGGCGTCGCTCGGCCGGGAATCCACGCTGATCAGGTCGCCATCGCGATCGAGCCAGATCACCGCGTAGAAGGTGTCGTCCTTCAGCTCGCTCACGACCACCTTGCGCAGCGACGTGCTCAGGCCGAGCAACAGGCTCTTGATCAGATCGTGGGTCATGGGCCGGGGTGTGGTGACCTTCTCGATTTCGAGCGCGATCGCATTGGCCTCGTAAACACCGACCCAGATGGGGAGGACTGTACTGCCATTCACATCCTTGAGAATGACAATGGGCATATTGGTCACGGGATCCATCATGAGCCCGCGAATTTTCATTTCGACTTCCATGAGCCCTCCTCCAGACCTCATTACACCACAGTTACCGATTCGCCCACGAGCGAATTGGGCCCGGAGCGGGTAACACGAACGGACAGGTACTTTCCCACCAGGGAATCGGCGTTGCCGGACGGCGAGTCCGCCTGGCCCGTGGTGAAATTCAGCGTCCGGTTATCGGATGTTCGCCCGATCCACTGCCCCAGCGCCTGGTTGCGGCCTTCCACCAGCACCTCGCGCACGGCGCCGATCAGCTCCGCGTTGCGGCGGATCTGGATCGCGCGCTGCTTCTCCTGCAGGATCGCGAGACGCCGCTGCTTTTCCTCTTCCGCGACGCGGTCGCCCATTTCGAGGGCAGCGGTATTCGGCCGCGGCGAGTACTTGAAGCTGAACAGCGAATCGTACTGCACTTCGTCCAGCAGATCGAGCGTCCGCTCGAAATCCTCTTCGGTTTCGCCCGGGAAGCCCACGATGATATCGGTGGTGATCGAATAACTCCGCTTCGCGTTCTTCAGCCACTCGATGCGGCGCATGTATTCGTCGCGCGTGTACAGGCGGTCCATCGCAGCCAGCACCTTGGTCGACCCGGACTGGACCGGCAGGTGAACGTGATCGCAGAGCACCGGGTTCGCGTCCATGGCGTCCACAATCGGCTTGACGAAATCCCGCGGATGCGAAGTCGTGTAGCGGACGCGGCGGATGCCCGGAATCTCGGCCACGCGCGCGAGCAGGGTGGCGAAATCCCAGCCGGCCGGCGAAGGATCGCGGTAGCTGTTCACGTTCTGCCCGAGCAACTGGATTTCGGTGAACCCACGCTCCGCGAGACCGCGTGCTTCGGCCATCACGCTTTCCGACGTCCGGCTGCGCTCCGGCCCGCGCGTGAACGGCACCACGCAGTAGGCGCAGCTCTTGTCGCAGCCTTCGATGATGGTGATGTAGGCGCGGTGCGGGTTGTCGCGGCGCGTGAAGGGCGTGTCGAACGTCTCTTCGGTCTCGAGGCTCAGGCCGGTGACATGCCGGTTGCCGGCTTCGAGCTGCACCAGCATCTCGCCGAACTTCGGGTAGCTGGCCGAGCCGCAGACCAGGCTGACGTGTGGGGCGCGGTCGAAGATTTTTTCGCCTTCCTGCTGCGCCACGCAGCCGAGCACGCCGAAGATCTTGCCGTTGCCGGCCTTCTTGAAATTCTGCAGCCGGCTGAAGACCTTCTGCTCGGCCTTATCGCGGATGCTGCAGGTGTTGTACAGCACCAGCCCGGCTTCTTCGGGCGTCTGCACCTGCTCGTAGCCGCTGGCCAGCAGCGTGCCGATGACTTTCTCCGAGTCGTGCACGTTCATCTGGCAGCCAAACGTTTCGATGTAAAAGGTTTTCCCAGCCACTGTCTCTATTGTAGAGGAACGCCGGGTGCCATAATGAAGGCATGGCCGCCAGAACCGTTGAGATCCCGGAATCGCTCGACGAGCGCCTGCGCGAACGGGCGGAACAGACGGGGCAGTCGATTGACGTGCTTATCTTGGAAGCGGTCTCGCAGACCTATGGTGCCCCAGAGAAGCCCAAGCAAGGATTCCGACTGACGGGTCCTATCATCACCGATATGGGCGAGCGGGGCCCCCTCTACCCCACTGACGAGACCCCCTATGAACTCATTTTTCCCTGACGTGAACGTCTGGCTGGCGTTGGCCGATGTTCGTCATTCCCACTACCAACCAGCGTGGAACTGGCTGAATGCGGTCTCGCTGGATGACCAGCTCATTCTGGCGCGCTTCTGCCAACTCGGCATTCTTCGCTTGCTCACCAACCCGGCTGTGATGAGCGGCGCGGTAATGAACATCGGGCAGGCTTGGAACGCTGTCGCCCGCCTAATGGGGGACTCACGGGTAGAATTCCGTCCGGAACCGGTCGACCTGGACCCCCATTTTCGCCGCGCGATGGCGCCATTGGCGGAGAAGCCCGCGTCGAAATGGATCGGCGACTGCTACGTGATCGCCTCCGCCCATGCCCACCGAGCCACCCTTGTCACCTTCGACCGCGCCCTCCTCTCCTTCGCCGAAACTCACGGATACGCGGCCCTTCGCCCGAACTGAACCCTGCGCCTTTGATAAACTAAAACCGTGAAATTCTTCCTGGATACCGCCAATCTGGATGAACTGCGAAAAGGCGCCGCCTGGGGAATTGTGGACGGCGTTACCACCAATCCGTCGCTGATTGCCAAGGAGGGCCGGCCGATCGAGGAGCAGGTCCGGCTGATCTGCGGTATCGTCGATGGCGACATCAGCGCGGAGGTGGTTTCCACCGAAGCCCCGGCGATGATTCGGGAAGGCCGCGAGCTGGCCAAAATTCACAAAAACATCGTGGTCAAGTGCCCGCTGACCCGCGATGGCATCATGGCCACCAAGGCGCTCTCCGGCGAAGGCATCCGCGTCAACGTCACCCTGTGTTTTTCCGCCAACCAGGCGCTTATCGCGGCGAAAGCCGGAGCCTACATCGTGAGCCCGTTTGTCGGACGGATCGACGACATCAGTTGGAACGGGATGGAGCTGATCCGCAATATCGTCCAGATCTACCGGAATTACGGCTTCAAAACCAAGATTCTGGCCGCGTCGCTCCGCTCTCCCACACACGTCCTCGAATCCGCGCTGGCGGGCGCCGATATCGGCACCATGCCGTTTAAGGTCCTCGACGCCCTGTTCAACCACCCGCTCACCGATAAAGGCCTGGATCAGTTCCTTAAGGACTGGGCCAAGGTGTTCCAGGAAACGCCAGTCGCCGGCTAAGGTTCGGCCATGTCCGCTGCCCTCGCACTCTCCTTCTCCGCGGCGGAACAGATCACCGTCGGGCTGATGGTATTGCTGGCCGTGGTGGTGGGCCTGATCGGATACCGCACCTGGCAGAACTCCCGCATTCCTGCCGAGGAACTGGAGCGCCAGCGGCGCGCCGCTCTCGTGGCCACCGGCAAGATGGGCGACGCCACCCTGACGGAGGTTCACGACGATGTGCTCGTGTACGCCTACGTGGTGCGCGGCGTCGAGTACACCGCCACGCAGGACGTTTCGCACCTGAGAGAGCGCGTGCCCTCCGATCTCGCCGCCCTCACCGCGGTGCTGGTCCGCTACGATGCCCGCAATCCCGCTAACTCCATCGTGGTCGCGGAGGATTGGAGCGGCCTGCATTCGAGCGAAACCAAGCGGCAGTGGCGGTAGCACCGCCGCCTACTCGCGCGGATCGGGTTTGACGATCAACTGCTGTGTGTACCGCTGCCCGTTTACGGTCAGGATCACGGTGTAGTCGCCCGGCGGCATCCATTCGCCCTGCCCCCACGGCGTATCGTGCACGATGGCCGAAATCGGCGGCTGACCTCCGCGGCCACCGCCGGTTTGCGGCGGGCCGTGCAGGTCCCAGACGAAGCGGTGCATGCCGGGCTCCGTGGCAAGCGGCTGGAACGGGCGCAGCCAGTACGCCGGCACGTTGAGTCCGGCCGGGATGGGACGCGGCTGGTCCGTGCTGGCGAAATGCACCACGCGCTTCCCGGCGCTGTTCTCGATATCCAGCGTCACCGGGCCCTCGGGCGCGGACTTCAGCCAGTAGTACAGGATCGCGCCATCCGGCGGGTTTTGTCCGGCCGGCTCCTCGGGGGGAAGCGGCGTGTCGGTATTGGTATTCCGCGGCAGGCGGTAGGTGACGCGCGGAGCGAACAGGTGGGCTGTGGATCCGGCGACCTCCGGCGTCATCTGCCGCAGCGGCGATAGATCGTCCAGGATCCAGAAGCTGCGGCCGTGCGTGCCGACGACCAGGTCGCTATCGTGCACCACGAGGTCGCGAACGGAAGTCGCGGGCATGTTCAACCGCAGCGGCAACCAATCGCCGCCATCGTTGAACGAGACATAGACAGCCAGTTCCGTGGCCGCAAACAGCAGGCCTTTGCGCACCGGGTCCTCGCGAACCGCGTTGACCGGCGCATCGGGGAGCCCGCGGACGATTTCGGTCCAGGTGGCGCCGCCATCGTGTGTGCGGTAGATGTGCGGCTTTAGATCGTCGAGGCGGAGGCGGTTCACGGCGGCATAGACGGTGCCGTCATCGAAATGCGAGGCATCGAGTTGCGCCACCTTGCTCCAGGGCGTCATGCCCGGCGGCGTCACGTCTTTCCAGGTCTTGCCGCCATCGCGCGTGACGTGGATGAGGCCGTCGTCGGTGCCCGCCCAGATCGTGTCCACGCTGAGCCGCGAAGGCGCGATCGAATAAACCACACCGCGCCGCGTCGCCTGG
>DATGMB010000204.1:0-31896 GCA_035293845.1 Bryobacteraceae bacterium
CCCCGGTGATCGAGTAGTCCGACGCGAATGCCGGCACTGCCATCAACGGGCAGAGAAGAAGGGCGACAAAAGATCGAAGCATAGCGGGTACTCCCATTATGGCCGCAAACTGATTACCAATGCTGAGGTATACGAAGACTGAGACGCTACGGTTCGGGAATTCTTAACGGGTGTGCGAATCCGGGACAGGTGTAGCGTTTCCGGACAGCTACAGTCCGAACGCGGTCAGCGCCGCCTCCCGCCCCGTGCCCGAAGCGATCACCACCAGCTGGCGGCCCGAAGCGGTGCGGTACGTCATCGGCGTGCCGGTCGTCCGCCGGCCCAGGTCGAAGCTCCACAGTTCCGCGCCGTCGCGGGTGTCGATGGCGTGAATCGCGTTATCCCCGCCGCCGCAGAAAATCACGCCGCCTCGGGTCACGATGGCGCCCATCGCGCCCGCCGCGCCCAGCCGCTCGGGGAGTTTTACGCCCGCCAGCGCCGGATTCGTCCGTAGCCGCGCGTCATCGCCGAACGGAATGCGCCACACGATCTCGCCCTGATTCAGGTCGATGGCGGTCAGATGCCCGTACGGCGGCTTGAGCAGCGGGATGCCGTGGTGGAACGTCGTATTCCCCTGCTCGCCCACATAATCGGCGTCCACCTCGCCGGGGACCGGCTGGGCCACCTTTTTCAAGCGCGCCAGCGCCGGCTGGTTGGTCGATTTCACGTAGAGAATGCCGGTATCCGGGTCGAGCGCGCCGCCGCCCCAGTTGGCCCCACCGATCACGCCGGGCCGCATCAGGGTTCCCTCGAGACTCGGCGGCGTATAGATCGGCCCGAGGCGGTATTTCTTCATCTCCGCCTGCGCCTCGGCCTTCAGCTCGGGCGTGAGGTCGAAGGCATCGTCGAGCGAAACGCCCTGCTCCTCGAAGGCCGGCGGCTTGGAGGGGAACGGCTGTGTGGGCCAGGCATGCTCGCCCGGCGCATCGCTGGCTGGAACCGGCCGCTCCTCGATCGGCCACACCGGCTTACCGGTGAAACGGTCGAAGACGAACGCCCAGCAGTTCTTGGTGAGCTGCACCACCGCGTCGACCGTGCGGCCGCCCGGATGGATGCGCGCCAACACCGGCGGTCCCGGCGGGTCGTAATCCCAAAGCCCGTGATGCACGATCTGGAAGTGCCACTTGCGCTTGCCCGTGGCGGCGTCCAGGCAGACCAGCGACTCGCCGAAGAGGTTCGCGCCCGGCCGCGCTCCGCCGTAGAAATCGTTGCTCGGCGTGCTCACGGGCAGAAACAGCAGCCCGCTCGCGGCATCGAGCGTCATCGGCGCCCATACATTGGTGTGTCCGGTGTATGCAGCCGAGCCGCCGCCCCAGGTATCCGCGCCGGTCTCGCCGGGACGCGGCACGGTGTAGAACGTCCACACCAGCTTGCCCGTGCGGGCGTCGAACGCGCGGACGTCGCCCGGCGGGTCCTTCTTGTACGCCAGCCGGTCCGCCACGCCGTTCCCGACGATCACCAGATTCTTGTAGATCACCGGCGGCGACGTGTTGGTGTACTGCTTCGGATTGGTCTCCCACCGCAGCCCGGTCACCAGGTTGACGACGCCGTTATCGCCAAAATCCGCCACCGGCCGGCCGCTTTCCGCATCGAGCGCGATCAGGCGGTAGCGGCTATTCATGAAAATCCGCAGCTTGCCGCGCGCGTCGCGCCAGGCCGCCACGCCGCGGTGCACGAAACCCGTGCCGTTGGGCACCTGCCCGTCTTCGTAAGCCTTGGGATCGTAGGACCATCGCAGGCGCCCGGTTCCGGCATCGAGCGCCACCACGCGGTTATACGGCGTACTCAAGTACAGCACGCCGCCGATGGCGAGCGGCGTTGCCTCGAACATTCCGGGCGTGGTCTTGTATTCCGCGAGCGGCGCTTCGCCGGTTTTCCATTCCCACGCGACCTTCAGCCCGCGCACGTTGGCGCGCGTGATCGCGTCGAGCGGCGAATAGTGCGTCGAGCCCGCGCCGGCATACTCCGGCCACTCCTGCGCGCAGGCCAGCGCGGCCAAAGCCGCCGCTGCAATCATCCGTTTCATCCATTCCTCCGGAACCGCTCCGCAATCCGTTCCGCCGAGCGTAGCGTCAAAGCCGTGAACGTCAGCGTACCGTTCGTGCATCCTGCGTTCGGCAGCGTCGGCGAGCCCACCACGAACAGGTTCTCATGGTCGTGCGTCTGCCCGAAGCTGTCCGTTACGCTGGCGCCCGGGTCCGTGCCCATGCGGCAGCCCCCGGCCGGATGGTCCCAGTAATTCCCCGCGGAGGTCGCCAGAATCTTCCCATGATCGTTCTTCGCCAGGTCGCCGAAGAGCGCGTGGAAATGCTCGCGCACGGCCGGCTCGCGCGCTTCCGTGGCGGCATCCGGCCGGTGGCGGATCGCGGGCATCGGGTCGCCCCAGCGATTGCGCGACGAATCGTCCAGCGTGAGCGAGCTCTCGCGGTCCGGATGCACGTCGTAGTACCCACGCACGCGCGCCGTGCCGCGGCGGCTGCGGGCGCGCCAATCGGCCAGCAGTGCGTCGCCGAGCAGCACCCGCCCATCGCCCGCGCGCAGCCGCGGCTCGTGCCCGCTCGCGCTTTCCCAAACCCGCAGATCGTGGCGCACGAACCCGCCGCCACGCGGCACGCGGAAAAACTGCCGGGAAATCAGCCCGTGCTGCTCGTTCATCCCAGGGTAAATGCGGGCGTCGATTTCGATGAACGCGGAAAGGAATGCATGCCCGCACATGTACCGGCCCACCAGGCCCGAGGAATTCGCCAGCCCGCTGGGAAACCGCGAGCACGCCGAGAGCAGCAGCAAATGCGGGCTCCAGCAATAGCCCGAAGCCAGGACGAACACCGGCGCGCGATATTCGTGCGCTTCCTCCGGCCGGTCCCGGTGGACCGCCTGCGCCGCCGCCACCGCCGATTTACCTTCCGCCAGCACCAGCTTCCGCACCAGCGTCCGGTCATGCAAGGCGAAGCCCTTGCGCGCGAGCAGCCGCTTGAACGTAAAATCCGGGGAATAGCGCGCGCCCGTGGGGCAGATCGTGCATGTATTGCAGCGAATACACTGCGCCCGGCCGTCGTAGGGCTGCGTGTTCTTGGCCTGCGGCGTGGTCTGGAACGGGATGCCGGTTTTTTCCGCCCACCGCTTGAGCTCGATCAGGTTGTGGGTCATGGCCATGGCCGGCATCGGATACGGCTCGGACCGCCGGTCCTCCGGATGCGGGCTGGGCTCGCCCGAGACACCGAGCCGCCGCTCCGCCTCGCAGTAGAACTTTTCGAGCTCCGCCCACTCGATCGGCCAGTCCGTATACAGCCCGAACAGGGACTTCAACCGCAGATCCTCTTCGGAGAAACGGTTGCACGTGCCGCCCCAGTGCAGCGCCGAGCCGCCCACCGCCATGGTCCGGGAAATGACGCCCTTGGCGGCCTGGTCTTCGATGAAATCTCCCGGCCAGGGGTTTTCCGCATATTCGATGCTGCGCTGCCGGTAGCGCATGCGGTTTTCAAGGTCGAACAGCTTGCTTCCGGCTTCGATCACCGTGATCGAGATTCCGGGCCGCAGCTCCGAGAGCTTCAGCGCCAGCATGGCAGCCGAAATGCCGCCGCCGATGATGCAGACGTCCGATTCGTGCACCGGCATCAGCGCAGCTCCTTCGGCGGATCCTCCGACCCCGCGAGGCCGCGGCATTTATCGCGGCCGATCGCCGCTCGGTAGCAGAGGTCGTTGGCGTCGCTAGACCGGAAATACCAGGCTATCAGGTCGCTCGCCACGTGCCGCCCGTCCGGCGTGCGCGGCAGGTCCGCGACCTTCACCTCCTCGAGCGCGGCCGCGACGGCCTCCGCGGAAGGCTCCGGCCCCAGCGCGGCGAGCTGCTTCACGTAGCTGGCCACCGGCAGCGCCGGCTTGGTGCGCAGGCGGGTGAAGCCGTATCCGTGATCCATCTCCGCGCCCCCGCGGTAGCCGCGCACCCACTGCGCGAAACCTTCGGCCGCCGAAGCCGCATCGACCGCGGAGGGCAACACGACGCGAGCCAGCGCCCGCAAGTTCGCCGCCTGCGCGCCCGGAAACGGCTCTTGCGCGCGCCCGATGCCGAGCGCCGCCATCCATCCGAGAAGGGTTCGCCGTTGCATAAGGATTCCGGCAGTATATCGCAGCCGCGCGAGTGACACGAACCGCACGCCCGGTCCGTGCAGTAGAATGATCCGACAGCTATGAGCGCCGAACGCCACAGCCCCCTACGCCACAGCAGACGCGCAATCCTGAGAGCGGCCGCAGCCGGATTCGCCGGCCTCGCCGGGCCGGCGGCGGGCCGTGCCGCGCCGGACGAGGGCGACCTCGTCGTCTACAACGCGCGCGTCCACACCGTCGATCCCGCCACACCCCAGGCCGAGGCATTTCTCGTGAAGTCCGGCCGATTCGCCGCGGTGGGGAGCAGCGCGGAGATGCGCGGGCTGGCCGGCAAGGGAGCGCGCAGCCTGGATGCCAGGGGGATGGCCGTAGTGCCCGGCTTCATCGATACGCACAACCACGCGACGGGCAATGTGCTGCTCTATGAAGTGCTCGTTGGCAACCCGTACGAAGTCGAGTTCGTGACGATCGCCGGCATCGTAGAGAAGCTCCGCGCCAAAGCGCGCCAGACGCCGCCGGGGTTCTGGGTCGAGGGCTACTTCTTCGACGATACGAAACTCAAAGACAACCGCCCGCCGAATGTTCACGACCTCGACCAGGTTTCGCAGGAGCATCCCGTCGCGGTGCACCATCGCGGCGGGCACACCAGCTTCTACAACAGCCAGGCGCTCGAAATGGCGGGTATCCGCCGCGACACCCCAAACCCGCCGGGAGGCACCTTCGACCGCGACGCCTCCGGAGCGCTCAACGGCCGCGTCACGGATCGCGCCAACGCCGCGCTCGCCCGCGTGGGCCGGCGCCAGTCCTTCAGCGAATCCGAGCGCCTGGAGCGCGACCGCAACGGCCTGGCCTATATCTCCAAACAGTTCGTGCGGTACGGCGTCACCAGCGTCCACCACGAGGGCGGCAATCTGGGCGCGCTCCAGGAGGTGCGCGAGCGCGGCGGCCTGCTGCACCGCGTCAGTTATGAAGCCGCGGGCCGCGTGCTGGACTCGATGATCGCCGCCGGTCTCCAGACTGGCTTCGGCGACGAGTGGATCCGGCTCGGCGCTACCTCCGAACACACCGTGGACGGGTCGTTTTCCGAGCGCACAATGGCGCTCAGCATGCCTTATCCCGGCATGACGCCGCCGTACCACGGCAACATCACGGAAACGCAGGACGACCTGAACGCCTGGGTCGAGCGCGTGCACCGGGCCGGCATACAGGTCAACTGCCACGCCAACGGCGATGTGGCCATCGGCATGATGATGACGGCGGTCGAGCGCGCGCAAAAACTCTTCCCCCGCACCGATGCGCGGCCCAAAATCACGCATTGCACCCTGATCGACGACGGCCTCGTGCGGCGGATCAGGGCCGCCGGCGCCGTGCCCGCGCTGTTCACCACTTACGCCTATTACAACTCCGATAAGTTCGTCTACTACGGCGAAGATCTGATGCGCCGGTCGATGGCGTTCCGCACGCTACTGGACGCCGGGGTGGTGGCGGCCGCGGGCTCCGATTTCAGCCCCGGCCCGTTCGACCCCCGCATGGCAATTCAGGGCATGGTCACCCGCACCGGCTGGGATGGCAAGACCTGGGGCGCCAACCAGCGCATCACGATCGCGGAGGCGCTCCGGGTGAACACCCTGAACGGCGCATACAACTCGCACGAGGAGGCCCTCAAGGGATCGATCACGCCCGGCAAGCTGGCCGACTTCGTCGTGCTGGCCGAAGACCCGTTTACCATCGAACCTTCGAAGATCAAGGACATCGCGATTGTGCGGACGGTGGTCGGCGGCCGGACGGTGTATCAGGCCTGAGGCAGCGCGCTCAGCCGTTGCGCGCCACGGCAACCAGCCGGGCAGCATCGAGTCCGTACGCCCGGCCCTCCAGGTCGCCGTACAAGTCCACCGCGGCGAAGCCAGCCGACAGCAGGCGGTCCTTCAGCTCCCGTCCGGAATAAATCGTGTGCTCGAAGCGGAACGTTTTCGAGCGGCCGTCCCGGATGAGCGTCCATTCATTGCGGAGGCGCGTCCAATCGGCGCACACTTCGGGGCACTGCACGACCAGCGTTCCATCCTCGAGCCGGCTGCAGAACGCATCCTGCCAGTGCCGCGCCACCTTCTCCTTGCTGATCACATCGATCACCAGGACGCCTCCCGGCGCCAGGCTGGCGCGGAGATTCCGCAGCACGCGCAGGTCATCCTCCGGGTCCTCGAAATAGCCGAACGAAGTGAACAGGCTGCATGCCAGATCGAACGCGCCGGGGCGCTCGAAGCGGCGCATGTCCCGCTCGACCCACTCCACTTCGACACCCGCCTCTGCCGCCCGTTCGCGGGCGCGCTCCAGCAGAAACGGTGTACGGTCCACGCCGGTCACGCGGAAGTCATGCTGCGCGAAGCAGACGGCGTGGCGGCCGGGACCGCAGCACAAGTCGAGAACGGTATGCCCGGCAAAACCAGTCAGGCGCAGGATCTGCTCGACCTGCCCGGGGGCCGCGGCAAACCGGTCCGGCGGAAACATCGCCGGGTACATCTCGCGCCAGAAGTCTTCATCCTCGAACCACGGCGCCGCGCTCACCATAGCCCCACCACCTTCCACCACAGCATTCCCACGCCCAGCCAGATCCCCAGGTTGACCAGCGAAATCAGAAATCCGATGCGCCACCAGTCGCCCTGCCGCACGTACCCGGCGTTGAAATAGACCGGCGCGGAGCCGGTGCCGTAATGCGTCATGGCCGCGTTCAGATTGGAGAAATACGCGAGCGGCAACGCGGCGGCGAGCGGCGGCACGCCGGCCGCCAGTGCCGCGGCCAGGAAGCCCGGATAGAGCGCCGTGACGTGCGCCGTCATGCTGGCGAAGCTGTAATGCACGTAGCAATAGGCCGCCACCAGCAGGATCAACGCCAGCGGCCACGGCCGGCCGGCGGTCAGCACGAACAGCTTCGCGGAAAGGATCTTCACCACGCCCAGCTCATTCAACTGGTCCGCCATCATGACGAGCGGCGCGAACCAGATCAGCGCATCCCAGGCGCGGCGCTCGTCGAGCAGATCGTCCCAGGTGAGCACGCCCGTGACGAGGATCGCGGAGAGCCCCGCCAGCGCGACGAATGTGTTCGGGACGCCGTGCAGCGGCGAGGTGATCCAGCCGGCCATCACCCCGATCATGATGGCCACCAGCCACCGCTCCCGGCGGCTCAGAGGGCCCATCCGCGCGAGTTCGCGCTGCGCCAGCTCGCGCGCCGGTGCGGTGTCTTCGATCTCCGGCCGCATCCATCGCGAGAGCAGCCACGGCACCGTCAGAAAGCACAGCAGGCCGGGGACGATCGAGCCCGAGATCCACCGCATCCACGTGAGCTCGACGTGCGCGATCTTCGCGGCGAATTCGGCGATCAGCGGATTCGCCGCCATGCCCGTCAGGAACATCGCCGAGGCATTGTACGTCGCATGGAAGGACACCAGCACCAGGAACGACCCCATGCGCCGCGCTGTTTTGCCCGGCTCCGAGCCGAACACGCCTGCGACGCTGCGCGCGATGGGAAACACCACGCCGCCGCCGCGCGCCGTATCCGAGGGGATGAATGGCGCGAGCACCATGTCCGCCGCCGCAATCGAATACCCCACCGTGAGCGGCGTGCGCCCGAAACGGCGGATAAAGAGATACCCGACGCGGAGGCCGAACCCGGTTGCGGTGAAGGCGCGCGAAAACAGGAACGCGGTGAAGATGAGCCAGACCGTGATGTTGCTGAAGCCGGAGAGCACGCGCGCGGGCGGCAGCGTGCCGCTCAGCGCCAGAAACGTCATCGCCAGCACGACGCTCGCGCCCATCGGCAGCGGCTGCGCGACCAGCGCGACGATCGTCGCCACGAAGACCGCGAGCAGGTGGTCCTGCTGCCGGGTCAGACCCGCGAAAGGCAGAAACCACAGGGCCGCTCCGGGCACGAGCACGGCGAGCCAGCGCCAGAGCGCGCCGCGGCTGGTGGGAATCTTGAGGGAGGGTTGGACGGTGGTGGCCACGGCGGTTCCGTAATCCGCTATGGTAGTCGAAAGGAGACCCAGTATGTCCACTACCCGCCGTCATTTCCTCGGCGCCACCGCCGCCGGCGCCGCAATCGCCCCGGAACTCCTGGCCGATGCGCCGCAGAGCCCCAACGACCGCATCCGCGTCGCCCTGATCGGCAACGGCATTCAGGGCAATGGCGACGCCCGCATGTCTATTCAGGCCGGCGCCGAACTGGTGGCCGTCGCGGATGTCTACGAGGGCCGCCTCACCCGCGCGAAGGAGCAGTGGGGCAGCGGCATCTTCACCACGCGCGATTACCGCGAAGTGCTGGCGCGGCGCGATGTGGACGCCGTGATCATCGCCGTGCCCGACCATTGGCACCGCAAAATCTCGGTCGATGCGATGAACGCCGGCAAGGACGTGTACTGCGAAAAACCGATGGTGCAGCTCATCGACGACGGCCAGGAGGTAATGGACACCGCGCGCCGCACCGGCCGCATCCTGCAGGTCGGGAGCCAGCGCGTCAGCTCCGTGGTTTATCAGAAGGCCAAGGACCTGCTCGAAAGCGGTGCAATCGGCGAGATCAACCTGGTGGAAGCGTGGGTGGACCGCAACTCCGCCATCGGCGCCTGGCAGTATTCCATCCCGCCTGACGCCTCGCCGGCAACGATCGATTGGGACCGCTTCCTCGGCCGCGCGCCCAAACGCCCGTTCGAGCCCATCCGCCTCTTCCGCTGGCGCAACTACCGCGATTACGGCACCGGCGTGGGCGGCGATCTTTTCGTGCACCTCTTCAGCGGCATCCATTTCGTGCTCACCTCGAACGGTCCCACGCGCGTCTATGCCACGGGCGGCATCCGGTATTGGAAGGACGGGCGCGACGTGCCGGACGTGATGCTCGGCCTCTACGATTACCCCGCGCGCGGCAAATTCCCGGCGTTTAATCTGGCGCTACGCGTCGATTTCAAGGATGGCGCGACCGAGACGCAGGGCTTCCGTTTCATCGGCAGCGAGGGCATTCTCACCATCGGACGCGGCGTGAGCATCTCCAAGGTGCCGGACGAAAGCGAGCCGGGCCAGACGGCCGATACCTTCTCCCGCGCGATGCGCGACCAGTACATGAAGGAGTATCGCGAAAAGTATCCGCTGCCCAAGCCGAATGCCGACGCGATGCGCGCGCAAAAGGACGAAGAATACCTGCCGCCCGCCGGTTACAGCGATTGGCTGGAGCACCATCGCAATTTCCTGAATGCCGTCCGCACGCGCAAACCGGTGATCGAGGACGCCGTTTTCGGCTTCCGGGCCGCCGGTCCGGCGCTGCTTTCGAACACCAGTTACTTCGAGCAGCGGGTGTGTTTGTGGGACCCGGAGAAGATGGCGATGGGGTAGCGCGAATTACCCGCGTTCGATCTGCTCCAGGATCTCCCGCGGGTACAGCGCTTTCAGTTCCGGGTGCGCCTCGGCCAGGCGGATCAGGTCCAGCTCGTCCTTCTTCCGCTTGCTCAGCCGGCGCTGTGGATCGGCGTACGCCCAAAGTTTTCCCTGCGTCACGTCATCCAGGCAGGCGATGCGCGTCGGCACGCCGAGCACCTCGGCCGGAACTGACCGGCCCGGAAACGGCTGGTAGCGGGCGTCCGTGGTGAAGTGAATGCGGAGATCGCTCGCCCCGAAGGCATTCACGGAGTGTGGGTGCTCTTCGACGCGGAAGCCCCGCTCCCGCAGGTGATCCGCCAACGATGACAGATTGGCCGCCGCGATTACCAGGGCCGCGTCCAGCGTGTACACTGGCTCCACATAGCAGTTCACGGCGAGCCCGCCGATGAGACAGTACGGCCCGAAGGCCTCGCAAGCTTCGATCACGCGTGCAAAATCGCTCACGCCGCCTTGGGTCGTCAATTCGTATGCCTCCGCCGCGGTCACAATCTCACTCTACACGCGGGGGGCAGGGCGGACAAACCCGCGATGGAAAATGAAAAACCGCTGAAATTCAGCGGTTTTTCGGGCTAAGTTATTGATTCTTCGCTTCACAAACCGCCGAGGCTCGGCGGTTTTCCGTTTACAGCAGCCGGAAATTGACCTCGATCGTCGCGGCCACAGTGACCGGTTTGCCGTCTTTTTTACCCGGCGCGAACTTCCATTTTTTGACGGCTTCGATGGCCTTCTCGTCCAGTCCAAGGCCCATGCTCTGAACGACGCGAATGTTCCTCGCACGGCCGCTGGGATCGACTTCCACATAGAGCAGCACCGTCCCCTGGAACTTGGCCTTGCGCGCCTCTTCCGAATACTCCGGTTCGACCTTGAAGAGCAGCGTGGGCGCGGTCACTCCGCCGCCGGCCTGGAACACTCCGCCGCCGATGCCGATGCCATCGCCCGGCCCGTAGCTCCCGCCGTGGCCGGACCCGACGCCGCCGCCCACGCCGGAGCCGATGCCGCCACCCGAACCGGGGCCGTTCGACGGAGGCCCGATCTTCGCCAGCGGATCGCCGTACTGCGCCATGTTCACCTGCGGCAGCGCGACATCCGGCGGGACGATGATGCTCGGTTCCATGGTGAGCCGGGGATTCGGGTTATTCACGACCGCCGTGGGAAGGCTGAACTGCTTCAGCGCCGCTTTGGGCAGCCGGCCCTTGGAGGCTGGTAGCGGCGAATGATCGCCGCCGCCTCCGCCGCCCTGCTTCTGCGGCGCCATCTTGGGGATGTAGGCATCCACATCGGCGGGCAGAATCAGCGTGGCGACCTGCTTGACCTGCCGCTGCACCGCGTTGGTCGAAAAGGCCCAGACCAGCCCGCCGAGCATGGTCGCCTGAACTGCCAGCGACATCACGAACGATCGTTTCCGCGGCTTGTACTGGCCCCAGATTTCGCGCACCAGCACGGGCCGTGCCGTCACATCGAGCAGGGCGGGTCCGTCCACCATATCGCGCAGGCCGCTCCATAGCGAGCGGTACCAGGGCGTCTCGAGCGAGGGCAGCAGCAGCCGCTCCAGATGGTCGGCGGCCGGGATGACGCCGAAGCGCGGCTCCGCCGCGCGGCTCTGCGCGCCGGCGCGATCGCTCCATTCGCGCACCGCGCCGCGGAAATGCGCCAGAGAGCCGGCCAGTTTCGCGATTTTTGCCTGGCAGTCCGCGCACCCTTCCGCGTGCTGCCCCTCCTCGGTTCCGAGCGATCCGATGACGTACATGATGACTCCTTCTTCAGTAAGATGCCGGTTCATTTTTTCCCCTCCAGCCTGGCGCGCATCGCCTGCAGCGCCCGAAAGAGGTGGGTCTTCACTGTGCCTTCCTTCATGCCCGTTACGGCAGCGATCTCGAGCAGATCCATGTCTTCCACGAACCGCAGCAGGAACACGGTCCGCTGCCGCGTGGGCAGGTCCGCTGCCGCACGCCAGATGGAACGCACCTGTTCCTCGATGGCGGCCAGGGCTTCGGGCGACTGCTGGCGGTCGGGCACCGCGGCGCCGAGATCGGCCACGTCCGCCTCCCGCCGCAGCATGCGCCGCCAGAAGCGCAGCCGCCCGCTCGATTCGTGATCGCGCAGCAGGTTGGCCGCAATCTGCATCAGCCAGGTCGCCACGCTCGCGCCGCCGCGAAATTGTCCTCGCGCCTGGTAAGCACGCACGAAGCAATCCTGCGTCAGGTTTTCCGCGGTCTCCCGGTCGCGCAGCGAGGCCAGCAGGAAGCGGAAGATGCGCGGCCGGTGGAGGCGGACCAGCGCCTCGAAATCTTCCAGTTCCCCGGCCCCGTTTTCGCCCAACGTGCACCGCTCCCTTGCGACCGCGGCTCTCTCGAAGCGTTCCATTCGACTGTGTAGACCGGATTGGCGGGCGCGGGGTTTACAGGCGTGTGCGAGAAAATTCGGGCAAAAATGTTGGAACTCCGCGCAACCGATCAGCCGGACGTGGTCGCATTACAGTCCGCCGGCAATGTCGCCCGGCTGCTTCCCAAGAGGTGGAGGGTCGCGGCGATGCCCTCCAGCAGTCGCTCGATATCTGCCGGCTCGAGGCGGCCGATCGTGCCGATGCGAAAGCATGGCTCCTGGCTCACCTTGCCGGGATAGATGAGAAAACCGCGGTCGCTCAGGGCCGCGTAGAATGCGGGAAAGTCGAAGCCGGCGTCCGGGTAGCGGTAGGCGGTGATGATATAGCTCTGGTCCTCAGGGGCCAGGTACGGCTCGAAGCCCAGGGCCGCCATGCCGCGCACAAGCGTTTCGTGATTACGGCGGTAGCGCGCAGCGCGGCCGGCGACGCCGCCTTCGGCGTCCAGTTCGCGCAGCGCCTGGTGGAACGCGAGCAGCGCGTGGGTGGGCGGGGTGAAGCGGAACTGGCCATCGGCTTCAAGGCCGGACCACTGCGCGTGCAGGTCCAGGCTGAGGGTGCGGGCACGGCCTTTGGCGGCTTCGAGCGGCGCGCGGCGCGCCAGCACGAACGCGAAGCCGGGCACTCCCTCGATGCATTTATTGGCGGAAGAAATGACGAAATCGGCATGGGCGGCGGCGAGATTCAGCGGAATCGCGCCGAAGCTGCTCATGGCGTCGACGAGATACGCCGCCCCGGCGCGCGCCACCGCTGCGCCGATCTCTTCGATCGGATTCAGCAGCCCGGTGGTGGTCTCGCAGTGAACGGCGGCCACGTGCGTCGCGGGCCTGGCGGCGAGACGCGCGGCAACGGATTCCGGGTCGATGCGCCGGTTTTCCGCTGTTTCGAAGGTGTCCACCGCGATGCCGTGCACGCGGGCAATCTGCGCCATGCGGCGGCCATAGGCGCCATTCGCGACCACGAGCAGCCGGCCGTCGCGCGGGATCACGGAGGAGATCACCGATTCGATCGCGAACGTGCCGCTGCCCTGCAGCAGCACGCATTCGTACTCGCCGCCGGACGCGGCGCCGCCGATTGCGAGGAGGCGGCGGATCTCCCGCACCACATCGAGGAATTCGGGATCGCGCGAGCCGGCATCGCACAGCATCGCTTCCTTCACCGTGCGGCTGGTGGTGAGCGGCCCCGGAGTGAACAGCAGCTTCGTCCCGATCATGCCGGAGATTCTCCCATGATTAAGATTTGGCGCGGCGCTTGCTGTTTCGAATTGGGGAGCTTTTTCGGGGTGAAGTGCGCACTTTTGCTCACGATTTGCGGTGTGCTGGCCGGCACGTCCGCGCAGGCGCAGGGCGGGCCGTACATGATCCCGGCTGGAACGCAGATCGTTCTGCTGACCGATAACCGGATCGATGCTAGAGCCACAACCGGCCGCGTGTTTCCGGCGCAGATTCTCGATCCCATTGCCGATGCGGCGGGGCAGGTGCTCGTGCCGGCCGGGACTATGGCGCAACTCACGGTGACCGGCGGGCCGGACGGAGTGGAACTGGCACTTTCCTCCGTCACCATCAACGGGCGGCTCTTTCCGGCGGTCGGCAGCCCGCCGGAGGACGGGGCCGCGGGCGCCGGTCTGGGCAGACCGCCGGAGTTCACCGGCGGCGGCGCGCCGCTCGGTACGCTGATGGGGGCCACTATCCGGCGCCTCGCCGAGCCCGATATCGGCGGCACGCCGCCGATTCAGACACGGGGCAGCGCCGTCCGCGTGCCGAACGGGACGGTGCTGACGTTCCGGCTGGACCGGCCGATGTGGCTGAGGCCGTGGCCGGCCTAAAAACGCACTTTCAGAGCGAACTCGAAATCCCGCGGGTTTCCGGCGCTGGCGATCGTGCCGAAAGCGGCGCTTCCGAACGAACCGTTGGGATCGTTGAGCGGCGGAGTGTTGCTCACGTTGAATGCCTCGGCGCGGAATTCGAGGCCGGCGCGCTCGGAGAGCCGGAAGGTTTTCGACAGCATCAAGTCGGCGTCCTGCAGGCCGGGACCGCGGATGGGGTTGCGCGCGCTCGTGCCGATGCTGTACTGGCCGGCGGCGGCGAAGGCCGCTTTATTGAACCATTCGGCCGCGCTGCGGCCGGCGAAATCGTTCGGATTCGCGACCAGATTCGGCCGCTGGACCGCATAGCCGAAGGCGGAGAGCGTGTTGGTGGCCTGCGTGACCGGCACGGCGTCGCCGGCCTGGATGCGGACGATTCCCCCGATCTCCCAGCCCGCCAGTTTCCACACGCGCGGAATGCGGTAGACCCACCCGGCGGAGAAAACGCGCGGGATATCGCCGCTCGAAATGCCGCGTTCCAGCTTGCGGTTGAAAGCGTCCGCCGCGCCGATGGTGGTGAGGGTGGGGCCGGTGAAGATGGTTTGCGAAAAATACGTGGAAGCGTCGTCAATGAGCTTCGAGAACGTGTAGGCAAAGGAGAAGGTGAGGCCGCGGGAGAAGCGCTTTTCGAGCCTGGCCTGCGCGGACTCGTATTCGGAATCGGCCACGTTGTCGCGGAAGAGCGCCACGTTGGTGAAGCGCGGAAAGGCGCGCAGCAATTGCTGGTACGCAATGGTGGGCTGGCCGAGGGAGGACGAGGCGGGGATCTGGCCGTAATACGGGTTCGGCACCTTCTGTGTGAGCGCTGAGCCAAGCGCGAGGTCGGCCGGCGGCAACTGGTTCAGGTTCCACTCGGGCAGGCCGAGGTGCGTGGCCTTGGAGGCGACGTAGCCGATTTCGAGGTTGAAGTCGCTGCCGAAAGTCTTCTGCACCGTGAAATTCCAGTTTTGCGAATACCCGGAGCCCACGTTGCGGTCGACGCCGAAGACGCCCTGTCCCAGGCCCGAATTCGGGTTCGGGGGCGTCACCTGCACGGTGGGGCCGGCGGAGAGCAGAAACGCGGGATTGATGTTATCGAGCGACTGCTGCCCCAGAGTCTGCACAAAGGGGAATTGCGGGATCGTGAACGGCGTGGTGACTCCGGTCTGTTCGAACCAGACGATGCCGTAGCCGGAACGCACCACCCAGGAATCGGCGATGCGGTATGCCAGGCCCACGCGCGGGCCGAAATCGCAGCATTCGAGCTCGCGCGCGGTGTGCGGGAAATCGAGCACCTGCGTGTTGAGGTTGAAGACGGCGCCGTGGTTGTGGACTTCCGTGGAGGGGAAATTGAGCGTGTAGCGCGCGCCGAGGTTGAGGGTCAGGCGGTTCGATAATTTCCAGTCGTCGCCGGCGAAGAATTCGGCGATGTGCGCGCGCTCCTCGAGGGCCTGCTGCTGGATATCGATGCTGAAGGCGTTCACCTGCCCGAGCAGCAGGGAGGCCAGCGCGTTGCCGCCGGCGCCGGTCGAGGAGTCCGTGCCGGTGGTGGTAAAGGCGTAGGAGCCGGTGGGATTGGCTGGGTTGACGACGTCGAGCGCTTCGCGACGCAGGTCGGTTCCGAGCTTGAAGGTGTGGCGGCCGCGCACCATGGAGAAGGTGTCGAGAAATTCCGTCACAGAGGTCTTGAAATTGGAATTGGCCGCCGTGGTGGGACCGATCTGCTGGTAGCCGGTGACGGTGAAAATCGGCAGCGTGTTGGGGAATGAGCTGGTGGGCGCGCCGGGGATCGTGAGATTGCCGTTCTGCAGCGAGCTCTGATCCACGCCGCGGCGCGTATAGCCGAAGCGCGCCTGGTTGAGCGCGGAGGGCGAGACGGTCCAGTCGTACTCGCTCGCGAGGCTGTCGCCGCGGGTAATGGCATGCCCAATGAGGCCGGAGGTGATGTTGCCGCTGCCATCGGGCAGATAGGGAACCGGATTGTCATCGTCGCGCAGATACGCATAGCGGACGAAGGCGCGATGGCGGTCGTTGAATACCTGATCGATGCGGCCGTCGAACTGGTCCTGGTTATCCGGCTCGACGCCGCTGAAGATGAAATTGTTCGCCGCGGCCGCGTTCGGCAGCGGGTAGTGAGCGAGCACCTGCAGTGCGATCGGGTCGAAGCGGCTGGCGGGGATGGTGTTGTTCGGGAATTGCACGCGCGGCGAGCTCGCCGGGTCGTACACCGCTGAGGCGAACACCCCGCTCCGCTGCGCCACGGTCGGCACGACGCTCTGCCTGGTGATGCCCGTGCGCAGCCGCGTGCCCTGCCAATCGGCGAAGAAGAACGTGCGGTTGCGGCGGATGGGGCCGCCCAAGGTGAAGCCGTACTGGTTGCGGCGGAATTCCGGCTTGGGTCCCGGCTGCGCGAAATAATTGCGGGCGTTCAGGTCCTCATTGCGAAGGAATTCGAAGACCGTGCCGTGCAGCGCGTTGCCGCCGGATTTGCCGATTACCATCACGGTTCCGCCGTTCGAGCGGCCGTACTCGGGCGAGTAAGCGTTGAGGTTGAGGCGGAATTCCTCGATGGCATCGATGATCGGGTAGTATGCCACCTGGCCCGGCTCGGGCTGCAGGACGCTGATGCCGTCATAGAGGTATTCGTTGGTGCGGGGCCGGCTGCCGTTGATGCGGGGCAGCAGCGAGCCGCCGCCCGGCAGCGCCACGCCGGGGGAAAGCGCGACCAGCGGGATGAAATTGCGCCCATCGAGAGGAAGGGTCTCGATCTCCGTTTGATTGACGTGATAGCTCACCGACCCGCTCGCGGTTTCGAGCAGCGGCGCCGCGGCCCGCACTTCGACCGATTGTGCGGACTCGCCGACGGCGAGTTGGACGTCCAGCCGCGTCTGATCGCCGATGCGCAGTGCGACGCCTTCCTGGCGGTAGGCGCGAAACCCGGCCTTCTCGACGGAGAGCACGCAGTTGCCGGCGGGCAACCCGAGCAAATGATAAGACCCCGCGGCATCGGTCAGGGCGAGGAATCGTTCTCCCGTGTCCGGCACGGCGCAGACGACCCTGGCGCCGGACACGGCGAGGTGTTGCGGATCCTCGACCACACCGAACAGCTCGGCTTTCCCTGCCTGGGCCCGGCAGGGTGGAGCGGAGAGCGCGAGAAGGGCAATGGAGACGAGGGCTGCGGTGCGCATGTCTTGTAAGAATATCAATGTCGCGAATACATGACAAGGAGCGCACGCCGGCCATGAGCCTGCGGCACGATACAATCGCGGATAGACATGTCCGAGATTGCCACTCACCTGGCGGCGCTGCGGCGCAAGCGCGGGATTTCCGCCATCCATCTGGCCGCCGCCGCCGGCGTCAGCCGCCAGACCATTTACGCCATGGAGGCGGGCACGTTCATCCCGAACACGGCCGTAGCGCTGCGGCTGGCCCGTGCGCTGGATACCACGGTGGAAGAATTGTTCGCACTGGCGGAGGAGGAGCCGGCGCGGCCCTTGCGCTGCTCGCAGGCCACTCTGCTGCCGGGCTCGGGCGCCGCGCGCGCCGGACAGGCCGTGCAACTCTGCCGCGTCGACAAGCGATTGCTGGCCTGCCCGCCCTCCCCGGTGCCGTGGTATCTGCCGGGCGCGGATGCGGTTGTCGCGGAGCGGCCCGGCCGAGGGGGTAAGGCGCGGGTCGAGATCTTCGAAAGCGAGGCGGATTTCGCGGGCCGCATTCTCGTGGCCGGCTGCGACCCCGGCATTTCCGTGCTGGCGCGCCATGCGCAGCCCGCCGGGGTGGAGCTGGTGCTGGCTCATCGCAACAGCTCGCAGGCGCTCGAATTACTGAAGGAAGGCTCGGTGCACATCGCGGGCACGCACCTGAAGGACGAGACGAGCGGCGAATCGAATCTGCCGCAGATCGGCCGGCTGTTCGCGAAGAACTCGGTTGCGGCGATCGCGTTCGCGGTGTGGGAAGAGGGCATCCTCGCCGCCGCGGGCAATCCGAAGAACATTCGCGGCATCGAGGACCTGGCGCGCGCGGATGTGGCGATCGTGAATCGCGAAAAGGGCGCGGGCAGCCGGGCGCTGCTCGACCGGCACTTGAAGCGCTTGCGCATCCCCGCGGATCGCGTGCGCGGCTACGACCGGCTGGCGCCAGGCCACCTGCCGGCCGCCTGGCAGGTGCAATCCGGCGCGGTCGATTGCTGCCTCGCGACCCGCGCGGCGGCGCGCGCCTTCGGCCTCCATTTCATACCGTTGGCCAGCGAGCGGTACGACCTGGTGATTCGCAAGGAACACCTCGAGCTGCCGCGGGTGCAGAACCTGCTCGACACGCTGGCTCGGTCGGGTTTTCGGCGCGAGCTGGAGGGCTTCGGCGGCTACGACACGCGCGTGGCCGGGCGGCGGGTGCTGTAAACGTGTACTAACCGCCGAGGCGCCGAGGTTTACTTCGGGCTGACTACGTAGTCTTTGAAGTAGCTGGTGCTATCGGTTTTCGACCAGAGGCCCACTTTGCCGGCGACGGGCGCGCGCAGGACCGGATTGTTGGCGGGGAACAGGTCGGCGTTGGGCGGGCCTTTTTTGCCGGCCACGGGCTCGCTGCCGAGCGTGTATTCGAGCGCCAAGGCGCCATCGAGAAATGTCTTGAGGGTGGCGCCGTCCACGTCGAGCTTCAATTCGTGCCAGGCGGCGCGGTCCAGCATGAAGGGCTTGTTGCGGTCGCTGAATCGCACGTTGCGGCGGATGCCGTTGTGGAACTCCCACAGCCCGACGTTGTTTTCCGTGTCGTTGTACCGCACCGCCAGCCAATCGCCGTTCGGCTTGACGTTGAACAGGATTCCAGAAGCGCGGTCGGCCTCGCCACCCACGGTCTTGAACTTGACGCGAATCGTGCCGTTGGAGAAATTGTCGACGCCGCGCAGCACGGCCACCGGATAGTAGGCAAACTGCTTGGCATTGTCCATCAGCTCTTCGTTGCTTGTGCCGTAGAGCTTGCGCGCGGTTTCGAGCAGCAGCCGCGTGGGATTATCCTTGCTCGCGACCCAGGGCCGGCCGTCCACCATGACGACTTTCTCGCCTCCGTCCTCGGCGATCACCCACGTGCCCACCATGGGCTCGAACGCTTTGGGCGCTTTGCCGACTTGCTCCTTGCTCAGGTCGACCTTGATCTCGGCGGCGATCAGAGGGCCACACAGGGCGAACACGGCAAATCCGAAGACGATGGCTTTCATGAGAACCTCTTTTTCACGAGAATAGCGGCGGCCAGGGTCAAGCCGGGGCATAGCGCAAAGAATACCATAGCCGCGCCTTTGGGCTCCGCCGCGAGCGGATGCCCGCGGTAGACCGCGTCGTCGCTCTCTTCTGGCGGCTTCACGCCGGCGAGCGAGTAGATCGCTTCGAGCACGCCCTCCTCGGTAGTGGCGCGGCTGATGGTGTGGCGCCCGCCGAGGGTGTAGCGGATCTCGCCGTAACCGGCGGCAGTCTGCTCGAACAGGCCGATGGAGGTCGCGGAGACATAGCTGACGCGCACATCGGGCAGCAGCCGGCGCAGCTTGGAGAGTGCGCGGTGTTCGAGATCGGAGCGGCGCGGATCTTCGGGCGCGAGATGCACTTCGATCGAGAGCGGCTCGTGAATGCGCAGCAGCGCGCGCTCGTCGGCTTCCGGGAAGGAATTGGCGCGGTTTTCGGACAAATCCCAGCTCGGGCGGGCGAAGCTGCAGGCGTAGATTGCCAGTACAGCGAGTGCGGCGATGCCGGCGGTTTCGATGAGGCGCCGGCGCGCGGTGGCGCCCATGCGGATCCAGACCGCGGCGAGGCCGAGGCCGGTGAGGATCAGGACGAGCGCGATCAGCACGGCGTCCAACGGTACGAGGCCGTGCTGGAATTCGGCGACCAGCGCTTCCGGCGTGTAGCTGGCGGCGCGCTCCGCCCATCCACCCTGCACGGCGGCGAAGAAATTGAGGACCCACGTGCCGACGGTGACCCCGAGGGTGAGGATCGCGGCGGTCGAGGGGTGCTCGGCCACGGCAGCCGCCGCCGCGCCCAGCGCGATCGTCAGCGCGGCGTTCAGAATGTGCCCTCCGGCGAGCGCTGCCAGCTCCGGCGCGTACAGAGTGCCGCCGTAGCTCTTCCAGAGCAGCAGGGCGCTCAGCGGCGGGAGCATGGCGAGAATCCATCCGGCCAACGCCACGATCGCTTTGGCGGCGATGAGTCCGATGGGCGGCATGCCCTGCTGGAGCTCCAGCTTGAGCGCGCCGCTTTGCCGGTCGCCGGCTACCAGGCGGATCGCGACGAAGGGCAGCAGGAACACCGCCGCCAGCTCGCAGGCGCTGAACGTGGGCGCCCAAACGCCGATGAGCGGCGAAAGCGCTTCGCCGACGCCGGCCGCGCCGCCGTTCAGGCCGCTGACTTCGGCGTACGTCCGCATGGCGCTGAGGAACGAGAGGCCGACAACCGGTCCCATGGCCAGGAGCAGCACCCACCAGCCGCGCGAGACCAGCAGATCGCGCCACTCCTTTTCGAGCAGCCAAAGGAAGGGTGCTTTCCGCGAGGGCGCTGCCGGCGAGGGCGCTTTCTGTGAGAGCGCTCTACGTGAGGGCAAGAAACACCTCTTCCAGGCTGTCGAGCGCGCCGGCCGCGCCGCGCGCGGCGGCCTGGGCCGCGAGTTCCGCCACGGTGCCTTCGCCGCGCACGTGGCCGCCGCTGAGCAGCACGAGGCGATCGCAGATGCGGCCCGCGTCGGCGATCTGGTGGATGGAGAGAAAGAGCGTCCGGCCGCGGGCGGCATGGACCCGCAGCGCGGCGGCGACCTCGCGCGTCTGCCGCAGGTCGAGGCCTTCGAACGGCTCGTCGATCAGCAGCGCGGGCTGCGGCGCCAACAATCCGATGCCAAGCAGCGCGCGCTTGCGCTGCCCCTTGGACAACGCGGCGATGGGCCGGCGGAGAAGCGGGCCGAGATCGAGCTGCGCGGTGATTTCCTCGCGCAGGTCGCGCCGCCCGCCGAAGAAGCCGAGGGCGTAATCGATCGCCCAGGCGAGCCGCTGCGCGCCCCACGGCGCGATGCTATCGGGAACGTAGAAGAGCAGGTTGCGCCGCTCCGAGGCGGTGGCCGGGCGGCCGTCGATCCGCAGCGCTCCCGCGTCGCACGGGAGCAGGCCCGCCAGGCATTCGAACAGCGTGGTTTTGCCGGCGCCGTTGGGGCCGATGAGCCCCAGCACCTCCCCGGCGCGCACGTGAAAACTGACGCCGGAGAGGGCGGGGAGCTCGCCGTAGCGTTTGGAAATGCCATCGACCTGGAACATTGCTGTCAAGTATGTAAGGATAGCGTGGCGCGGTGGGGCGGCTTAGGGCGGATCAGGCGATCGATGCCGAACGGAGCGATCACCGCGCACCTGCGGCCGGGATTATGCAGTCTCCGCGATGGCCTGCTTGAGCTGCGCCAGGAGATCGGGGACGATCCTGAAGCGGTCGTATGGCTGCAACGGATTGATGGAATGGTCGGGGCGGGGCGATTTGAACGCCCGACCCCCTGCGCCCAAGGCAGGTGCGCTACCAGGCTGCGCTACGCCCCGACAGTTGAAGCTTCTTTGATTTTAAACCAGGTCCAGCATTTGTGATACCGCACCCGCGGCGCCGCACCCAGGCAGCAGAATTCGAAGCCATCGCGGCAGCGGAAGATTTTCCTCAGAGTTCTGCAACGCGGAGCGGCGTCTCCGGCTCCGTGGTTTTGCGGACGCAATTGCGCAGGGCGCGGCCGAACCCATCAAATCGAATGCTCGTGACGTCGCCATCCTGCAGGCGCACGCCATCCCCGAAGCTGAAGGCGCCCGCGCCCAGGTAGTGGACATGCACATCCCCCGGCCGGCGATGCGCTTCGAACTTGAAGTGGTGGTGCTCCAAATTGGCGAGGGAGTGGGACATCGTCTGTTCCCCGGTCTGAATCCGCTTTTCCCAGATTTTCGCGCCCTTGCGCTCGATCGAGACCTCGCCGGAAACGGAATCGACGCGCCCGGCGAGGATCAATTCCGGGCCGATCGAGCAGGTCCGCAGTTTCGAAGCCGCCAAGTAGAGATAATTGCGCTTCTCGAACTCGTGGTCGGAGAACTCATTGCCGGCGCAGAATCCGATCCGCCGCGGGGCGCCGCTCAAATCGATCAAGTAAACCGCGGCGAGCTCGGCCTCTTCGCCGCCATCGCAGGCAAACGACGGAATGAGCAACGGCTCGTTGTGGCCTCGCAAGATGGTGCCGCAACCCTTATAGAACCATTCGGGCGCGACGCCGATGCAGCCTGCCGCCGGCTTGCCTCCTTCGATGCCCCAGCGGTACAGGCGCATACTGTCGGTCAAGTCTTCCTCCGCGCCGTGCATCGCCTGGCGGTTCTGGGCGCTGGCGATGTGGGTCAGACCGGTCCCGCTGATGAGACAGCGCGCCGGTTCGGAAGGGTGGTCGATGGCGGGCAGGATGCGCCATTCCGATGCACCTGCGTACACGTCGTCATAGCTCAGCTTTTCGCCGGAGAGCTGCCGGCCGATCTCATCGGCGATCCGGCAGCCGGCGGCGGCGCAGGCTTGCGCGATGTGGTAGACCGTGGAATATTCAGCAACGAGCCGCAGCCAGGGCTCGTCAACCAGCGCCAGTCTGCGGCCGTATCGTCCTTGAAGCTGTACCAGGCGGATCATGCGAGTCGCTCCGGAACGTCCAGGTTCTGACCACCACCGTTGCGCGCCGGGAGTTCGGCCGCGCGCAGAATCCGCAGGGCATCGGCGGCCGCTATCCCGTGGTAGTCTCCACGGCTGGTATTCCAGAAATGCTGGTGGCTGTCGACCCTCATTGGCTCACTTGATATTCGCACAGGCGGTCTGATGGCGGTTGAATAGGGATTCACCAGACGCGCTCGGGGTCGCGGGGATCCGCGCCGGTTCCGGATTACCGCCGCGCGCGGTGCCGCTCGGTCTCTTTTCGCAGCATGCCGAGCAGACGGCGCATGCCCTTCGCCCAATCGGGAAACAGGTCCACGTACTGATACTCGCGCTGGATGGCGCGCGGAACGCGGCAGCCGTCCAACCGCACCGGGACGATGAAGATTTCGTCCAGCGGAATCTCCCGCGCACAGTCGAGCGCATACCGGATCTCCGCCTGGAAACCGCCCTTCTTGCGGACGGAGTTCTCCGAAAAGCAAGCCACAAAAAAGTCGGCGCTTTCGATGGCCCCTTCGATCGCGCGCGGCCAGTTCTGCCCCGGCAGCAGCTTCCGGGTGTCCATCCAGGGCGCAAAGCCGGCCGCTTCCAGCGCTTCGTAGAGGCGTTCGGCGTGCGGCCGGTCCTCGACCACATACGCCAGGAACACCCGCGGGAGGCGGCGCGGTTCGAAGCGGAAGACGTGCCGGGCATCGGGATAGAACACGCCGAGGCCGTCGATTTCCACGGCGCTGCCGGCCGCGAGCCCGCGCATCACCACCTGCGCTACCTGTTCGGCCCACCCCGGCTCGGTCATTCCCGCTCTCCCTTGAGGGGCTCGAATGCCACCTTACCGTCTGTGCCGTTCTTGAACCGGCCCAGGCCCGGCAGGGACGCCGTGCGCCCCTGCCGCAGGTTCTGCAGAATCTGCCGTACCACGCGATCGAGGCGGTCGGCCGCTTCCGCTTCGCTGAGTCCGGCCGAACGCGCCATCCGCTTTGCGATTTCCCGCTTCTTCATGGCGGTTCGAATCTAGCAGACCGTCACCGTAATACGCCGCCCGTGTCCGCGCCATCGGTTGCCAACCGGTTCTGCAAAAGGAACTTCGCCGCCGAAAATATTTTTCGATCCGATGTGAATGGCAGATGAAATGATTTTAATTACGGTTTAAGCGATAGTTCATCTGCGGTTCGCTATGATAGCCGCAGACGAAAAGATCGTCGTATCTCAAAAGGATCCTTAAAGGAGAAGCGCAATGAAGAAACTGATGACGCTGATGCTTGCCGTGTCGTTCATGAGCGCCACGGTCGCCACCGTGTTCGCCCAGGACCAGCCCAAGCAGGAAACCCCCAAGAAGGGCAAAAAGGGCGGCAAGAAGAAGAAGGAAGAGACCCCCAAGAAGGAAGGCAGCCGCTAAGCTGTTTCCCCAACGTTTATGGGAAGCCGCGTAGCACCCGCTGCGCGGCATCCCCGTTTTCCCATTGCCCCCTCTCCTCTCCTCCGAAGTTGTAGACCCCGTTTCCTGCCTCGTACCGGACCCCTCTCCGATCCGCTCTGTGACCGCTCCTGTAACCTTCCCGGTCCACCCAACGCCCCATTGATATTCGCCTGAACCTCCAACGGGATTACATATGAAGTCGTTCCATTTCATTCTTTTAGCCGCGGCCGCGCTCACTGGCGCGGCTTGGGCGCAGACCTCCAGCCATGTCCCCGGGACGGTCGTCTCCGTCGACGCCAAGGCTGGCCAAGTCGTGGTGAAAACGGATAAGGGCGAGAGCCTCACCTTCACAACGACGGAACGAACCCAAATTCTGCACGCCCTGCCGGGCGTCACCGACGCCAAGCAGTGGACCAAAGTAACGGTCGGCGACATCAACTCAGGCGATGAGATCGTCGCGTACTACCGCGGCTCCGTCGATGCGAAACCGCTGCTCGCCACCACGCTGGTCCTACGCACCAAGGCCGACCTCAATCAGATCGCACAAAAGGAACTGGAAGATTGGAAGAAGCGCGGCTCGACGGGCATCGTTTCGGCGGTCGATCCGGCCGCTAAGACCATCACGCTCAAGGCAGGGCAGCGCACTCTTACGGTGCAGTCGGACGAGAAAACCCAATTCAAGCGCTATTCGCTCGATTCTCCCAAGCCGGCGGATGCCAAGCCGAGCAGCCTGGCCGAGGTGAAGGCCGGGGACCAGGTGAACGTGCTGGGAAACAAGAGCGCGGATGGGAGCACGGTGGCCGCCGAGGTCGTCTACGCGGGCAGTTTCCGCCAGATTGCTGCGACGATTGTCGCCGTCAACCCCGCCACTAATGAGATCGAAGTGCGCGACCTTGCGGACAAGAGCAAGAAGCCACAGCCGCTCTTCATCAGGATTACCGCCGACACCACCATGAAAAAGCTGCCCGAACAGATGGCGGCGATGCTGGCCCGCCGTTACCAGGGCGGGCGCGGCGGCGCTGGAAACGGCGCGGAAGGCCGTGGAGCCGGGCCGGGCGGCGGCATGGGCCGCAATGGATTCGGCGGCGGAGCCGAAGGGCGGGCGATGGGCGGCGGACGGGGCGGCGATATCGGCGCCATGCTGGACCGTTTGCCCGCGATACCGATCACGGAATTGAAGCCGAAGGACGCCATCATGGTTTCCACCACGATGGGTAGCGATCCGAGCAAGGTCACCGCCATCATGCTGCTGGCGGGAGTCGAACCCGTCCTTACCGCGGCTCCCACCGCTACCCGCGACATTATGAGCGGGTGGAACCTGGGCGGCGGGGGTGGCGGCGGCGAGGGCCAATAACGAGTTATCGGGCCGGGGCGCCCCTGCACGGTCCTTGGAAGCGGGTAGAAAGAAAAGAAGAGGATACATGTTCAAGCTGGAACGGATTTTCTGTCTTATTTTTGCGGCCGCGTTGGCAGTCTCTGCGGCCTTTGCGCAGGCCGGCACCGGCACCATTAAAGGCGTGCTGACCGATAATTCCGGCGCTGTGATTCCCGCTGCGGTGATTACGGTCAACGGACCAGGCGGGTTTTCGAAGGGCGTGCAAACCCAGGCGGATGGCAGTTACTCGATGGTCGGCCTGGCGCCAGGGCAATACACGATCCACGTGGCCTTTCCCGGTTTCGGCGTGGTCGATAAGCCCGTCACCGTGAACGCCGGCGCCACCGTGCAGATGCCGATCCAGTTGGTGGTGAGCACGGAAAAGCAGGAAGTGACGGTGCAGGAGCAGGCCGGCCCCATGGTGAGCGTGGAGCCGGATAACAACGCCACCGCGCTGGTGATCAAGGGCGAAGACCTGCAGGCGCTGCCGGATGATCCCGACGACCTGGCCGATGCGCTGCAGGCGCTGGCCGGTCCGGCAGCCGGCCCCGGCGGCGGCCAGATCTACATCGACGGCTTCAGCGGCGGCCAGCTTCCACCCAAGGAATCGATCCGCGAGATCCGCGTCAACCAGAATCCTTTCTCCGCCGAATTCGATCGCCTCGGCTTCGGCCGCATCGAGATCCTGACCAAGCCCGGCTCGGACAAGCTGCGCGGCGCGATCATGTTTAACGACACCGACGCGGCTCTCGATTCGCGCAATCCCATGGCCAGCAACAAGCCGGATTACCACAACCGGATGTGGAGCGCGAACGTGGGCGGCCCGCTCGGCAAGAAGGCCTCCTATTTCTTCGATTTCAACCGGCGGGATATCGACGATAACTCGATCACGCACGCGGTGTATTTCGACCCCACGGCTCTGATCGAGCGCAGCGTCAATACCGCCATCACCACCCCCAGCGCTTTCACCAACTTCTCCCCGCGCGTCGACTACCAGTTGAGCACCAACAATACCCTCACGGTGCGGATGGAAGAGCGCTACAACTCGCACGACAACTTGGGATTCGGCGGAACTTACCTGCCGCCGGGGCTCACCTCCGGGCCGTTCCCCAATGCGCGCGCTTACAACAACAGCGGCAACGGCCAGAACCTGATGATTACGGAGACCGCGATCCTGAGCCCCAAGGTCGTGAATGAAACCCGCTTCCAGTTCACCCGCAACCACAGCATGACGGAGGGCAACCTGGTGCCGAGCCTCAACGTTGCCGGAGCGTTCGCCACCGGCGGCAACGGCATGGGCGACACGCACGACCTCTCCCGCCATTTCGAACTGCAAAACTATACCAATATCCTGCGCGGCCGCCACACCTTCCGTTTCGGCGTGCGCGTGCGCCGCGAAGGCGACCAGAGCAATCAGCCGAACGGGTTTAATGGCTCGTTCACCTTCCTCGGCGGGCTGGCGCCCGTGCTCAACGCGCAGAACCAGATCGTCACGGATGCGAACGGCAACCCGGTCACCACCACGCTGACCTCCCTGCAGCAGTACGAGCGCAACCTGCAACTGGCCGCGGCCGGTTTGAGCGAGGCACAGATCCAGGCGCTCGGCGGCGGGCCTTCGCGCTTCAGTATCCAGAGCGGCATTTCCTACATCAGCATGGTCCGGTGGGACGGCGCGCCATTCATTCAGGATGACTGGCGGATCAAGCCGAATTTCACGCTCAGCCTCGGCCTGCGCTACGAGGTGCAGACGCTGGTGAGCGATCACCGCGACTGGGCGCCGCGCCTTGGCTTTGCCTGGGCGCCGGGCAGCGCCAAGAACGGCCGGCAGAGGACGGTCATCCGCGGCGGTTTCGGCATCTTCTACGATCGCATCGGGTTCGGCGATTTCGAGGCCGCCGCGCTGAACAACGGCATCAACCAGTTGCAGTACACGGTTTACAACCCGACCTTCTACCCGAATCTTCCGCCGCTTTCCACGCTGAATCCCGGCCAGAATGCGATCTACCGGATCGACCCACGGCTGCGCGCCGATTACAGCATGCAGACCGCCATCGGCGTGGAACGGCAACTGCCTCACAACACCACGGTCGCGATCACCTACACGAACAACCGTGCCGAGCACCTGGCGCAGACGGTGCCCGTCAACACGCCGCTGCCCGGCACGTTCAACCCGCTGCTGCCGCTCAGCGCCACCAACGGCGTGTTCCCGTACGGCTATTCGGCGGGCAATATCTGGCAGTACGAATCCGGCGCTTACATGCGGATGAGCATCATCATGATGAACTTCAACACGCAGTTCAGCCGCCGGGTGTCACTGTTCGGCAACTACTCCTACAACACGGCCAAGGACCTGCCCGGCTCGCCGACCGATCCCTACGATTTCGCCCTGGACTACGGCCGGTCGAGCTATGCCCGCAAGAACAACTTCCAGTTGACCGGCTCGGTCATCGGCCCGCAGAACATCCGCTTCGCTCCGTTCGTGACGCTGCGCTCCGGCGCACCGTACGATGTGCTGGCCGGCACCGATATCTTCGGCGATACCGAGACCAACGTGCGCGCGGGTCTGGCGCCTCCCGGAACCACCTGTGCCGGATTCACCGGTAACAATGTGGTCCGCGCGGGCGATACCGTGTGCTCGCCCTACGGTGTGTTCACAAGCAATGTGAGCGCCACGAATCTGAGCAACCTGGTGGCCCGCAACTATCTCACGATGCCGGGCCTGTTCTCGATGAACCTGCGCGTCTACCGCGTGTTCGGCTTCGGCCCGATCGCCGGCAACCGCGCCCAGCCGGGTGACCGCGGCGGCCCCGGTGGTGGGCCCGGCGGCTTCGGCGGTCCCGGCGGCGGCCCGGGCGGCGGCCGTGGCGGCCCCGGCGGTCCCGGCGGCGGTATGCGCATGGGCGGCGGCGGCCGCGGCGGTTTCGGCGGCTTCGGGGGCGGCAGCACCGAGCACCGCTTCAACGTGACGTTGAGCGCCCAGTTCGAGAATCTCCTGAACCACTTCAACCCCGGTGGTTATCAGGGCGTCATCACCAATCCGTTTTTCCTGCAGCCGACCTCGGTCAGCACCGGCTTCGGCGGCGGGCCGGGCGGTGGCGGCGGCGGATCGGCGGCCAACAACCGGCGCGTGACCCTCGGACTTCGTTTCCAGTTCTGAACACCGGGGATTGGGGCCGGGCGGCAGGAATGCTCCGGCCCCAATCCCACCCCCAATGATCCTCCACCCCCCTCCCTGTCGTACAATCTCTGTTTGAACATCTCCGTCAAAGGCGAATACGCCTTGCAAGCCATCTTCGATCTCGCGTCGCAGCCGGCGGGCGAGCCGGTCAAGATCGCGGAAATTGCACGGCGGCAGCGCATTCCGCAGAAGTTTCTGGAACTGATCCTGGCCAGCCTCAAGCAGGGCGGGTTCGTCGAATCGCGTCGCGGCGCCGAAGGCGGATACCTGCTGGCTCGTCCTGCGGAGTCGATCACGGTGGGGGACATTCTCCGTTACGTGGAAGGGCCGATGCAAGGCCGCGCCCGCCAGCGGCGGAAAGCCGACACGCCCTTTACCGCCATGTGGGACGATGTCGACCGCGCGGTCTCCGCCATTGTCGACCGCACGACTTTTGCCGAGCTCGTGGCGCGCTGGGCCGAGAGACAGAACCGGTTCGTGCTGAACTGGGAGATTTGAGTTGGCCGTTTTCGATGACAGCTCGTATAGCCTGGGGCGCACACCGCTGGTCCGCCTGAATCGCGTGGTCAACGGCGCGCGTGCCGTGGTCCTGGCGAAAGTAGAAGGCCGCAACCCCGCTTTTTCGGTGAAGGACCGCATCGGTGCGTCGATGGTGTGGGACGCCGAGAAACGCGGCCTCCTCAAACCGGGCAAGGCGCTGATCGAGCCGACCAGCGGCAACACCGGCATTGCGCTGGCCTTCGTGGCCGCGGCACGCGGCTATCCCATCACCCTCACCATGCCGGAGATGATGTCGGTGGAGCGGCGACGGGTCCTGGAGTTGCTCGGTGCGAATCTCGTGCTTACGGAGGGCACCGAGGGAATGGGTGGCGCGATCGCCAAGGCCGAGGAGATCCTCGCTTCCGATCCGGATCGATACGTCATGCTGCAGCAGTTCCGCAATCCCGCGAATCCGGAGATTCACGTGCGCACCACGGGCCCCGAAATCTGGGACGATACCGGGGGCGCCATCGACGTGCTGGTAGCCGGGGTCGGCACCGGCGGCACGATCAGCGGCGTATCGCGCTATCTCAAGAAAGTGCGCGGCCGGCAGATTCTTTCGGTCGCGGTCGAGCCGGCTGCCAGCCCCGTGATTTCGCAGCGGCTGGCGGGCCGCCCGATACGCCCCGGCCCGCATAAGATTCAGGGCCTCGGCGCTGGCTTTATCCCGGATACGCTGGATCTTTCGATGGTGGACCGCGTCGAGTTGGTCTCGAACGAAGAGGCCATCGAGATGGCGCGCCGCCTCTCCCGCGAGGAAGGCATCCTGGCGGGGATCTCCTCGGGAGCGGCTGCGGCAGCGGCGGTCCGCCTCGCCGGCGAACCGGAGTTTGCGGGCAAAACCATTGTGACCGTGTTTCCGGACCTGGCCGAGCGCTATTTGAGCACAACCCTCTTCGAGTAATCGGAACTCAGTGGGAAGGAGTAGCGGGCGCGTTGGGTGATAGGGGTGAGTGCGCCCGCTGTCGTAACGGGGATATACCAGAAAGACGCCATTGCGATCGGCCGTGGTTACCCGGCGACTAATAGCTCTTTCGAGCTATAGGGTACCGATTCGGGCAGGAAAGACGGGCGGCCGGACCGATTCCGCCCTCCAGCCCAGCAGGAATTCCACAGCCGGTCCGCACACGCGGCCCTGGCACGGCCCCATGCCGCAGCGGGTCTGCAGCTTGGCTTCGCGCCATCCGCGGAACTGGCGCAGCCGCCCAAGCGGGACGTCTTCGCAGCGGCAGACGAGAGTTTCCGGCGCCGGTAGGGCCTTCAGCTCTTCCCGTAGCCTGAAGGTCTCTTCGAGGGTGCGGGCGAAGCGGGCATATCGAGCCCGGCGGGCAAAGAGGCGGCGGGCGCGTTCGGGCTGGCCGGCGGCGGCATAACCGGCGATCGCTCCTTCAACCTGGGAAAGCTCCAGGCCGCCGATTCCGGTGACTTCTCCGGCGGCGTAAACGCCTGGCGCGCGTGTTTCCTGGAATTCATCGACGGACGCGCCGCCGGCGAGCAGCGCCGCCAATTCCACGTTGGGCACGAGGCCGAAGCCGCAGGCCAGGTAGTCGCAGGGCTCCGTCCAGGTGCGGCTGCCGCGCCGAAGCGTGACGGCGCCGGGCGCCGCCGAAACGGGCCAGCAGCCGGTGAGATAGCGGACGCCCGCTCGCAGGCGAATCGCATCGAGCATCTTGCCGGGGTGCCCCGCCAGGGTGAAGGCGAAGCGCCGGATCGCGGCCCCATCGGCCTGCTCTGCGACCAGCGCAATCCGCGCGCCGCGATGGCGGAGATAATCGGCGACCGCCAGCAGCAGCGGACCGCTGCCGGCCACCACGATCCGTTTGCCCGCGATCGGCATGCCGGATTTCACCAGCGCCTGCAGACCGCCCGCGCCGGCGACGTGCGGGAGCGTCCAGCCCGGAAACGGCACCCATCGCTCGCGCGCTCCGGTGGCGAGAATCAGCTTGCCGTATCCCAGCTCGAAGGCGGAATCGAAGGTTTCGAGCGTGAGCCGGCCCGGCGACGGAGCGGCTACGATGCGTGCGCCGCAGATCAGCTTGACGCTCGGGGGCAGGCCGCCGGCCCGCTCTGCCTGGCCGCGCCAGATCTGGCCGCCCGGGGTGGGATTATCGTCCACGATCCCGACCGAAGCGCCGCTTTCTGCCGCCGCGCGTGCGGCCGCCAGGCCGGCGGGTCCGGCGCCCGCGATCACGATGCCGTACTCAATCATCGCTGCGGACCTCCATCCTCAGGCGGCACGGAAGCGGGCAGCTCCGGACTTGTGGGCGGCGGATGTAGCGCGGCCCGCGCCGCACGCCAGGGAGCCTGGCGGCGGGTGCTGCGGCGGCTCGCGGCGGCCGGCCGTGGCGCGTCCGCGCCGCATACCGGGGCGGACAGCCGAGGGAGTGCCGTGGCGAGCGGGCAAGGCATAGGCCTGCCCCATACAGGATCCGCATGCCGAACTCAGTCATCCGTGCGGACCTCCATCCCCGGACGGCACGGCATCTGGCAGCTTCGCACGTGCGGGCGGCCGTCCACGGTGACACGGCATTCGAAGCAGATGCCCATGCCGCAGAGCGGACCGCGCGGCTCGCCGGAAACGGAGCGCCGGAATCGCGTCTCGCCGGCCATCGACACGGCAGCCGAAACCATCGCGCCCTCGGGCACTTCGACGGGCCGTCCGTTCACTTTGACGGTCAATGCGCCTCCTGTTTGCGCCCGGGCAGATAGGGTTCGGCAGGGATTGCCGTCGCGCGCCCGCAAATCTGCGCCGCCACCAGTTGGCCGGTGGCCAGCGAAGTGGTAATCCCGAGGCCCTCGTGCCCGGTGGCGAGGTACAGGCGCGGGTCCGCTGTGGGGCCGATCAGCGGTAGCTTATCCGGCGTGGCCGCACGGAAACCGGTCCAGGTGCGGATGGCGGTGAGCGCCGCCAGCTCCGGCATGTA
>DATGMB010000205.1:0-12299 GCA_035293845.1 Bryobacteraceae bacterium
AGATTCCTTCATGCGGTGGATGCGGAAATGCGGCATGACCCCTACATTCTAACCCAGCGCGCGGAGGGCATCGCGCTCGCCCTGGGCGATCCAGCGCTCGATGTTGCCGCGCGACCACACCAGCGCGTCGCGCACGGACCCGAGGTCCCGCGGCGGGATGACGCGTGTCACCGCGAGCGAACCCGGCACGGCAACCGGCCGGAAGAGCCGGCGCAGCAGGCGGAACGGCCAGTTGGTCAGGCAGAACGCGGCGAGCGCCCGATCCGCACCCATCTCCGCCGCCGCCCACAACGGCAGGCTCGCACGCAGACCGCCGTCCACGTAGCGCCGCCCTTCGATCTCGACCGGCGGACAGCCGAATGGAATCGAGCACGCCGCAGCCAGATGCCGCCACGTGACTTCGGTTTCGCGCACCAGGCGCACCCGGAGACCCGGCACTTCAACAAGAGGGAATGCCAAAGGCATCCGCGGCCGGTACGCCTCGAAGAGCTCACGGGCCATGGCGTGCAGCGGTTCGGCGCACAGGAACCCGGTGCGGTGCGGTCCAAACCGTAGGACCTCGCCGATGCGCGGGTCGCGCCATCGCGCAGCCAACTCCTCGGGCGTCGCGCCGCCCGCGATGGCCCATGCGTTCCACGCGCCCGCCGAGGCGCCCAGCACGATATCCGGCGGCATGCGCGCCGCCACCGCTTTCCACACCCCGGCCTGCCACGCTCCGAACAATCCGCCGGCCGATAGCACCAGTGCGGTGGTCACGCCTCCATGGTAAACAAGGAGCATGCGCTGGAATCCCGACGCCTACGGTCCCGAGATCGCCGCCATCCTCGCCCTCGACGGCAACGGCGAGCGCCTCATGGCCCTCGCCGAGCCGCGCTGCGTTTCCGAGGACGCCCGCGCGCGCATCGCGCTCGCGCCGGTGCCCGAAACGCTGCGGGCCGGGCTTTACCTCTACTTCGGCTGCTGGACGGACGCCCACGAAGCCGCGCAGGCGATCGACACGCGCGAAGGCAGTTACTGGCACGCGATCGTCCACCGGCAGGAGCCGGACGCGGGCAATTCCGCTTACTGGTTCGGGCAAGTGGGCAGCCATCCCATCTATCCGGAACTGGCGCAACTGGCGAACGAGCCGGGGCTGATGCCGTGGAACCCGCGGAAGTTCATCGAGTACTGCGATCGCGCTCGCCGCGAGCCGGGTTCGGAGCTGGAGCGCCGCGCGCACGAGTTGCAGCGGCTGGAGTGGCAGTTGTTGTTCGATTACTGCGCGAAGGGCGCCGGAATGAGGAGCTAGGAGTCAGGAGTTTCGGCCGGGCGGCCATTCTTGCGCTTCGCCCAGATCCTGTACCCCGCCCGCACGGCGGCCACCCAGATCACCGCGGCGGCGAATCCCGCGGCGACGTCACTCGGGTAGTGCACGCCGAGGTAGATGCGGGAAATTCCGATCGCGAGCGTGAGCGCCACCGCGCCTGTCCACACGGCCGCGATTCGGGCGCGCGACTGCATGCCGGCCGTCGCCAGCGCCGCCGCTACGCCGAATACTGACGCTGATACCAGCGAATGGCCGCTCGGAAAACTGTACGTCGGCGGCAGCGGATACCCGAAGAATGGCTCGGGGCGCGGCCGGTGGAAGGCCAGCTTCAGGATGGCGTCCAGCACCTCCGCGCCGATCGCCGACATGAGATAGAGCCACGCCGCCTGCCTGCGCCCCGCCGCCCAGAGGCGCCACGCGAAGAGCATCGCAAACGGGAGGAGAACCCACGCCGAGCCGATCCAACTCATCGCCTGGAAGAAATCGGTCCATGCCGGCGATGCCCACGAGTGCACTACACCGCGCACCAGGGCATCGAAGCGGATGGTCTGGTGCAGCAGCACGTCGCGCGCGAGCCAGCCGAATAGCAACAGCGCCGCCACTGCGGCCGCGTATCCGGCGATGAGTGCCCTTCCGCCTCTCCCCACACTTCCAATGTAGCTGGCATCGCAAAGAAGCTCGGTCTCGGCAAAGGCAAAACCGCCGAGATTCGGCGGTTTTGGATACTAAGCCTTTGATTCTGTTGAGCCCCGATTTTTGAAAACCGCCGATTTCGGCGGTTTTTCGCGCGCAGCCATGGGCCTGCGCCACCGGGTGCCGTGTGCCACAATAAGCATTTCTCCTATGCGACTGGCCCCGCTTGTCCTATTTGTCTCCGTACTCTTTCTGCACGCGCAGACCCCGCTCGGCACCGTGACGGGTATCGCCACCGATCCATCCGGGGCCGTCGTTCCCAACGCAACCATTACGCTCACGGCTCAGGAAACCGGGGTGAAGCACACCACCGTTACCAACGGAGCGGGCGCCTACACATTACCGGATATCCCGCCCGGAACCTACAAGCTCACCGCCGAAGCCAAAGGCTTCCGCACTTTCGGAGTGCAGCCCTTTACCCTGGATGCCTTCCGCACCGTTCGTGTGGACATCCGGTTCGAACTGACAGGCGACGCCGTGGAGCTGAACGTCTCGGCCGAAGCCATCCAAACTGAATCTCCCGCCGTCTCCGCCGACCTCCAGTCCCGCGAGATCGTCGAACTCCCCACCAATCTCCGCAGCGTCTCCAAGAACTCCGGCGATTCCGGCCTGATCTCCGGCATCATGCCGCTCACGGTTCCCGGCGTGGTGCAGGTCGGCAACGGAGCCAAGTGGCTCACCCCCGGCGCCGGCGCCAACAGCATGAAGGTGAAGGTGGACGGCATCGAGACCACATTCGGCAATTTCGGCAGCCCGGATAACGTTTCGCAGCCCTCCGTCGAAGCCGTGCAGGAGTTCACCGCCGAGGTCCTCACCACGCGCGCCGAATTCGGCGGCATGGGCACCATCACCAGCGCCACCAAATCCGGCACCGACGAATATCACGGCGAGGCGTTCTGGTACATGCGCAACAGCGCCACCGACGCGCGCAACACCTTCAACACCACGAAGCCGTTCCAGAACCTGCACAACTACGGCGGCACGTTCGGCGGCCCCATCCGCAAGGACAAGACTTTCTTCTTCGCCGATTTCGACGGCATGCGCGGCGTGGCGGCCTTCTCGTTCGCTCCCAACGTCCCCACGGTGGCGATGCGCGGCGGCGATTTCAGCGCGCTCGCGGCGATTAAGAACCCGTTCACCGGCGCCAATTTCACCGGCAATGTCATCCCTTCGGCGCTGCTCAGCCCGCAGGCGATCCAGGCGCAGCAACTCCTGTTCCCGCTCCCCAACTACGGCCCCCCGGCCCTCACGGCCGCCAATTACCGCGCCGCTTTCGACGGCCCCGAAACGCACCGCACCGAGGAGATCAAGCTCGACCACAACTTCACCGGGCGCCACTCCGCATTCCTGCGGTACGAAAACCGCAAGGACGATTACCACTATCCCGGCGAGCGGTCTCCCCTGCCCCCGACGACCGTCGGCACCTCCGATAATCTCCGCCGGGTCAACTTCTGGACGCTCGGCGACGTCTACGCGATCCGCCCCAACCTGCTCAACGAATTCCGCGCCGGCGTCGTGATTCTGGTTTCGGCATCGAGCGGCCAGTTCGACGGCAGCGCCATGCTGAGCCAGATCGGCATCCAGGGGCTGCCGCCGCGCGGCCCGACGGCCAGCCAGCCGTACTTCACCATCTCCGGCTTTAGCGGCAACACGATCAACCTCCTGAACCCCGTCAACGACGGCCACGCCCAATTCGCCGACAACCTGAGCTGGATCCACGGCCGCCACACCGCGAAATTCGGTGTGGAGGAGTTGAGCTGGTTCGACAATCGCTTTCAGCCGAATACGTCGGGCAACCCCATCCTCGGCGCCTACAACTTCACGGGCAAGTGGACGGGCAATGCTTACGCCGATTTCCTGCTCGGTCTGCCCGCGACCGTCACCCGCATGGAACCCTACCCCGCCGATTACATCCGCTTCCGCGACTGGAACTTTTACGCGCAGGACGATTTCAAAGTCACGCCGCGCCTCACCCTGATGTACGGCCTGCGGTACGAATACAACGGCCCGGCTTACACGCTCGGCGACAACATTTATAACTTCGATCTCGCCACCGGGCACATCGTGATTCCCAGCTCCAACGCGACGCGCTCCATCACGCCGCTCTTCCCCTCCACCATCCCGCTCGAAATGGCCTCGCAGATCGGCACCGGCCGCGCGCTGCGCAATGCCGATACCAACAACTTCGCGCCGCGCTTCGGCTTTTCCTACGACCTCGGCAATCACGGCCGCACCGTTGTGCGCGGCGGCTGGGGCGTTTACTACGCGCATTACTCCGGCAACGTGGCCATTGATCAGGCCGCCGGTCCGTTCTCCCTGACCAGCGTCACCACGAACGCGATCGCGAACGGCGCCGCCGCGTTCACGCTCGCCAATCCCTTCGCCGCTGCCGGCGCGCCCGGGACCCTGACGCTCGCCGGGATGAATCCGAACCTGCGCAACGGCTATACGCAGCAGTACAGCGTGTCGCTCGAGCACGAACTGCGGCGCGATCTCGGGGTGCGCATCAGCTATGTCGGCTCCAAGGCCACGCAGCTTCCGTACCGCCGCGATATCAACCAGCCGCTCGCTTCCACGGTGCCTTTCAGCAACGCACGGCGGCCGTGGCCGCAGTACGGCAGCATCATCTACACGGATAACGGCGCCAACATGCTGTACAGCGGCCTCCAGGCGCAGGTCACGCGGCGCTTCAGCCGCGGCCTGATGTTCACCTCCACCTGGACCTGGGCCAAAGAGCTCAGCGACACCGACGACACCGGCGATTTCGAGCTCAACACCACCATCGAGGATAGCTACAATCGCGCGCGCGACCGCGGCAACGTGTACTCCGTCCCGCGCCATGAGTGGCTGAACCAGGGCATCTACCAGCTTCCCGGCAAGGGACGGCTGCTCGGCGGCTGGCAGTTGAACGTGCTGCTGAATCTTTCCACCGGTAACTGGTACACCCCGGTGATCAGCGGCCCCGACCCCACCAACACGAACCAGACCGTGCTCCGCCCCAACATCACCGGTCCCATCACCTATCCCCGCACGCTGAACCAATGGTTCGACCCAAGCGTCTTCACCACTCCCGCCGCGGGGCAATGGGGGAATGCCGGCCGCGGCATCATCGAAGGCCCCGGCTATATTCTGTTCAACGCCGGATTGCAGCGCACGCTCCGCTTCGAGCGGTACGGCGCGCTCGAACTGATCGCCAGCTTCAATAACGTGCTGAACCACGTCAACTACGGCGAGCCCACCGGCGGCGGCAGTCCCGCGCAGAGCCAGACCACCGTCAACAACGCCAACGCCGCCAAGATCACCAGCACCGCCGTGTTCCCGCCCGCCGGCAGCGCGCGGACCGGGCAGATCGGTGCGCGGTGGCGCTTCTGATGTGCCGTGACATTCGACCAGTCAGAATTCGACCTGCGCTGCGAGTGGGGAATCCATGGCTTGCGGCATCTGACGCCCGCGAGCGACGTCGTGATCATCGTCGACGTGCTTTCCTTTTCGACGGCGGTGGACATCGCGGTTTCGCGAGGCGCGGCCGTATTCCCGTATGCCTGGGAGGACGATTCGGCACGGGCATTCGCGGAAAAGAACGGCGCGCTGCTGGCAGAGAAGCGCTCCGGGAGATTCTCGCTCGCCCCCGGTTCCTTGCGGCAACTCCCGCGCGGAGCGTCGCTGGTCCTGCCCTCGCCCAACGGTAGCGAGCTGAGTTTCGCCGCCGCGGCGAAGGTCACGATGACAGCCTGTTTGCGAAACTGCGAAGCGGTGGCGCGGGAGGCAGCCCGCCGCGGCGCGCGAATCAGCCTCATCCCCGCGGGCGAGCGTTGGAAAGATCGGACCATGCGCTTCGGCCTGGAGGACCTCATCGGCGCCGGAGCGGTGCTCGCGCATTTGCCGGGCACGCGCTCGCCGGAAGCCGAAACGGCGATCGCCGCCTTCGAGCGACTCCGCCACGATCTACCGGGCGCCCTGGCACGCTGCGGCTCCGGCCGGGAGTTGATCGAGCGTGGATTTCCCGAAGATATCGAAATCGCCGGTGAATACGCGGCAAGCACGGCGGTTCCGCTGCTGATGGATGGGCGGTACGCCGGTTGCGTTTGAAGCGGCCGCGTTAGCCGCGCAGGACAGCCGCCGGGTCGATGAGCGCGGCCCGGCGCGCCGGGATCTGCCCGGCCAGCAGCGCCACGGCTCCGAGTAGTGCGGCCATCGCGGTGAAGATCAGCGGGTCGGCCGGCTCGGTGCCGAACAGCAGCGGGGCGATGGCTCTCGCGACCGCGAATGCGGCCGCGCAGCCGATGCCAATCCCAATCGCCGTCAGCCGGAACGTCTGAACGACGACTCCGAGCTGCACGCGGCCCGCGGTTGCGCCCAATGCCATGCGGATACCTATCTCCTGGGACTGCCGGCTGACGGAATAAGAGATCACTCCGTAGATGCCGATCGACGCGAGCAACAGGCCGAAAACCGCGAAACACGTCACCAGCACCATGAGAAAGCGCCGCGGCGAAACCGCGTGATCCACGATCTGCTGTATGGGGCGGAATTGCGTGCGCGGCTGCCCCGGATTCAGGCGGCGGAGCGCGCCGAGGACCACCGGCTCGATCGAGGAGATCGGCAGGCGCGTGCGCACCACGAGTTCCGTGCCTTCCGGATCGGCCTGCGTGAGCGGGAGGTACATCTGGACGCTGGCCTGTTCTTCGAGACTGCTCTCCCGCACGTCCTTGATTACGCCAATAATGCGCCACGGTACGCGTCCGGCGATGTACGCGAGCCGCCCCACGGGATCCTGCCCCGGCCATTCGCGGCGGGCCGCCGCTTCATTGATGACGGCCACGGGCTCGGTATCGGACTGGTCGCGCCAGGAGATGTCGCGTCCCGCGACCAGGCGCATGCCCATGGTTTCGAGATAACCGGGCGTCACGACGTAAACGAAGGCGCCGTGGGGCTTCCGATCGCGCAGGTTCTCGCGAGCGACGAAGCCCCAGCTCCGGTTGCGGTCGAGCGGCAGCATGTCCGTCATGCCGGCCGCCTCGATTCCCGGAATGGCGCGTATATGATCGAGGATTTCCTGGAGGACCGGCCCGCGCTTCAGCCGGTCGCCGCTGTCGTCGAGCTCAATCGGGATCGCCGCGACGTGCGCGGGCTGGAAACCAAGGTCCACGTCGAGCAGGCGCGCGAAACTGCGCAGGAGAAGGCCCGCACCGACCACCAGCACGCACGCCAGCGCCACCTCCGCGACGACCAGCGCGGATCGCACGCGCTCGTGCCGCCTGCCGTGGCTCATGCCGGGGCCGCCATCCTTCAGCACCTCCTGCAGATTGCCGCCCGAGACCCGGATCGCTGGGGCAATGCCGAAAAGCGCGGCGACGGCGATGGCGATCAGCGCCGTCCAGCCGAGCGCCGCGGCATCCACCCGCACGGTCGAGAGCAGAGGCAACACCATCTGGTTCTGACGCGCCAGGAAAAACGTGATGGCCCAGGCGAAGACAAGGCCGAGCGCTGCGCCGGCGAGAGAAAGGACGAGGCTCTCAGTCAGCGACTGGCGGACCAGCCGGCCGCGGCCCGCGCCGAGCGCGGCGCGCATCGCGAACTCCTTGCCGCGCGAAAGGGCGCGCGCCAGCAGGAGGTTCGAGACGTTGATGCACACGATCAGCAGAATCAGGCCGACCGCGCACCAGAGGACGAACAGCGACCGCCGCAGCTTGCCGCTCACATGAGCCTGCAACGGGAAGAGAGTGGACTTGTAATCGGAAAACCACTCGCGGTGGGCGGCCCTCAACTGCGGAAAGAGAAGATCCGCTTCCGACTGCGCCTGCGCCAGCGAAACGCCGGGTTTGAGGCGTCCCACGACGGCCAGCGTATTTCCCCAGGTGCGCCAGAAATCCATGTAGGCGGGCACATAGAAATCGACCTGCATCCCCGGAGAGAAGACCGAACCGAAATCGAAGGACGCGGGGAGGACGCCGACCACTGTGACCGGACCGGTGATGTCGGCGGGCGCGGCGTCAATGGTGAGGGTCTTGCCGACGATTGCGGGATCTCCGCCGAACTGCCGCTCCCAGAACGCGTGGCTGAGCAGCGCGACGGCCCGGCTGCCCTTGTGGCACTCCGCGGAGGTGAAGAGCCGGCCCAGCGCCGGCTGGACGCCCAGTGCCGGCAAAAAGTTTTCGGCCACTTCAATGCCGGCGACCGGCAGCGGCGCGCCCTTCCCCACGAGCTTGTACTGAACGGAACTGAAGAAGGTCTGGTAGGCCGTGACGGCTTCAAACGAGCGGTTGTGGCGCTGGAACTCTTCGAACGCGGCAACCGTGTAGGTCTGGTCCGAGAGGCCTCCCTTGCCGCCGTTGGTCGCCATCCATACCAGGCGTTCCGGCTCATGGAACGGAAGACGGCGGAGCAGGATGGTGTTGACGACGCTGAAGACCGCCACATTGGCGCCTATCCCGAGGGCCAGCACCAGCGTGACGACACCGGCAAAGGCGCGGTCGCGGCGCAGTGTCCGCAAGGTGAAGCGCAGGTCTTGGGCGAGGGCGTCCAGCGCCGGCAGAGCGCGCGCCTCGCGATGTTCCTCCATGGCGTGCGCGACGCTTCCGAACCGGACCAGCGCCTGCCGCTCCGCTTCTTCCGGCGCCATGCCGCGCCGAACATTCTCCTTGATGGCGGTTTCAATATGGAAGGCGATCTCGTCATCGAGATCGGCGTCCAGGGGCGCGCGGCGAAAGACAGCCAGGACGCGATTCCACGCCCGGCGGAGCGAATCGATTCTCATTTCTTTCCCTCCCGTTCCACCGCGAGCGGCGCCACCGCCAGCATTCGGCCCATCACGTCGGAGAGCCTGCGCCAATAGTCGGTATCGCGGGCCAGCTGCACCCGCCCGGATCGCGTGATGGCGTAGAACTTGGCCCGGCGGCCGTTATCCGAAACGCCCCATTCCGCCGAGATCCAGCCCCGCTGCTGCAGCCGGACCAGCGAAGCGTAGATCGTCCCCTGGTTGAGCAGGACCGCTTCACCGCTGACCTGCTCGATGCGGCGCGCGATGCCATACCCGTGCAGCGGGCCCATGCCCGCCAGCGTTTGCAGGACCATCAGGTCCAGTGTTCCCTGCAGGAGTTCCAGTCTCTCTCCCATGCCGGCCCTTCCATGTGGGATCGCCACATGAGCGGTTAGACGAAGCCGGGGCATTTGGGTTAGGCGGTGCTACAACAAGAAAATGCCGACCCGCCGCACGTTCCTTGCCGCATCCGCCCTCGCCGCCGCCGCGGACCTGCCCTCGCCTGCCGCGCCGGAGAATTCGCCCTTCGACCGCCCCATGCGCTGGGCCCAACTCACGCTCACCGAGGACGACCCCGGCCAGTTCGACCCTGCGTTCTGGCTCGACTATTTCCGCCGCACCCACTCGGACGCCGCCTGCCTCAGCGCCGGCGGCTGCGTCGCCTATTACCCCACCAAAATCCCGCTCCACTACCGTAGCCAGTGGCTCGGCGGCCGGGATCCCTTCGGCGATCTCGTCGCCGGCTGCCGTAAGCTCGGCATGACCGTGATCGCGCGCACCGACCCCCACGCCGCGCACCAGGATGTTTACGACGCGCATCCCGATTGGATCGCGGTCGAAGCGGACGGCAAACCCCGCCGCCATTGGGCCATGCCGGAGCTTTGGGTCACCTGCGCGCTGGGCCCCTACAACTTCGAATTCATGACCGAGGTCACGAAAGAGATCGTCTCGCTCTACCCCGTCGACGGCATTTTCAGCAACCGCTGGGCGGGCTCCGGGATGTGTTATTGCGAGCACTGCCGCGCCAACTTCCGCGCGGCCAGCGGCCTCGACCTGCCCCGCACGGCCGATCCCCACGACCCCGCCCGCCGCGCCTACATCGAATGGCGCGAGCGCCGCCTCTTCGACCTGTGCCGCCTCTGGGACTCCGAAATTCGCAAGATCCGCCCCGCCGCCCGCTTCATCCCCAATGCCGGCGGCGGCGCGCTCTCCGATCTCGACATGAAGACACTGGGCGAGTACTCCTCCATCCTCTTCGCCGACCGCCAGGCGCGCAGCGGCCTCGCGCCCCTCTGGGGCAACGGCAAAAACGCCAAGGAATTTCGTTCTACCATGGGCTCGAAGCCCGTCGGCGGCATCTTCAGCGTCGGCATCGAGGAGCCCTATCGCTGGAAGGATTCCGTGCAAAACGCCGCAGAAATCCGCCTATGGGCGATCGACGGCATCGCCCACGGCCTCCGTCCCTGGTTCACCAAATTCAGCGGCACCCTGCGGGACCGCCGCTGGCTCGCCCCGGTCGAGCAGCTCTACACCTGGCACGCCCGCAACGAGCGCTACCTCCGCAACACCGAGTCCCTCGCCCGCGTGGCGCTCGTCTACTCCCAGCAGACCGCCTGCTGGTACGGCGGAAGCGATGCGCGCCGCAAGGTCGAGGACCACGCCTTGGGCTTCTACCAGGCGCTCGTCGAGGCCCGTATTCCCTTCGACATGGTGCATGACGGCCTGTTCGACCAGGCGCACACCGGCCGCTTCAAGGTTCTCATCCTCCCGAACATCGCCGCCCTTTCCGATGCCCAATGCGCGCAGCTCCGCGATTTTGTCCGCGGCGGCGGCAGCCTCGTCGCGACGTACGAGACTTCCCTCTACAACGAGCGCGGCGCGCGCCGCTCCGATTTCGGCCTCGCGGACCTCTTCGGCGCGTCATTCGACGGCGGCATCGATGCCCGGATGCAGAACTCGTATCTGCGCCTCCAAGGCCCGCATCCGCTGCTTGCCGGCCTCGAAGACGCGCCGCGCATCATCAACGGCGTCTCGCGCGTCCACACCCGCCCGAGCGCACCCTACCCGAATCCGCCCGTCACGCTCATCCCGTCCTACCCGGACCTCCCCATGGAAGAAGTCTTCCCGCGTGTGGCCAAAACCGATCAGCCGGAGCTCTACGCGCGGGAACACGGCCGCGGCCGCGTCGTGTACTTCCCCTGGGACATCGACCGCACCTTCTGGGAAGTCCTCGCCGTCGATCATTGGAAGCTGCTGCGCAACGCGGTCGATTGGGCGGCGAATGAGCCTCGGCCGGTCGGGATCACCGGCCCCGGCGTCCTCGACGTGGCTGTCTGGCGGCAGGAGGCATCGCTCACGGTTCATCTCGTAAACCTCACGAATCCCATGATGATGAAAGGGCCGATCCGCGAATTCGTCCCGGTGGGGCCGCACCAGGTTACGCTGCGGTTGCCCGAGGGCGCGCGCCCAAGACGCGTACAGTTGCTGGTCGCGGGCGGCACGGTGCAACCGCGTGAAACGGCGGGCGCGATCGCCGTGACTGTGCCGCGGATCGTCGATCACGAAGTCGTGGCGGTGGACCTTTAATTCTCCACCGGTACCTTCTCTGCCCGGTCCACCACCAGCACTTCCAGCGGCTCCTTCGAGGCCTCCAGCCTGAGCCCGAGCTGCCGCTGGATTGCCGTGAAGAGATCGGGCTTCGGCGTAGCGTTCGGGTCGGGCGGCGCGTCGTCCGGTGTCCACTCGAAGTCGATATCGTAGAATCCCGTCAGGCCCGTCCGGTCGAAGACCGGCTGCTTGATCTGACGCGAGAGCAGCACCACGAAGCCCTCCATCGTAATGTGGCGGTACGCCAGCCTGCCGACGCCGTAATATACGCGCCCCGGCGGCGTCTCCGGCTTCCATTCCGCAAGGCGCGGACCACCCTTCGCGACCGTCAGCTCGTAATGCGCGATTTTGCGCGGCTCTCGGTGCAGCTCCAGGTGGAACCGCTCCGCCAGTAGTTTCTGCATCATCAGCCGCAGTTGCTCCACTGGCGTCTCCGGCGGCGCCTTGGCGACGATGGTGAACCGGGCGCCGCGATCGCGAATCCAGTCGGGCCCCGCGATCTGCGCCTCGTTCGTCAGCCCGTACGCATACCGGATGCACTCGCTGAACGTGGTGTTCGTCAGCGTCACCACGCCGTGCTCCGCCCGTCCCAGGTTGATATCGAGCAGCCCATCCGGCCGCACCGGCCCGCCCGGCTTCACCGACGCGACATCGAAGGTCTGCGCCATCGCCGCGCATGCGAATAACAGAACCCAGGGCCGCATTACGAATAAATTAGTACTAACGACGCGCAGTGTCAACCGCGCGCGATAATGGGTGCCGATGCTCCGCCGCCCGCTGCTCCTCATCGCCGCCGCCGCTCTGGCCGCCGCGCAGCCCGCATCCTTCGACCGGCTCTTCCAACCGCTCGCGGATGCCCAGACCCCCGGCCTCGCCGTCCTGATCCGTCAAAACGGCCGCACCGTCTTCGAGCGCGGCTACGGCGTCCGCGAC
>DATGMB010000206.1:0-24392 GCA_035293845.1 Bryobacteraceae bacterium
AGCGTTGTCGATCGAATCGAAGCTGCGGAACTTCACCTTCGGGTTGTGCTTGGCCAGCACCTTCGTGATGGCCGCCGTGAGGGTGGTCTTGCCGTGATCGATATGCCCGATCGTCCCGATATTGACGTGCGGCTTGCTGCGGTCAAACTTTTCTTTCGCCATATTAAGACCTCTCTTTGACGCAGAGACACAGAGACGCGGAGAACGTCATATCTCTGGACTCTGTGTCTCCGCGCCTCTGCGTCAAGAACTGATCTCCTACTTTGTGATCTTTCCCTGGACTTTGCTGACGATCTCTTCCGCGAGACCGCCCGGAACTTCCTCGTACTTGCCGAAATGCATCGTGAAGCTGCCGCGCCCCTGCGTCCGCGAACGGAGCTCGGTCGCGTACCCGAACATTTCCGAAAGCGGCACCATCGCCTTGATGATCTGGGTCGTGCCGCGGAGCTGCATGCCCTCGATCCGGCCGCGCCGCGAGTTCAGGTCGCCGATGACGTCGCCCATGTACTGCTCCGGCACCACCACCTCGACCGACATGATCGGTTCGAGCAGCACCGGCTTCGCCTTCTTCGCCGCTTCCTTGATCGCGAGCGAACCGGCAATCTTGAACGCCATTTCCGACGAATCGACTTCGTGGTAGCTGCCGTCGTAGAGCGTTACCTTGAGATCCGACATCGGATAGCCCGCCAGGATGCCGCCTTCGAGGGCCTCCCGGATGCCGACCTCGGTCGGCCCGATGAACTCCTTCGGCACCGTGCCGCCGTAGACTTCGTTGACGAACTCGAAGCCCTGGCCCGGCGGCAGCGGCTCCACGCGAATTTTGACGTGCCCGTACTGGCCGCGGCCGCCCGATTGCCGCACATGCCGGCCCTCGGCTTCCGCGTTCTTACGGATCGTCTCGCGGTACGCCACCTGCGGCTTGCCGACATTGGCGCCCACGCCGAATTCCCGCATCATGCGGTCGACAATGATTTCCAGGTGCAGCTCGCCCATGCCGGAGAGAATCGTCTGTCCGGTTTCGGGATCGGTGTTCACGCGGAACGTCGGATCTTCCTGGGCCAGCTTCTGAATCGCCATGCCCATCTTCTCCTGGTCCGCCTTGGTCTTCGGTTCGACCGCGAGCTGGATCACCGGGGTCGGGAACTCGATCGATTCGAGAACGATCGGGTGCTGGTCGTCGCAGATCGTGTCGCCCGTCGCAACCGTCTTCAGCCCCACCGCGGCGCAGATATCGCCCGCCAGAATCTCCTGGATCTCCTCGCGCTTGTTGGCGTGCATCCGCAGCAGCCGCCCGATGCGCTCCTTGCGGCCCTTGGCTACGTTGTAAACCGAATCGCCCGATTTCAGCGAGCCCGAATAAACCCGGAAGAACGCGAGTTGCCCGACGTACGGATCCGTCATGATCTTGAAGACCAGTGCCGAAAACGGCTCGGAATCCGACGCCTTGCGCGTCAGCACTTTCTCGGGATTATCGATGTCCGTTCCCTCCACCGGCGGAATGTCGACCGGCGAAGGCAGGTAGTCGACGATCGCGTCCAGCATCGTCTGCACGCCCTTGTTCTTGAATGCCGTGCCGCAGATGACCGGGAAGATCTTCAGCCCGATGGTCGCCTTGCGGATGCCCGCGCGAATCTCCTCGTTCGAAACGCCGTGGCCTTCGATGAACTTCTCGAAGAGCTGGTCGTCGAATTCCGAGATCGCCTCGATCATCTTCTCCCGGTATTCCTTGGCCTTCTCGGCCAGGTCCGCGGGAATCTCCGTCACGTCGAACTTGGCGCCCAGCGTCTCATCGCGCCAGATCACGGCCTTCATCTCGACCAGGTCCACCACACCCTTGAACTGGTCCTCGGCGCCGATCGGAAGCTGGATCGGCACCGGGCGGCATTTCAGCCGCTCGACGATGGTATCGACCGAGTGGTAGAAGTCCGCGCCCACGCGGTCCATCTTGTTGATGAAGCAAATGCGCGGCACATTGTACTTATCCGCCTGCCGCCACACCGTCTCCGATTGCGGCTGCACGCCGGCTACGGCGTCGAAAACCGCCACCGCGCCGTCCAGCACGCGGAGGCTGCGCTCCACTTCGGCCGTGAAATCCACGTGGCCCGGCGTGTCGATAATATTGATCTGCGTGTCGCGCCACTCGCAGGTCGTCGCGGCGGACGTGATCGTGATGCCGCGCTCCTGCTCCTGCTCCATCCAGTCCATGGTGGCGGTGCCCTCATGAACCTCGCCGAGCTTATGGGTGCGGCCCGTGTAATACAAAATCCGCTCGGTCGTAGTCGTCTTACCGGCATCGATATGAGCGGCGATGCCGATGTTTCGCATTCGTTCGAGCGGGATATTCCGTGGCATAAAAATCGTTACAAACCCTTATTCACCGCCGAGGCGCCGAGAAAAACCTCAAAAGATCCCTCGGCGTCTCTGCGTCTCGGCGGTTAAAAATCCGTTACCACCGGTAATGCGCGAAAGCCCGGTTCGCTTCCGCCATGCGGTGGACGTCGTCCCTCTTCTTGATCGCGCCGCCGCGCAGATTCGCGGCATCGTTCAACTCGTTGGCCAGCTTCTCCGCCATGCCCTTCTCCGGACGGGCGCGCGCGTTGGTGATGATCCACCGCATCGCCAGCGACGTCCGGCGGTTCTGCGGAACCTCGATCGGCACCTGGTAGTTGGCGCCGCCGACGCGCCGCGTCTTCACCTCGAGCAGCGGCTTGGCATTCTCCACGGCCTTCTTGAAGGCCTTCAGCGGATCGTCATCGGTCCGCTGCCGCAGCTTCTCCATCGCCTCGTAGAAAATCCCCTGCGCGGTGTTCTTCTTGCCCTCCCACATCATCGAGTTGACGAATTTCTCGACCAGCGTGGAGTTGTACACCGGATCCGGCAAAACTTCGCGAACTACGGCTCTTCTTCTTCTCGGCATAGGCTACCTTACGACTTCGGCCTCTTCGCCCCGTACTTCGACCGCCCCTGACGCCGGTTGGCGACGCCGGCCGTATCGAGAGCGCCGCGGATCACGTGATAGCGCACGCCCGGCAGATCCTTCACACGGCCCCCGCGGATCAGCACGATCGAGTGCTCCTGCAGGTTGTGCCCGACCCCCGGAATGTACGTGGTCACTTCGATTCCGTTGGTCAGCCGCACGCGCGCTACTTTCCGCAGCGCCGAATTCGGCTTCTTCGGGGTGGACGTATATACGCGCGTACACACACCACGCTTCTGCGGGCAGCTATCGAGCGCCGGGCTCGAGGTCTTCCAGCGTGGCGGCTTCCGCCCTCTTCGCACAAGTTGGTTAAACGTCGGCACGAATTTCCTCTCGTGACAAAACCCGCCGCTCCCTACGGCCGTCCTCCCGGACTCCGTTCGGTCGCGGCTCTCTTCTTAAACGAACCCGCCGCCCCGCCGCCGAACTCACGGCCGGTAGCGGCTCAGATCAAAACCAGTGGCGCAACCCGAACCGGGACGCCAAAATCCTGCCCCGGTAATACTCCTGGTCGCAAACTGCGAGGATTATGCTTCAGACAGGCCCATGTCAGAACCGGCGGTACCGGAAGATCAGCGGGGCCTCACCGCCGGCCGGACCCGCCATTCAGACGAGTGGTAGCACAGCGGCAGCGTTGCTCTCGCGAAACTCTCTCATGGTAACCGAAGTGTGGTCGCGGATGCAACTGTCAGGCTCGGTATCGGCGGCCCGGCCCTCCAACCCTGTCGTTCTGTCCTATTTTTTCGATGCCGGCTTCACTGCAAAATCCCACACCTGCATGTTCATCTTCCCGGAGGTGTACTCGATCACCGCATACTCGCCCGGCGGGAGCGGCTCCTTTGGCCAGATCTTGTACAGGCCGTTGTCCGTCATCTGCTTCTGGAGAATATCGACCAGATACGGCTGCTCCACCGTTTCCTTGGTCACCGGCATAAACGTCAGATCCTCGACCACCCGGAACTGGTTCTTCGGCGTCAGCTTGGCAATTCCGAACTGCTCGGTGGCCGAAAGCTGAATATAGAACTCCTGCTCCGGATTCGTAATGATATTGACCGAATGCGGATTCTGAATCTCGAGCGTCCCCTTGCCGCTCACCACCGGCATGGGAGCCAGCACCTTCAGCCACTCGCGGCCCTTATTGGTATGGACGACCTGGTCGGCCGCCTTCAAAATGTGCAACTCCGGCCCGTCCAGCCAGTACACCCCCGGATCCTGCGGGATGCGCATCACTTCCTTCTGCAGCTCCCGCTCGGCCTTGTCCTCCTCCGAGAGGATCTTCGTTTCTTTTTCGATTTCCGCCTGGCGCGCCGCCGATTCCGTCTCCGTGCGCTTCCAATCGACCAGCGATTTGGGAATCTCCTCCCAGTCGCTGCGCTCGATGCTATAGAACCGGACCCGGTCCCCCTGGACCTTATATTCCCGGACAAGCTGGTAGGACCCGTCCGTCATGTACAGCTTGAGGTTAGCGCCCCAGGCGATCCCCAGCGCCGTAAGAGCCACCAAGAACTTCCGCATAACCTTAAGGACTACTCTACCGCGCCCGGCGTTTCCCGGCCGCGCCGCCGGCACCCCCGTCCCAGGCAAATGAAATTTTTCTTTCGTTTCTTTTCAGCCGGTTACAAGCACCCAACGCCGGTTGCCCCAACTTCCGCGTGCTACTCTCGAAATCGAAAAGGAGCTGCCCGCCAGGCGAGAGGTAGCCCGTTCCGGAGCGACGTCCGATGCCCAACATGGCCAGGGCAATTTAAGTTCGGACCCAACGTCGTGCAACGTTCGCCAGTGCCTGCCGAAAGTTCTTCCCCGTCCGCTTGCCGGCGGGGGAGACAAGGAGATCTCCTTACCACCTCGGCCCCGTGAACACCCCGGCCTCCGGCCGGTTCGAAGCACCCGTTTCCCGGCGCGCAGCACGCGTGCCGCCCCGTCCCGCACCCGTAGTGTCCCCCCCGTCGTGTAAGGCCGTAGTGTCCCCAGCCTACCGCGTCACCGCTCCTTCCGACGCGCTCGCCACCAACTTGCAATATTTCGCCATTACGCCGGTCTTGTACCGCGGCTCCCGCGGTTGCCATGCAGCCAGCCGCGCCTTCAACTCCGCCTCGGGAATCTCGATATCGAGCACGCCCCGGTTCGCATCCACTGTAATCGGATCGCCCTCCTGCACCACCGCGATCGGACCGCCGTTGAACGCCTCCGGCGCGACGTGCGCGATCATGAAGCCGTGGGTCGCGCCGCTGAACCGGCCGTCCGTGACCAGCGCCACGCTGTCGGAAAGACCCGCGCCCACGATCGCTCCCGTGACCCCCAGCATCTCGCGCATGCCCGGACCGCCGCGCGGGCCTTCATAGCGGATAATCACCACATCGCCCGGTTGAATTTTTCCCTCCGTCACCGCGTGCATGGCGTCCTCTTCGCGCTCGAAGACCCGCGCCGGCCCGCGATGCACCTTCTTATCGTGCCCGGCGAGCTTGATCACGCAGCCTTCCGGCGCCAGACTCCCCCGCAGGATTGCGATGCCGCCGCGCGGCTTCAGCGCTTTATTTAACGGCAGGATCACCGGCTGCGCCGGCGTTTCGCACGCCCCGGCGGCTTCGTCCGCGAACGTGCGGCCGGTCACGGTCATGGCCGAGCCGTCCACAAATCCGCCCTCCAGCAGCCGGTTCGCGATCACCGGGATGCCGCCGGCCTTATCGATATCCGCCGCCATATACTTCCCGCCCGGCACGATATCCACAAACACCGGCGTGCGCGCGGAAATGCCCTCGAAATCGTCGATCGTGAGCGGAACCTCCGCCTCGCGCGCCATCGCCAGCAGATGCAGCACGGCATTGGTCGACCCGGCCGTACCTGCGACGCCCGCAATGGCGTTGTCGAAGGCCTTGCGCGTGCAGATGTCGCGCGGCCGCCGGTCGGCGCGCACCGCATCCATCACGACCTGTCCGCACCGGAATGCCACGCCGTCCTTACGCGCATCCACCTGCGGCACCGCCGCCGTGCCCATCGGCGCCAGGCCGATCAGCTCCATCACCGTCGCCATGGTGTTCGCCGTAAACTGCCCGCCGCAGGCGCCCGCGCCGGGGCAGGCGTGGTCCTCGATCGCCAGCAGCTCGGCGTCGCTCATCAGCCCGCGGGCATTGGCGCCCACCGCCTCGAAGACCGTCTGGATCGTGATATCGCGGCCGTTATGATGGCCCGGCAGGATCGTCCCGCCGTACAGGATTACGCCGGGGATATTCAGCCGCAGCAGCGCCATCGCCGCGCCCGGAATCGTCTTGTCGCAGGCCACCAGGCACACCAGCCCGTCGAACATGTGGCCGCGCGCCACCAGTTCGATCGAATCCGCGATGACCTCGCGGCTGACCAGCGAAGTCTTCATCCCCTCCGTCCCCATCGTCACGCCGTCCGAGATGGCGACGGTATTGAACTCCATCGGCGTGCCGCCCGCCGCGCGAATCCCTTCCTTGACCTTCACTGCCAGGGCCCGCAGGTTGTAATTGCACGGCATGGTTTCAATCCACGTGTTGGCAACGCCGATAATCGGCTTGCGCAAGTCCTCATCGGTGAAGCCGATGCCCTTCAGCATGGCGCGGGCGGGCGCGCGGTCGCGCCCCTGAGTGATCGTGTGGCTCTGGAGTTTCATGGCGGAAGTTCCAGTGTAGCTTGCGGCCGGGCCGCGCAGGAATTCGTCTCGATTCTCCGTTCTCCATGTTGTCAGCGGGAATTTGCCGCCAGGAGGACAGACAGGCGGTCGCAGTTCGTCTACCGCCAGAACGGAGGGCGACCGCGCGCGGCGCAGCCGACAGGCTGCCTCGGAGGAGCCGCGCGCGGCGCAATCGGGCAGGGTCGCCCGGAAGTCTCTGTGTGCCACCACACCAAGGTGCGCAGACAGGCCGTTATGCTACACTCTCCTGATCTGTGAACTGGGCGGAATTAGATGCACGGGAGCTGATCCTGGAGTGCGCTAAGCCGGATAATGCCGCCGCCTGGTCGGAATTCATCAGCCGCTATCATCCTCTGATCCGCGCCGCGGCCTCCACCGTAGCCCGGCGATGGGGCCAGGGCGCGTTGGGCGAGCGCGACGACCTCATCCAGGAGATTTACCTGAAGCTATGCGCCCATGGCGCTCGCGCCCTGCAGTCCGCCCATGATATGACAGCCGATGCCGTGCCCGCCTATCTCAAGGTCGTAGCGGTCAACGCCGCCCACGATTACTTCCGCGCGCGGGCGGCACACCGCCGCGGCGGCGCATCCACCGAGCCGATGTCCGACTGGCACGAGGCGCGGGCAGCCGCCCCTCCGAATATGGAAGAGCGCGTCGTCCTGAGGCAGCTCGATGACATCCTCGACCGGCAAACGCAGCTCGAAAATGGTGCGCGCGACCGCGCCATCTTCCGCCTGCACTACCGGGAGGGCATGACCGCGAAGGAAATCGCCGCCATGCCCGGAGTCGGCCTGTCGATCAAAGGAGTGGAGGCCGTCATTCATCGGCTGACGGTGCGCATCCACGAGGAGCTCGCGGCGCAGGGAACGGCGCGCTCCGGGCGTCATAGTGAGGCAGGTAGCCAATGAGCCCGAACCCCGGCACGAACTGGCAGGAGATCCTGGCGCGCAAGGCCGCGGGCCGCGCCGCCGCCGGGCCGCCGCCGCGCCGCGACGCCTGTCCGCCCCTCGAAGAATGGGCCCGCTGGCAGGCGGGCCAACTGTCCGAGGTGCGCGCCATGGAATTGATTCTGCACGCCGCGGACTGCGAAGCCTGCGGCGCGCTCGTGGCGGACTTGCGGGCCGAAGACGCGGCATCGGCGCCCGAGGTGCCCCCGGCGGAATGGCGGGAGCAAATGGCGGCGCGGCTGGCGCGAGCCGGCTCGGTCCCCGCCGGGGTGAGGCCCGCAGTGGCGCGGCAGCGGCCCATCCAGCGCGCCTGGCTTCCTCTGGCCGCCGCCCTCGTGCTGGCCGCACTGGGCGGAACCGGGTGGTGGGCCGTTCGGCAGCGCTCCGCCGCGCCGGTCCTGGCCTCGCTCGCCCGGACGTATTCCGAGGAGCGCCCCTTCCCCGCCCGCTTCAGCGGCGCGGCGTACGGACCCCTCCGGGTGACGCGTGGAGGCACCCCAGCGCGCCCGCCCGAACTGCTCGAAGCCGAAGCGCGCGCCACGCGAGAGCTCCGCGCGCACCCGGACGATCCGGGCTGGCTGCGCGCCATCGCCCGGGCAGATCTGTTGCAGGGAGATTACGCGCAGGCAATCGCGGAGCTGCGCCATGCCCAGGAGCTCGCCGGCAACTCCGCGGAAGTGCTCGGCGATCTCGCCATCGCCTATCTGGAGCGCGGCACGACCGAGCCGCGCGCCGCCGATATCGCCACCGCCACCGAGCTGCTCACGCAGGCGATCCAGCTCGATCCGCGCAACCCGGTCTACCGCTTCAATCGCGCGCTGGCGCGCGAGGCGCTGCCCGCGCCGCATGAAGCCGCCGACGATTGGCGCGAATTCCTCGAGCTGGAGCCCAAGGGCGGCTGGGCGGAGGAAGCCCGCGACCACCTTCGCCGGCTGGAACAACTGATCGGAAAGCAGCGCGCATCGAGCGACGATACCGGCGCCGACCTGCGCCCTGCGACGTTCCTTGCCGCCCTGAAGCAAAACGACTCCGCGCGAATCGCGGAGCTGACTGCGGCCGCGGCAAGCGCCCACGGCGACCTGTGGCCGCGCGACCTTGCCACCGATGCACGCCGCGGAGGCCTGGCGCCGGCCCTCGATCTGCTCCTGCGCGCGGACGACGCGGCCGCGCATGGCCAGCCCGACGACGCGCGAGACCTGGCCCGCCAGGCGGAGCGCCTCCTCGCAGGCCGCGGAAGCGCCGCCGGAGTGGCGCTGGCGCAATACCAGCAGGCTCACGCGCTAGAGCGCGGCTCGCATCCGGAACCATGCGAGGCGCTGGCCCGCCCGGCGGCGGCGCGCGCTGGCGAGCGCGGCTACATCTGGCTCGCGGCGCAGCTCAACCTGACGGTGGCAGAGTGTGACGAGATGCAGCGGCGGCTCACGGAAGCCGAGGCGGCCACAGCCGAGGCGGAAACAACGGCAGCCCGCGGCCGCTACACAGCGACGCTGCTAGAGCTGGCTGCCTGGCGCGCCGCACTGTTCCGGTACATCGGCTCATACACGGATGTGCTGCGGATTTCTCGCGCATCCCTGGCGGCATACTGGGAGGGATCCTACCCCTTGGCCCAGGGATACCAGTGCTACTTCGAGATGGCCGGGGCCGCTCGCGGCATGAGCCTTCACTCGGCGGCGGCAACGCTTTCGCGAGAAGCCGCCGAGATTGCAGCTCTGCGTCACGACCCGACGATCCAGGGAATGATGCTCTCGATCCACGGTCAGGACCTGCTGCACGCCGGCCGGGCAGGAGACGCGGAGGCGTCCTTTCGCCAGGCCGACGCCCTCCTTGCTTCGCTCAAACCGACACCAGCGGCACAGTTATTTCAGGCCTACGCTTCTCTGGGAAGGGCCGAAGCTGCGGAGCTGCGGCATCAGCCCGGCGAGGGCCTCGCCAGGCTGCAACGCCTTGGCGCCGCACTCGGCAGCATCCATAATCCGGTCGTCGAGGTGCGCTACGGCCGCCTCAGGGGCGACCTCCTCCAGCAGAGCGGCGATATGGCCGGCGCGGAAGCGGCCTTCCGGGAAACTCTGACGTGCTGTGCCAGCGGGGGGCCGGAAATGACTTCCGAGGCCGCGGCCGCGCTCGGCGGACTGGTCGAGCTGACGATCCGCCATGGCGGGACATCGGAAGCGTTGACTCTCTGGGGCAAGTATTGCCCCGCATTCCGCTCCGGCGGGGCTGACCGCGCTGCCGCTCGCATCGTCTTTGCCAGCCTTCCCGGCGGCCCTGCGGCGTGGACCGCAGGAGCCGCAGGCGAACGCTTCTTCCGTTTGCCATTGACCGGCGCGCGGCTCCAGCTTATGGCGGCTGACCTGCGGAGGGAGATCGCGGACCCCCACTCATCCCTCGATCGTATCCGCGCGCTCGGCGCGGACTTGTATCGAGCACTGTTCGGCGCGATCGAGCGGCGGCTTCCCGCGGGCGGCCGGCTGCTGATTTCACTCGACCGGTCTTTCGAGGACATCCCTTTCGATGCCCTCGTCGATGAGCGCGGGCATTGGTTCGGCGCCCGGTATCGCATCAGCTATGCCCTGCCTTCCATGTCCGCCCCCAAGCCCCGTCCCGATGACGGCCCCGCGCCCACCCGCGTACTGGCCGTGGGCTTCGGAGGCGCGGCGATACTCATGGGCCGCGATTTTCCGCCCCTGCCCGATGCCGAGCCGGAAGCGGCCGAGGCGGCGAGGGCCTTCCCGGACGCGGCGGTTCTGACCGGCCAGGCCGCGAATGCCGCGAACGTGCGCAGGGAATTGCCGCTGGCGAACGTCTTCCATTATTCGGGACACGTAGCCATGTTTTCGGAGAATGCCGCCTTCGCGCTCTCTGGTGGAGCCCTCTGGGCTTCGCAGATTTCGGAAAAGGACCTGCGCGCCTGCCGCCTGGCCGTGCTTGCCGCCTGCTCGACGGCCGCCAGCACCGAAGAAGGCGGCTCCGGCGCGGTGATGGCACGCGCGTTCCTTCGCGCCGGAGTGCCGCAAGTCGTCGCCGCACGCTGGGACGTGGAATCGCGCGCCGCCGGGGCGTTCATGCGGGCGTTTTACCATGGGTTGCGGTCCGCGGCGGCCGTAGAGGACGCATTAGCTTCCGCGCAAGCGGACCTGCGCGGCAACCCCGACTTTGCGCACCCGTATTACTGGGCAGCTTTCGGACTGTATTGCAACTAGGCTCCACCCTAACAGGAAAGGATTCGCGACCGATGCACACTCTCTCACGCCGTAACTTACTCAAGGGATCGCTCGCCGCGGGCGTCGCCGCATCGGCCATCCGATGCAGCAAGCCAGTGCAAACCGCGACCGTCCAACCGCCGTTCACGGTGAATCTCATCTGTGGCGGCATGCTGGCGTTTTGCTGCGAGAAGGGCAGCACGCAACTCACCATTCTGATACCTACGCCCAAGGACGACCAAGGCAAGCTCTGCCACGACGTCCGCTTCGGCGGGATCGGCGGCAGCCCTCTCGGTCCGGGCGACTACGATTTGAAGCTGCCGGGGGTCGACGCGGACCCGAACCGGAGGGTTTTCTCGCCGGTGGACAATCTCACGACCGACCAGCACTTTGTGTTCAACAACAGCGTGAAGCCAATTCAGAGCTACGCCAAGATCTTCGTCTCGCTGCCGGCGCCGGATCAGGTGAAATGGGCGCGGATCGTCAGGAAAACAGACAGCGAGCGACAGAAAGGGCTGCCGTTCTTCAGTGGGGACGCGGTCTCCCTCAAGGTGGACCCGGTTTCGTTCCCGGGCGTTTACATCCTGACCTACCCCAACGTGACCGGAACCGTAGGATTGTATCCGCGAGACGGTAACAGAGCCGCGCCGGTCGAGTTTGGCGGCCCTGCCACTCTCAGCCTCAATATCCACCTCTATTGCGAGCGGCCGTACGGAGCGCCTGATGAGGACCACATCCCGCTGTTCAACCAGATGTTCACGTTGAACGGCAAGCCGCTTCACTTCACCCACGACTGCAGCAATGCCCAGGGTACCGTCCCCTGCCTCGGGCAGGACAGTCTGTCCAACGACATTTCCCCCTCCGACGTGGCGACGCTCAACGAACTGAAAGTGCCGCCGGACGGTTCAGTCGGAACGGCGCATGGCCATCCCGAGTGCCCGCAAGAGGGTACATGCCCGCTGCCGGACAGGAAACCGCTGTCTGAAAAGGAGAAGACTATCTTCTTCGTCGATCCGGCCAGTTGCATCAATGGCTGGGTTTATAGCGGTACATAGAAATCCACCCGCAGGCTTTTCCATGGGAATCCCGTTCTCGTCAATGTACCCGGAAAGGAGATTCCCATGGTTCACCGGTCTATCCAAACGATTTTCGCGCTTACTCTCGTAGTCGCGGGCGCGGCGGGGCAGGACACACCGCGCAAGAGCCCTCCGCTCCACGTCGCGCCCAGCCGCCTGCGGGCGCACGTGGGCGACAACTTCAACGCCGACGTCACGATCAGCGGCGGCACGAAGCCCTACTCCATCGCTGATCCGGGAAAATTCCCGAAGCTTTCCGGCTTATCGGTCGGAATTGACGGCGAAAACACGCTTCATGTTTATGGAACGTGCGACTTGGCCAACGTTACCGACTTCCTCAACGTCGTCGACCACTCCGGCGAGCAGGTGAAGCAGGTCAGCTTCCTTTGCGACGCCGAACCGGCCACCGAGTACAAGTCCTTCCTCGGCATCCAGCAGTCGCAGCCCGCCTCCTCGGACCGCACCTGGAAGATGGCCTCGAATCTCGGAGTCAGTCTGCGGGTGCGGGACTCGGTGCGGTTCGTCCTCGACCTGGACGCCACCAGCGTGCCGCAGCAAGTGGATTTCAAGGTCTCGCAGGTCCCGGCGCAGGCATCGTCGCTCGTCAAGAACATGAACGTGAACCAGGCCGTCCAGTCGCTCAATCTGTTGGCCGGGCTCGAATTTCCCAGCATCGTGCCGCGGGCGGTCCTTGCGGTAAAGCCCATCCTGCTTGGCGGGTTCTCGACGCCGCTCTCGCCGCAGGAGGCGGTGAAAGTCTACGATGCGAACCCGCAGGCCTTGCAAGCGCTCGGCATCAACACGACGCAGCCGTACCTGGCCCTCACCACGCCCGACCGCTCCCGCTTCTACGCACAGTACTACGCCGGAGTGCGGCTCAAGACCTTCGATTTCTTCAAGGGCGCCGCTTCGGGTTCGAACTATCCGGCATATGTCGACATCACGCCGGGCATGAATTCGGCGGTCACCGGCGGACAGCTCCGGCGGTTTGTATCGCGGGTATCGGGATACGTGCCGATCCCGGGAACGCCGTTTTCTGTCGTCGGGTCGGCCTACCTCGCCCTCCAGAAGAACCAGAACTCGACGCCGGTCTTCCTGACTCCCGACCCGTCGATTTCGCTACCCAATCCGAATGCCTACATCTATTCGAAGGCCGAGAATCGTGACTTCTACCAGATCGGCATCGCAATGGACCTGGTGACGATCATCAAGAAGGTGCCATCCGTGATGAAGGCCATCCAATAAGGCGGTCAGAACGAGTAGCGGGCGGTCAGGATGGCGAACGAATTCCGGTGATATTGCCCCGGAAAATCCCCGTCCCGGCCGCGGATCAGCGCGAAACCGGCGGTCACGCGCCAGTGCGGGCCGAGCGCCTGCGACCACGCGGGCTTCACGTACATGCCGGCGCCGTTCTCGCGGACAACGGTCTCGATCTCGACGCTGCGATCGGTGTCGATGGTATATGCGGCGCGGCCGACCAACGATCGCGCCAGACCGCGCTCGGGCGAGTACGCGACCGCCGTGCCATGCTGGACGACCGCCTGCCCGGCGTAACCGGCGACGAACGACCATTCGCCGGCCTGCCGCTCGAGTTGCAGCACATAAAGCGCATAGTGGTCCGCCTCAGGAGTCGTTGAAGTGAAGTATCCGGCCTCGGCCTTCACCGTCAGCCAGCGCAGCGGCACGGCGGCATCGGCGCCGTACATCCGCATCTGCGGGTAAAAGCGCTGCAGGCCGACCGCCGCCGGCAGCAGCGCCCCGTGGTAGAGCGGCAGGTTGTCGTAGCCGTTATAGAACGAGAAGCTGTACTCGGCGCGCACGCCGATATGGTTCCAGCGCGCTCCGAATTGCGGACCGCCGGGGAATACGGGCGCCTCGTCGGCGAACGGGATGCCGGCGGGCAGCACCGCCCAGCGCTGCTTGAGCAGCGGCACGCGGCTGGGCGTGAGGCGCGGCTCGAAGACCACATCGATGGTATTGGCCTGCGTGCCGTACGTGGCGCGCGCGGCGGTGACGGCCAGATAATCGGCATCCACCAGGTTGAGAAAATCGCGCGGCGCGAAGCGGTCCGTGGGGGCGAGGATATCGGTTTTGCCCCAGCGGATGAACTGCTTGCCGGCCTCCAGGCTGAGCTTGCCTCGGTGGTACGACGCGCTCAGGCGGCGCACGGCGAATGACGGCCGCCGCGTGCCGCGGTCCCAGAAGCTGAGGCCGATTTCGCGGTCCGACTCGCCGTGGGTATCGAAATACGCGTCGATGCCGCCCTTGAGCTCCAGGCCCGCGAACAGCTTGTAGAACGCTTCGTACCGCAGCAGCGATTCGCCGGTGGCGCGGCCCGAATCGTTGGGCGCGGTCTGCGGGAAGAGAAACACGCCGGTTTCGAGAAAGCCGCGCTGGGAGAAGTCCTGCGCGAAACAAGGAGTCAGGAGACAGGAGGCAGGAGTCAGGAGACAGACGGCGGCCGCGAGCTTCGCACGCCCTTGCCTCACCGTTCCCGCCGCAGCGCCTGCACGGTGAACTCGTCCTCGTGCATGGGCGCGTTGTAGACCAGCTTTTCGATGCGCAGCACGGTGCGGCTGTGGCGGCGCAGGTCCGTCATTTCGAGCGTGCGCGCGGTCCAGATGCCTTGCACGCTCGCGATATCGGACTGCCGCAAACGCCGCGCAAGCTGATCCTTGACGTAATTCTCGTACTGCGCGGGAACGTAGTTGTCCTTGCGAATCCAGATCCGCGAGAGCGTATACTGCGACGATTTGGCGGCGCGCGGCCGAACTTCGATGCGCCAGCACGGGGCGCCATCGATCGTCTCTTCGCCGGTGAGGCGGTAATCGAACTGGTTGGCGTCGCGCTCCTCGAGATCCTCGAAGCTGAAATCGGTGCCGAAGAAGCGCGTGGCGCGGTCCTGCAGCGCGACGCGGCGGTCGCGGCCCACGGCGGGCGTCCACATCCATTGGTCGGAGGCGCGGTCCGGGTGGTTGATCACGAGCAGCGCGACGCCTTTGACCTCCGCGGGCGCGGTGAAGCGGATGACCGTCTTGCTGTTGCCGTACGAGCCGAGGCGCTCGGTGATCCAGGATTTCTTCGAAACCCGCGAATTGGCCGCGAAGACTTCGAGCACCCCTTCGTAGCGCTCGGATTCAGCGCGCCCGCGGCGCTGGGATTCTTCGACAATCTGCCGCGCGTCCTGGGCGGACAAGGGAGTCAGGAGACAGGAGACCGGAGTCAGGAGAGCGAGGGCGGCGGCGAGCTTACTCATATTCCAGCGCCTCCACGAGCGAGCTCCGCACTGCCGTTTCCGCGGGAAAGATCGCGCTGGCGAAGGCGGCCCCGAGAATCACCGGAACGAGCAGCGCGGCGAGGCCTGCCGGGAAGCGGTAGGGGAGCGGGATGCCCGTCAGGTCCACCTGGATCACCTGCAGCTCGTAGTACAGGCCCACCGCGCCGGCGGCCAGGCCGAGCGCCAGCCCGATGATCCCGATCGCTGCGGCCTCGATCCAGATCGTGTGGCGGATCTGCGCGCGCAAACCGCCGACGGCGCGCAGCACGCCGAGCTCGCGGCGGCGGTCGGCAATCGAAACCGTCAGTGTGTTGACGATGCCGAGCACCGCCACGGCTACCGCCACCAGCACCTGCAGGTAGGTCATGCTGAACCACTGGTTCATCAACCCCGTGGTGTAGGCGCGCAATTCGCGATTCAAAATCACGAACAGGTGCTTGCGCGCGCCTGCGCCCGCGGCGATGCGGCGGCGGGCGTCTTCGGGCGAGACACCGGGCTTGAGATAGACGCGGAAGATATCGACGCTGTCGTCCCGGAAAGCGCGGATGTACACCTTGCGATCGATGAGCAGCGCACCGAGCTGGTTCGAAAGATCGCGCGTGATGCCAACCACGGGAAGCTTCAGAATGCCGGTGGGAGTGGGGAGGTCCATCGTGTCCCAAAGGCGCAGAGCGGCGAGCGCCGCGAGGTTCTCCGAGATGATGACGCCCCTGCCTTCGGCGCACAGCCGGTTCATCGTGGCGCGATCGCCCGCGATCACGCGGCTGTGGACGCGGCGCGTGAGGCCCGCGACATCCGCGCCGTTCACCATCACGGGCAGGCCGCTGTAGCGCACGCGGATGGAGCGGACGGCCTCGACCTCCTCGATGCCGGGAATGCGTTCGAGATCGGCTTGCATGGATGCGGGGAAGTGGTAATCGCGCGCCGAGAAGGTCTCGGAGGTCGAAACGAAAATATCGGGATTAAGCGTATTGGCGACCCACTCGTCGACCGATTCCATGCTGCCGCGCGCCACCCCGCCCTGCGCGACCACCAGCGAGAGCGAGAGCACCAGCGCGGTCACGGTCGCCGACGTCCGGCGCGGCGCCTGCAGCAGGCTATCGGCGGCGAGCGCGCCCTCGACCGGGCGGAGCCACTTGAGCGGCACACGCAGGATCCGCACCATCGCGCGGCACAGGAACGGGATGAGCAGCACGATCGCGAGCAGGCAAAGCAGCAGGCCGAGATAGAAGAGCTGGCGCTGGCGCGAGAGAGCCATGCAGACGAGCGCGCCCGCGATCGCTGCCACAGCGGCGGCGCGCCGCGCGCGGCTCTCGCCCGCGCCGAGCACCTGGTACCGGCCCTTCTGCAATGCCTGCACGGGCTCGATGCGGGCAGCGTTGCGCGCCGGGATCCATGCCGCGACCATGCTGGTGGCGACCCCCACCGCGAACGCGACGGCCAGCAGGCGCGGATCGAGCAGCACCTCCTGCGCGTTCTGCCGCACGCCGAACATCATCGACATGAGCTGCCCCGTGGCCCCGGTCAGGCTGCGGGCGAACGCGAGGCCGAGCCCGATTCCCGCCGCCGAACCGAGCGCGCCGGCCAGCGCGCTTTCGCTGAGAAATAGCGCCCGCACCTGCCCGCGCGTGGCGCCGAGCGCCCGCAGGATGCCGATTTCGGCGCGCCGCTCGGTCACCGCGATGGCGAAGGAGTTATAGATGATGAACATGCCGATCAGCAGCGCAAAGACGCTCGAAATCTTGATCGCCAGGGTGTAGACGCCGAGCAGCGATTCGAAATCGCGCGTGCGGCCTCCGGGCCGGTCCACGGTCAGGCCGGGCCCGAGCGCGCTCTCGATCGCCGCCTTTCCCTGCGCCACCGTGACGCCCTCGCGGAGTCCGATATCGATCCGGTCGAAGCGGCGGCCGCGGCCGAAGAGTTTCTGCGCGGCGTAGATATCCATGATCGCGAGATTGCCGCCGAAGGCCTGCGCCATGCCGCCCTCCTTGAGCAGCCCGCGCACGGTGAACTGGCGCGGGCCCTCCACGGTATCGAAGGAGATGCGGCTGCCGGCACGGATGCCGGTGCGATCGGCGAACTGGCGCGTGAGGATGATGGAATCGGGCTGCGCGATGAAGACCAGCGGATCGTCGATGACGTCGTCGTCGCCGTTTTCGAAATCGTAGTCGCGCAGGCTGCGGTCGCCGGTCATATCCACCGCGACCACCAGCAGCTTTCCCTGCCCCGCGAGCCCCGTATCGACTTCGGCCTCGATCACGGGCGCGGCGGCCGCGACCTCGCGCACGGCCTGCACGCGGTCGAGCACGTCCTCGGGGAACCCGGCATCGCCGGCCGTGACCTGCAACTGCGCTTTGCCGGAAATGCGCTCGACGGTATCGCGAAACGCGGCGAGCACCGAATCGTTGGCGGTGTGCATGCCGACCAGCAGCGCCACGCCGAGGGCAATGCCCGCGACCGTCAGCGCGCTGCGCAGCCGGTGTTTGCGAAGGTACGGCCAGGCGATGAGCCGCAGCAGGTTCATCGGCGCACGTCTCCGGCGATGCGCCCGTCTTTGAGCGTGACGGTGCGGGGGCAGCTTTCGGCCACGGCGGCATCGTGCGTGACGATCAGGACGGTGGCGCCGAGGCGGCCGTGCAGGTCGTGAATGAGGCGCAGGATTTCTGCGCCGGTGCGGGAATCGAGATTGCCGGTGGGCTCATCGGCGAGCAGCACGGGCGGATGGAAGGCCAGGGCGCGGGCAATGGCCACGCGCTGGCGCTCGCCGCCGGAGAGCTCGTCCGGCAGGTGTTCGGTGCGGTGACCGAGCTGCACCAGCCCGAGCAGCTCGCGGGCGCGTGCCTCGGCTTCGCGCCGCGCGACGCCTTTCAGGTGCAGCGGCAGCGCGACATTCTCCACGCAGGTGAGCGACGGAAGCAGGTTGAAGAATTGAAAGATGATGCCGATCTTTTCGCGGCGCAGCCGGGTGAGGCCGTCATCGCCTAGCGCGGCGAAAGGACATCCATCGATGCGGATTTCGCCCTTCGAGGGGCGATCGAGGCCGCCGATCAGGTTCAACAGCGTGGATTTCCCAGACCCCGATGGGCCGACGATCGAAACCATCTCGCCGCGCGCGATTTCGAGGTCCACCGCGTCGAGCGCCACAACCTGCCGCTTGCCGTTGTAGAGTTTCGAGACGCCGGCGAGGGAAATCATGCAAACAACGATGATCCCACAGCAAAGATGCTGCTTGAGGTCCCGCTTCACCGCGGAGACGCAGAGGACGCGGAGGCAGCGCAGAGACCTTGGATTCTCTCTGCGGGATCTCCGTGTTCTCTGCGTCTCAGCGGTGAAGCAGGTGCCCCGGCGCTACCGCACGAACTCGACTTCCACGCGCCGGTCGATCAACCCGGCTTCGTAGCCGAGATCGAGGAGCTTCTGCGCGGCCTTGGGGATCACGTCGCCGGCGTCGAGAGTGTAGTGGTTGACGTACATGCCCACGAACTTTTCGGCCAGGCGGGGCTCCATGTCGCGCGCGAACTGCATGGCATATTCGAGCGCCTCGGCGTGGTTGTCGAGTGCGTACTGAATGCTCTCCCGCATCATGCGGCAGCACTCGGACTGGATCTCGCGGTCGAGCGAGCGGAGCAGCACGTTGCCGCCAAGCGGCAGCGGCAGCTCGTATTCGCCCTTGAACCAGCGGCCGAGATCGGCCACACGATGGAAGCCCTCGCGGTCGAAGGTCAACTGCGCTTCGTGGATGATGAGACCCGCATCGACGGTGCGTTCGCGGACAGCATTGGTGATGCGGTCGAACGGTGTGACCACGGGCTCGAAATCCGGCTGGTACAGCTTGCATGCCAGGTACGCCGTCGTGAGCGTGCCGGGAACGGCGATGCGCTTCCCTTTCAGCTCTTCCGGCTCCATCGGCCGGGTGGAGATGATCATGGGGCCGTAGCCATCCCCGATGCTCGATCCGCTGGCCATCAGCACATACTTATCGGCGACGTAAGGATAAGCGTGGTAGGAGATGGCGCTGAGCTCGTACTGCCCTTCCATCGCCTTGCGGTTTAACGTCTCGATGTCCTCGAGAACGTGGCGGAAGGTCACTCTGGGGGAGCGGACTTTCCGGGTGGCAAGGCCGTAAAACATGAAGGCATCGTCGGAATCGGGACTGTGGGCACTGACAATTTCCGTGGTAGCAACCGGCGTCATAGGTAATTTGAAGGGAGCGAACTGACTCCAGTGTACAACGCCGCTATGACAACCGGGTAAACGCCCGAAGAAGGCTGCGGAAGGAGAAGAGGCTGCGGAAATGCGAAAGGGCGGTCGCCCTCGGTTTGCGAACTGGGAAACTTCCGTTGGCGTTCAATTTGCGCTTTACGCGCTGCGCCGAACTCATTGCGGCACTCGAATCGAGCGTTCAGAGTTTTCCGTACAGCCTGTTCACTTACCGAGGGTGAGGCCGCCCTCATCCTGGCCCGGTTCTATATGTCACCTCCCGCCAACCCAGGGTGGGCTGGCTCTTTAAGAGACGGCGTTGGAACCAGACAACCGGCCCTGATTCCACTTTTAGTGTCGTCCCAGCCTGATATTCTTGTCAATGGTCGTTCACACTACAGCGGGGCGGATTTTAACCTTACGAAAATGTTCCGCCGTCTCTTTCAAAAGAAGGCGCCTGCGCCGCTCGCAGGCGCGCCCGCGGTGCGCCGCCTCAAGACGTACTCGGCGCAGAGCGGGTACGTCTACCAGTATTTCTACGAAGGGCACCGCCGGCTCGCACAACCCACACCCGGCGCGTTCGAATTCGTATTCCGCATCTCCGCGGACCGCAAAACGTGGGCCGAGCTTTCCGTGCTGGTGGACGAATCCGCCATTCAGGCCTGGGAGCAGGCGCATGCGCGCGAGCTTTCCGGAACCGAGCGCTACGCCATCGCGAAGATCGCGCTCTTTCAGGCATTCGACGAGCGGCCCGCGCCGGCGGCGATGCGCGAGGCGGTGAGGGTGCGTAACGCGGACATCGAGGGCATTGTCGAGACGCTTGGGTTGTAGCACGCGTTAACCTGGAAGTATCGTTATGCACACCCGATCCCTTGGTATGCCGCTGGGCATCCTGATCTCCGCCGGCATGCTGGCCGCGCAAAGCGCGCCGATTCCCGCGCGCATCTCCGAACGCCTGACCGCAAACGGGCTCAAGGCCGACGTCTCCTTTCTCGCCTCCGACGCGCTCGAAGGCCGCGGCACGCCGTCCAGGGGGCTGGATGTCGCGGCCGAATACATCGCCGCACAGTTCCGCCGCGCCGGCCTGGAACCCGCCGGAGACGACGGGTACTTTCAAACCGCCAACTTCGTGAACGTCATTCCGAACACCGGGATGCTGCGGCTCGCCGTGGAAAGCGGCGGCAAGCAGATCGCGGCGTCCTTCGATCACATGGCTCTGACCGATCCGGCGGCGCTCGATCTCGCGGGCGCGGCGGCGTACCTCGCGGACCCGGCAACCGTGGACCAGGCGCCGGCGGAGCAGGTCCGCGGCAAGGTGCTGATCCTGAGAGCCGCAGCCGGGGCGAGGGCACGGGTGAATCCGGCTACGCTGGCGCGGCTGCGCCCGGCGCTGATCGTCACGCTGACCGCGGGAGTGGCGGGCAACGCCGGCGCCCGGCTGCGCGAGGCCGGCGCGGAGGCAACGCCGGCGCTTGCGGTTTGGGATCCGGAGATTCGCGCCGTATTCGACGCGGCCAAACCCGGCCCGCTCGAAGCCACCGTCTCGGCGCACATCGCGCCGCCGGAAAGTGTGCCGGTGAAGCTGCACAACGTGATCGGCGTCCTGCGCGGTTCCGACCCGGCGCTGCGCGACACCTACGTGCTGGTGACGGCGCATTACGACCACCTCGGCATCCGCGGAACCGGCCCCGGCGATCACATTTATAACGGCGCGAACGACGACGCGAGCGGCACCGCCTGCGTGATCGAGATGGCGCAGGCGCTTGCGGCGCTGCCCGAGCGGCCGAAGCGCAGCATCGTCTTCATGGCGCTGTTCGGCGAGGAGTTGGGGCTGGTCGGCTCGCGCTATTACGGGCGGCATCCCGTGTTTCCGCTGGCCAAAACGATCGCGGATCTCAACCTGGAGCAGATGGGCCGGACGGATGACAATAGCGGGCCGCGCGTCGGCATCGTCAACGTCACCGGCTACGACTACACCAGCATCACGCCGGTGCTCGCCAAAGCGGGCGCGGAGTTCGACATCCGGGTGATGAAGGACGAGCAGGCGAGCGATCCGTTCTTCGCGCGCAGCGATAACCAGGCGCTGGCGGACGCCGGAATCCCCGCGCACACGCTGTCGGTCGGGTACGTCTTCCCGGATTACCACCAGCCCGGCGACGAGTGGCCGAAGATCGATTACGACAATATGGCCAGGGTGGACCGCACGGCGGCGCTGGCTGTGTTCCGGCTGGCGGACAGCCTGGGAGTGCCGGTGTGGAATGAGGCGAACCCGAAGACGGAGCGGTACGTGAAGGCGCAGAAGGCGCTCACAGACTCGCGGCCGTAACTGCGGCGCTGCGCCTACCAATCCAGCAGATGGCGGTCGCCGAGCGCGATGCGGAATGCCCACAGCGCCAGGGCGAGCGCCAGCCCGAGACTCAGGAACGCGCTTGCGGCATACCACGCCGGCCCCGATCCGATGGCCGGCGCATTGCCGGCGATGTTAGCGAACAGCAGGGCGCTGGCCATCGCCACCAGACCACACCGCAGCAGCACCGCGGCGAGGCCGAACAAAATGGCAAACGAAAGCGCCATGCTGAACCAGGGATGGTCCGGCTGCGCCAGGTTCGTGAGTGAAAAGATCACGGCGAAGGCGGCCGCCGCCGCCCACTGGTTCCGCAGGAGCGCGCGCAACAGGAAGATCAGGAAAAAGAAGAACAGCGTTTCGCGAATCGAATGGGGCACGGCGGTGAGTAACTGCCCGAGCGCCGGCCGCGCGCCGTCGAGCAGCGCCGTCGTATCCAGGCCCGGCTTCCACGCGCCCAGGCCGCGAATCCAGACATCGCTGACCGCAGTCAGGAGCCCGATTGCCGAACCCACGGCGCAGCCGAACAGCGCGTCGCGGCCCACTACGGCATCGCGCGTCCTGCCGATCAGGAGCGCGGACCACGAGATCAGCGTCTGAGGCCAGCGCCGGCGCACGTACGGCTCGAGTGCGAGGTACACAGTCCAGATCACCACGCCATAGAAGACGGCCGTGCACATCGCGACCAGGAACGTGCCGAAGGTGCCGAAGGACGCGGTGAAGTGCCCGCGCGCGAGCCAGACGGCGAGCTGCACGCACGCGAAGAACACCGCCAGCCGGAAGGCGCCCCGGCGGTCGCCGCGCTGCTGCCGGAGATTGCGGCGGGCGAGCACCGCGGCGGCAAAGCAGATGACCACGAGCACGGCGCCGAGTACGGAGAACGCCACGACATCCTGCGCCGATGCGCCTTCAGCGGCGCGGTCCGGCTTGCTCCAGGGATGGATGACGGAGAAGAACACAGGTTTTCCGCCAAGCGCCGCGGCCTCCACGCGGATCGGGTGCGGGCTTTCGATCGTCCAGGCCACGCGCGTGTCCGAAGCCGCGAGCGAATTCCACAGCGGCGCGGCGGGCTTGAATTTCGCCAGATCCAGGCCGGCCATCGCGAATAGCGGGGCCCAATCGACCGGCGCGGGCGGCGCGGGCGCGGCCTGCTTCTGCTCCGGGATAAGCTCGAAATAGAGCAGGCGGCCGCGGGAATCGAGCGCCAGCCGCGCCATCCCGGATTCCTCCATCGGCGGGTCTCCCCAGCCGGTCACGCCGGGCGTCAGCAGGTCGTCGTGAAAGATCACGCCGGTCATGGGCGTTTGCGCGCGGCGGTACCAGAAACGGAGGGCGGGAGCGCCGCCGGAGAGGATCGCGCGCCAATCGGGCGCGGGCTTGCTATGGTCGCGGTACCAGGCGAACAGGCCGTTATCCCAATCGAAGCCCCAGGCCTCGTCGGCGGGGCGGGGCGCGACGCCGAGAGCAGCGAGGCTGTCGCGCGCCTTCTGCGCCATGACCTCCGGGCCGAATTCGGGCTGCAGCATGGCGAGGGCGCTGGCGCGGATGCCGAGCACGTAGCTCACGGCAAGGGCGGCCAGAATGAACGCGAGCAGCGGCACAGCCACGCGCAGCGCGAGCCCTTCGCCTTCGCCGGCGGCGGCCACCATTTCGGGCGAGGGCGTTTCGCCCGCGGCCAGCGCTGCCGCGAGCGGATCGCCGCCGGGCAGAGCCGCGGCCACAGCCAGCGCGGAGCCGGGGCGCAGCGAGGGCTTGGGGTTCAGGCAGCGGAGGATGACGCGCTCGACCATCGGGTCGAGCTCGCGCACCAGGGACGATGGGCTGACCGGCTGGCTCTCCTTCTGCGCGCGCATCAGGCCGGCGAGCGTGGTGGATTCGAACGGCAGCTTGCCGGTGAAGATCTCGTACAGCACCAGGCCGAGCGCGTAAATATCGCTCTTGATGGTGACCTCTTCGCCCGACAGTTGCTCGGGCGCCATGTAGGCGGGGGTGCCGTTGCGGACCTCCGCGCCTTCGATTTCGCCCGCGAGGCCCGCGAGTCCGAAATCCGTGAGCAGCACCTGGCCGCGCGCGTCGAGCATCACGTTGGCGGGTTTGAGATCGCGGTGGAGCACGCCTTTCTCATGCGCCGCGGCGAGGCCGGCGCACAGCTTGCGGGCGATTTCGAGGGCCTTATCGGCCGGGAGCCGGCCGATGCGGCGCAGCAGCGAGCCCAAATCTTCGCCATCGACGTACTCCATGGAGAGAAAATACTGGCCCTCCATTTCACCCATGTCGTAGACGCGGCAGACATTCGGATGCGAGACCTGGCGGGCGATGCGGACTTCGTTGCGGAAGCGGTCGAGCGCCTGCGGGTTATGCGCCAGCGCTTCGGGCAGGAACTTCAGCGCGACGGGCTGATCGAGCGAAAGATCGTCGGCGCGGTAGACCTCGCCCATGCCGCCCTTGCCGAGCATGGCGATGATGCGATAGCGCCCGCCGAGCAGCGCGCCGGGAGCGAAACGGCCCTTGGCGCGGGCATCGGAAGCGCGCCCCACCGCGGTGCGGCTCTCGCGCCCGGCCGAGACCGGCGTCGCGACGGCCACGGTGCGGGTGGCGAAGGAATCGGGCGCCGGCGAGCTTTCGAGCGCCGCGCCGCAGGTTCCGCAGTAGCGGGCCTGCTCGCGCGATTCGCTTCCGCAGGACGTGCAGCGGGTCATGGGAATAGTGTATACGC
>DATGMB010000207.1:0-6964 GCA_035293845.1 Bryobacteraceae bacterium
GGGTGGCTGGAGACGCTGAGCGATGAAGTGCTCGCCGAAGCCGTGCACTACCCCGCCGGCATGCAGCCGCCGGAGAAGACGCGCTTTGAAATGCTGCTGGCGGCGAAGGAGCACGAGATGCACCATCGGGCGCAGTTGATGGTCATCGAGCGCATGCTGGGGATCACGCCGCATCTGACGCGGCAGATGCAGGAGCGCATGGCGCAGATGGGGATGACGGGGCAGGCGGCGCGGGCGTAAGTCCGGAAGGGGGGCGATCCCTTACCGCCGAGGCGCCGAGACGCCGAGGCAACCCAGCAGGTCCGCGCGAGTGAGAATGGATCTGCCCGATGGGTCCGCGCGGTCCCGCGCGATACAATACGGGGCATTATGCCGGCAAACCGCAACGTGCTCCGTCTTCCGGCGTGCCTTCTGGCCGCCGCGCTGCTGCTCCTCGCCCAAACGGCCAAGCGGCCGCTCAATCATCACGATTACGACGGCTGGCGCGCCATTGTCGGGCAGAAGCTTTCGGCGGATGGCAACTGGCTCGCGTACGGGGTGTTCCCGCAGGAAGGCGATGGCGAGGTCATCGTTCGCAATCTCGTTACGGGCAAGGAGCAGCGGGAGCCGGCGGGCGAGCGTCCGCAGCCGCCGGCACCCACCGGCGAAGAGGAAACGCCGCCGCAGGCGCGCGGGGCGGTGATCGAGTTTTCGGCGGACAGCCGGACGGTCGTGTTCTCGACGTTCCCGGCGAGGGCTGAGGTCGAGAAAGCCAAGCGAGAGAAGAAGACGGCGGCGCAGATGCCGAAGGACGGCATGACGATCGTCGACCTGGCTTCGGGCAAGGCCGTGCGGATCGAGCGCGTGAAGCGGTTCGCGATGCCGGAGAAGGCGGCGGGCTGGCTGGCGTACTGGAAGGAAGGGCCGGACGCGCCGGCGGGGCGCGGCGCGGCGAGCGCGGGCGAGGGCGAGGATCAGCAGGGCGGGCGCGGCGGACGCGGCGGCGCGGGAGGAGGACGGCTGGGGCCGCGGCCGGAATTCGGATCGGAGCTGGTGCTGCGCAGACTCGCGGACGGCACGGAGCGGACGTTTCCGGATGTTGCGGAGTTCTCGCTGACGGATGACGGACGTCAACTGGTGTACGCGGTGGCGTCGCACGATGCGGCGAAGAACGGCGTGTTCGCGGTGAACGTGGGGACGGACGGCGCGCCGGCGGCGGTGCTCGACGGCAAGGGCAAATACCAGAAGCTGACCTGGGACGAGGGCCAGACCGAGATGGTGTTCCTGAGCGATCGCGACGACGCGGGCGCGAAGCTGCCGAAGCAGAAGCTGTATCTGTGGAAGCGCGCGGGCGCGGCGGTGGAGCTGGCATCGGCGGACGCGGGGCTCAAGCCGGGGTTTGCGATCAGCGAGAAGGGGGCGCTGGCGATTTCGAAAGACGGGACGCGGGTGACGTTCGGGGTGGCGCGTCCGCAGCCGGAGACGAAGGCCGACGATACGCCGGCGGACGAGAAGGCGGTGGTGGACCTGTGGTCGTACACCGACGATTACATCCAGCCCATTCAGAAGGTGCGGGCCGCGCGCGACCGCGACCGCACCTTCACGGCGGTCTACCTGATTCCGGAGAAAAAGACCGTGCAGCTCGGCGACGAATCGATGGAGCAGGTGACGGCGACGGACAATCCGCAGTGGCTGCTCGGCAGCGACGACCGCGCCTACCGGCGGGCATTCGACTATGACGACCGGTTTGCGGACGCGTATGTGATCGACGCGGGGACCGGGGCGCGCACGCTGGTGGCGAAGAAGCATCGCGGCGCGGTGACGGCCTCGCCGGACGGCAAGTATCTGCTGGCGTTCGACGGCAGGAACTGGAGCAGCATCTCGGTCCCGGACGGTAAGGCCGTGAATTTGACGGCGGCGCTGCCGGTGCGGTTCTACAACGAGGAGGACGATCACCCGAGCACGCCGCCGGCGTACGGATCGGCGGGATGGACGAAAGATGGCGCGGCGGTGCTGCTGTACGACCGGAACGACGTCTGGCGCGTGGCGCCGGACGGGTCGGGCGCGCGCAACATCACGGCGGGGTACGGACGGGCGCACGGGCTGCAATTGCGCTATGTGCGGACGGAGGCCGATCCGCGGGAGCGGTGGATCGATCCGGCAAAACCGTTGCTGCTCGAAGCAACGAACCTGAAGACGTGGGATACGGGATTCTTCCGGGGGTCGGTCGAAGGCGGCGAACCGCGGCAGTTGACGATGGGGGCGAAGAGCTACAGCGCGCCGGTGAAGGCCAAAGACGCGGACGTGTACCTGCTGACGGAGCAGACGTTCAACGAATTTCCGGACCTGGTGGTGACGGACGGGACGTTCAAAGAGATGCGCAAGGTGAGCGACGCCAATCCGCAGAAGGCGGGGCTGCTGTGGGGGACGGCGGAGCTGATTCCCTTCAACAACACGGACGGCGTGCACTTGCAGGCGGCGCTGTACAAGCCGGAGAATTTCGATCCGCACCGGAAATATCCGATGATGGTGTATCTCTACGAGAGGCTGACGCAGAACGTCCACCATTTCGTGAACCCTGCGCCGGGCACGAGCATCAACATCAGCTTCTATGTCTCGCGCGGGTATCTGGTGCTGACGCCGGATATCGTGTACACGGTCGGGTATCCGGGGCAGAGCGCGCTGAAATGCGTGCTGCCGGCGGTGCAGGCGGTGGTGGACAAGGGATTCGTGGACGAGCACGCGATCGGCATTCAGGGGCATAGCTGGGGCGGCTACCAGATCGCGTACATGGTGACGCAGACGAACCGGTTCCGCGCGGCGGCGGCGGGAGCGCCGGTGGTGAACATGGTGGCGGCGTACGACGGCATCCGCTGGGGCACGGGGCTGCCGCGGCAGTTCCAGTATGAGCGGACGCAGAGCCGGATCGGCGGGTCGGTGTGGGAATACCCGACGCGGTTCATCGAGAACTCGCCGATTTTCTGGATGGACAAGGTGCAGACGCCGGTGATGATTCTGCAGAACGACGGCGACGATGCGGTGCCGTGGTACCAGGGGATCGAGTTCTTCCTGGCGCTGCGGCGGCTCGGAAAGCAGGCGTGGCTGTTCAATTACAACGGGCAGCCGCACGGGCTGCGGAACCGCGCGGACCAGAAGGATTACACGATCCGGCTGCAACAATATTTCGACCATTTCCTGAAGGGCGCGCCGGCGCCGGAGTGGCTGGAGAAGGGCGTGCCGTATCTGGAGCGGGAGAAGACGGCGCTGGCGGAGGTGGGCGGGGAGTAGGGGGAGTTTGCGGATTCCCCTTCACCGCGAAGACGCTGAGGGCACCGAGGAAACGCGGAGAGCTGCGAACGGCTAATTAACCGCCGAGGCGCCGAGACGCCGAGAAAACTCCAGTGGTCACCATTTCTTGGGGAAGAGGTGGTGTTTTTTTAGCGATTCTTTGAAGTCGGGCCAGAACTCGGGGTAGAGGTTGATCAGGCCTCCGGAGACCAGGCTGACGGCATAGCGGATTTCGAGGTCGGGGCTGGTGCGGCTGGAGGACGGATAGTAGAGGGTCGAGACACCCATGCTGAGCGCGGTTCCGGTGAAATTGGCCAGGTTGGGGGTGAGGTGGCCGGAATCGGTGCGGGTGATGAAGGCGCGGCCGATGGCATAGCGGGCGCGCCGCCATACGCCGCCATACGACGTGCCGCGGCGGACGTAGCGGGTCTGCTCGCGGAACACCGAGGCCATGGCGAAATCCACGAAGAAATTCTGGGTGACGACGTCGGTGGTGCAGGCGCCGAAGCGCTTGGCGAAGGCGCCGGCTCCGGTGCCGTAAGACGGGACGGAGTTGGTGGCCTGGGACCAGCTTGCGTTGAAGAGGCCGGCGACGGGGGTCTTGATGTCGAAGGTTTCCTGCGTGAAAAAGCGCCATTTCGCGGCGGTGGTGAGGTCGGGGGGCGGGTAGGCGGCTGGGGTGGATTGGGCGCGGCCGGGGACCGAGTGTGCGAGGACGATCAGGAGGACGGCCGCGCGCGGGGACATCGCCCGGAAGGGTGCAATTGAGGGCGCAGTGTGCGGGGGCGGGCTCGAGCGCCCGGCGGCGTTACATCGCTCTCTATGTCCCGGGGGTCGAGATATGTTGACTGGAAACCAGAGGCGTGGCAGAATCCGAAGGTACTATCTCACACAACTCGTGACACCTGGAGCACAATGCCGCGACCTAGCCACATATTACTCGGCCTATTGCTGTCGGCCAGCCAGGCCTTCGCACAGACAGGCGCCTACCCTTACATTCTGAAAACGTTTGCCGGGGCATTCCCGCTCGGCGATGGAGGGCCGGCGACGGCGGCTCTCCTCTTCTACCCATCGGCGGCCATACCGGACGCGGCGGGAAACCTGTACATCCTGGACAGCGATAATTATCGGGTCCGCAAGGTCACCGCAGACGGGAAGATCGCGACTTACGCGACGTTCTCGGGCAGCAGTTGGGACATGGCGATGGCGGCGGATGGGACGCTCTATATCGGAGCGCTCGGCGGAATCGCGAGGATTCGCCCTCGGGCGCGCAAGCTTTCGTGGCCGGGACGGGATTCCAGGTTACAGCGGCGACGGCGGACCGGCGATCAGCGCGCAGGTAGGAGAGGTGTATGGTGTGACGCTGGACGCGGCGGGGAACATCTACTTCACTGACGCGGGGGTGGGCGGCAGCCGAGTGCGCGAGGTAACGACGGACGGAAAGATCCGGACTCTGGCGGGTATGGGGATCGCGGGCTACAACGGCGACAATCAACCGGCTACCAGTGCGGCGCTGGACGCGCCGAGCGGAGTCGCGGTGGACAACTCGGGCAATATCTATGTCGCCGACGCGAATAACTGCCGGGTGCGGAGATTCACGATCGGGGGCAATATCACGACTGTGGTGGGAACGGGAAACTGCGGGATGCCGGTAAACGGGCCGGCGACGTTGACGCCGATCGGGTGGCCGATCGGAATTTCGCTCGACTCAGCGGGCAATCTGTACGTCGTAGACAGTCTTTACAACTCGCTACTGAAGGTCACGCCGGGCGGAACGCTGATACGGGTAGCTGGCGATTTGCAGGAGTTCGGAGCTCCGGGCGACGGCCCGGCAACCAGCGCCAGCCTGGATCAACTGTACAACGTCGCCGCGGACCGGGCGGGGAACGTGTTTCTGGTACAGCAGAATCATCAGGTCCGGAAATTGACGCCGGACGGCAACCTGACGACGGTGGCGGGGAGGCTCCATTTCGCGGGGGATGGGGGCGCGGCAACCGCGGCGCTGCTGAATCTCCCGAACGAGATTCTGCCGGACGCCGGCGGCGACGTGTATATCTATGATGGGCCAAACTACCGCATCCGCAAAGTGACACCGGATGGGACGATCAACACTTGGGGCGGCAATGGGATTCCAGGGTATCCGCCGTCCAACGGGAGCCCGATCGCCGGCGCGAATCTGCCTTACGCCTACGCGATGACATGGGATGCGAGTGGAAACATGTACCTGGGGACGGAAAACCAGGTCCTGAAACTGACGCCGGATGCAAAGGTATTCGTCATTGCGGGAAACGGCAACGACGGCGATTCGGGTGACGGAGGGCCGGCCACGGCGGCGACCATCGGGGTGGCGAGCGGGATTGCGGTGGACGCGAGTGGAAACATCTACGTCGCGGACGCGCTTGCGAACCGAGTGAGGGTGGTTGCGGCGAACACCGGGATTATCACGGCGTTCGCCGGCACGGGCGCGCGGGGCAGCGGGGGTGACGGAGGTCTGGCGACGGCCGCTCAGATCAGTATCACGCCGCCGGAAATCGTGCAGCAGACGCCGCTGGCGGTGGACGGTCAGGGGAATGTTTACATCGGCGACGCCAACAATGGGCGCGTCCGAATGGTGAGTCCGCAGGACGTGATCAGCACTGTGGTCGGGAACGGCAAATTCGGAATTCCGGCGGACGGCTCCAAGGCCACTGCAGCACCGTTTTGCGACGCGGCGAGCATGGCGGTGGATCGCGCGGGGGCATTGTACGTGGCGTGCCGGACATTCCAGCAGATTTACGCGGTATCCGGCGGGACGATCCGCCGCATTACCGGCAACTATAAGGGGCCGTTCACGGACGGCAGCCCGGCGTTGGGATTGGCATTCCAAGCCGAGGGCCTGAAGGTCGACAGCAACGGCGACCTCTATGCAGCCGATCCGTGGAACAACGCCGTTCGGAAGCTGATTTTGAATTCGCCGGTTTCATTCAGCATGGTAGACGGCAACAATCAGACCGCGCCGGCGGGCCAGACCCTAGCCAAGGCGCTCAAAGTACAGATTATCGGCCGCGCCGGCGTGGGACTGACGGGTGCGACGGTCAATTTCACCGTCACCTCCGGCTCGGCCACACTCAGTGCAGCCAGCACGCAGACGGACGGCAGCGGCACGGCCGGGGTATCGGTCACCCTGCCGGCGAGCGCGGGAACGGTAATGATTACGGCAACAGCTCCCGGAACCGGCATGGCTGCGTTGCAGTTCACGGAAACGGCGACAACGCCGCCCCCCACGTGCACGGTGCCGCAGCCGGTGGTAACGTCGGCGAATACGGCGGGGGATTTTGGCGGCTCGGCGGTCTTCGCGCCGGGATCGTGGCTGGAGATCAAGGGGAGCAGCCTGGCGCAAAGCACGCGGCCGTGGAGCGGCGGCGACTTCGACGGAACGAATGCGCCCACGGCGCTCGACGGCGTGAGCGTGACGATCAACGGCAAGAGCGCATTTGTGGCGTATATCAGCCCGAATCAGATCAACGTACAAGCGCCGGCGGATACGGCGGCCGGTGCCGTGCCCCTGGTGGTCACGAGCGCCGCGTGCGCGAGCGCGCCGTTGATGGTACAGGAGGCGCCGGTTGCGCCGGGCGTGCTTGCGCCATCGAGCTTCAGCAGCGGCGGGACCCAATACCTGGTGGCAACATTGCCGGATGGCAGCTTCGTGGGCAATCCC
>DATGMB010000208.1:0-5694 GCA_035293845.1 Bryobacteraceae bacterium
CTCCGGCGAAGCGGTCGAAATCGCGCGCGCCGGAAAAATGCAGGTGGACCGCCTCGGCGATCTGCTGAACGATGCGAGCGGCCGCGCCCGCTCGCGCCTGGAGCAGATCGATCAAATGGTCGAAAGCACCGTGGGCAAGGTGGAGCACGTCGGCGAAAACGTGAAGCGCACGGTGACGCGCCCGGTGCGCGAAGTCAATGGAATCGCCGCCGGCGTTGCCGCCGCCGTGGCGGCACTCGTCAAAGGCCGCCGCGGCCTGGATGCGGCCACGCAGGACGAAGAGCTGTTCATCTGAGCGCGGGCTACGGCGCTCCCAGCCGTGCCGCCAGTTGCGCTAATTCCTTCTGATTCCGCACACCGGTGCGGCGAAAAACACTCGCAAGCTGACTCTGCTCACCATGCGTGCGCTGGCCGCGGCCGCTATGCCGCAGGCCCGCGCCGACGTGCTCACGTTCAGCCTCAGCCCGGCAATCCTGGGCGCCACTCCCGGCGGAACGGTCTATTTCGGATTCACCCTGACGTGGCAATCCGACACCGAGTCCCTGATCGTGACGAACTCGTATCTGACGGATGAATCCGATCCCGCACTCGGCCAGTACACCGATACCATGGGCCAGAACGGCTACCTCCACATCCTCGGGCCTTCAGCAACCCCGGTGACGTGGAGCGAAGCCGGAGGGCCGGGCACGGGCGCCGGCTCGTACACCATCGATCCCTCCGCCTCGGCGGGTGACAGCGACGCGGGCAATCTGGCGATCGATTATCTGATCTTCGATAACAGCGGCAGCACCGGCGGTACGGCGCAAACCCCGTTTACGGTGAACGTGCAGGCAGCGCCGGAGCCGGGAACTTGGGGCCTGCTCGGGATTGGCGCGGCGGTGCTGGCCATTACGGCCCGGCGGGTCCGGCGGCCTGCGCGCGGATCTTTGCCACCACCAGCCGGATCTGTTCGTAGCTGATCTCAGGCGGCAGCGCCTCGCGTAGCGGTTTCAGCCACTGCGAGCCGAGCCGCCCGGCCGCTTCCACGATCTGCCGTTCGGCGGCCTCGCCGACCCACTCGGTCCGGTACTCCACGCGGCCTTTTTCGATCAGGTCCGCGACCATGTTGACGACCGTGGAGGGCTGGCGCACGCGGATCTCCGCGATCTCCGCGAAAGTCTTGCCCTCCGCCAGCAGCCGTATCGTCTCCTCGGCCGGCGATGCCTGCGGCATCTGCCGCGCCGCGGCGCGCGCTCCCTTGCGGTAGGCCTCGAACGCGGCGAAGATGTCGGCCCCGTAGAGTTCCGCCTTTCGCTCGCCAAAGCCGTTCACCGCCAGCAATTCGCGCAAATTGGTGGGCCGCTTACGGCAGAGATCGGCAAGCGAGGCATCGCTCAGCACGATGTAGGCCGGCACGCCGGCGCGCTGCGCGGTGCGGCTGCGCCATTCCTTGAAGAAGGCGAGAAGATCGAGATCGACGCCGTCGACGCCGGCCGCGGCGGGGCGGCGTTCGACCGCGCGTTCGGGAGGAGGCGCGCCGCTCCCTGAAGGCCGCGGCTCCGTTCGCGCCGGCGGCTCTGGGGTTGCGGGCGGCTCCGATTGCGCGGCGGCGGCTTTGGCTTTCCGCTTCCTGCGCGCCGGCGCCTCGGCGGCGGGCGCTGCCTTCAGCCACTCCGGCACGTTGCCGCAAACGTCGCACATCTCGCAGCGCTGCCACTTGGGGATCTGGCCGAAGTGCGTGCAGATCTGGTGGTGCCGGCAACGCGCGCTGGCGGCGAAACGGTTCACCTCGTGGTAGCGCTGCCAGGCGCGCTCTCTCTCGTCCGGGTCCCGGATCTGGTTGATGAAGAAATTCAGCAGGCCGAGATCCTTGCGCTGCCAGAGGAGCACACAGTCCGAGGGCAGCCCGTCGCGGCCCGCGCGCCCGGCTTCCTGGTAATACTGCTCGATCGATTTCGGCAGCGACGTGTGGATCACGGCGCGCACCGCCGGTTTGTTGATGCCAAGTCCGAACGCGATGGTGCCTACCAGCACGCGCACCTCGTCATTCATCCAGCGCTCCTGGTTGCGGCGGCGCGTGGCGTTCTCCATCTGGCCGTGATACGGAATCGCCGGGATGCCGCGGTCGCCGAGGTAATCCACCAGGTCCTCTACGTCCGCGACCTTGCCCGCGTAAACGATCACGCTTTCCCCCGCATACGCGCGCAGCGCGGCCACTAACAGCCGGCGCAGCGCTCCCTTTTCGCACTGATGCACGACGTAGCGGAGATTGGCGCGATGGAAGCTCGCAATGTACTTATCGGGCTCGCGAAGCTGGAGCTGCTGCAGAATATCGTGGCGCACCCGGCGCGTGGCGCTGGCGGTGAAGGCGGCGATGGGGCGGTCGGGAAAATTCTGGCGCAGGCCGCTGAGCTGGCGGTATTCGGGGCGGAATTCGTGGCCCCATTCGGAAATGCAATGCGCCTCGTCGATGGCGAAAAACGCCAGCGGCACGCGCGCCAGCCACGCGATCGTGTCCTGCCGCGCGAGGCGCTCGGGCGAAAGGTAGAGCAGCCGGTAAGCGCCCTGGATGGCCGCGCGCATCACGGTCCGCTGCTCGTCCGGCGGCTGCGTGCTGTTGAGCAGCGCGGCGGGGATGCCCATATCGGCAAGCTGCGCCACCTGATCCTGCATGAGCGCGATGAGCGGCGAGACGACCACCACCGTGCGGCCAAGCACGAGCGCGGGAAGCTGATAGCAGAGCGATTTGCCGCCGCCGGTCGGCATGACGACGGCGATATCGCGCCCCGCCAGCAGGCTCTGAATGATGCGCTCCTGCATGGGGCGGAAGGAATCGTAGCCCCAGTAGCGTTTCAGGGCTGCGTGGAGGTCGGTCACTCGAAACTACGAGTGTAACAGGCGCACCGCGGCAGGCGGCGCGGCATCGAGCAGTTCGCGCACGGTGCGCCGGCTGACCGGATGGCGCAGGCCCGGCGCGAGGTCGGCCAGCGGCGCCAGCACGAAGCGGCGCTCGGCCATGCGCGGGTGCGGGATCTGAAGCTCGGGTGTCGAGACGGTGGCGCTGCCGTAGAGCAGGATATCGATATCGATCGTGCGCGGGCCCTTCGGAATACCGCGCACGCGGCCGAGCTCGCGCTCGATGCGGCCCGTGGCGCCGAGGAGCTGCCGCGGGAAGAGCTGCGTTTCGGCCTCCGCGACGAGGTTCAGGAACCAGCGCTGCTCCGTGTAATCCACCGGCTCGGTTTCGTAAATGGGCGAGACGCGCAGCACGCGGATGCCCGCGGCGGGCAGCCGGTCCAGAGCCGCGCGGAGGTTTGCCTCGCGGTCGCCGATATTCGAGCCGAGGCCGAGATAGACGGTTTTCACAGGCGGTGCTTCTACCGATCATCGCACTGCCCTGGGCGGCTGCGGTACGTTGAAAGGGTGAATGCTTCAGGACCGCGGGAGCCCGAGGCGCTGCCGCTCCATTCCTTTACGCCGATCGAGTGGGGCCGCGCCGTGCTCGCCGATTCCACCAGCCTTCTAATCGACCACGCCTTTCTTGAAAAGAAAGCCGCCACCAACGCTCTGGAGCTGCTGACGCGATGGCCGAACGACTGGCTGGATGGCTGGGTCGAAGCCATGACCTCCGTCGCCCGCGATGAGGTGGGACACCTGGCCCAAGTGACCCGTATTCTGACCGGCCGCGGCGCGCGGTTCGATCGCGTTCACAAGAACCCGTACGCCAATGAGCTGCGGCAGCTCGTGCGGAAAGGCGAGCGGACCGAGCTGCTGGACCGCCTGCTGGTGGCGGCGTTGATCGAGCTCCGCTCCTGCGAGCGCTTCGCCGTGCTCGCCGCGGCCGCGGAGGACACGGAGCTCGCCGCCTTCTACCGCGGGCTGTTCGCCTCGGAAAAGGGCCACTACAAGCTCTTCCTCTCGCTCGCCGCCAAATTCACCAAAGAGGACGAGCTGGCCGCCCGCTGGCAGCGCATGCTCGCCTCGGAAGCCGCGATCCTGGACCGGCAGACGCCCGGTCCGCGAATCCATTCCGGCCTGCCAAGGGAACCGCGCCGCGCATGATGCGCGGTCCAGCCCGGCTAACCTGCTGATTCTAAAGCAGGAGGCAATGTCCAGTGGCGCATCGTGCGCCACTGCGTCCGAAATGGGCCTGCGCTACCGGCGCCAGTAGCCGCGGTAATAGCGGCCGCCGTAATACCGCGGGGCCACCCAATACGACCGCGCATACGGCGGGCGCGCCCAATATCCCGGACGCCACACCCAACGCGGCCCGACCGGCGCATAATAACCCGCGATCCACGTGTAGCCCGGCGCCGGGGCCGGCGGAACATAGACGACGGGAGGCGGGGGCGGCGGCGCATACACGGCTACCGGCGCAGGCGCGTAGCCGATCCCGACCCCGAAGAACACGCGCGGCCCTGCAAACGCGCTCGCTCCAGCCAACAATAAGAGTGCCAACAATTTGGTTTTCATGTGTCCTCCTCCTTCCGCCCCACTGGAGCGGCTCTCGCGCATGGAATTTGCAACCGCCGTGCCAATCGTAAGCAACTGAAAATAAATGTCAGATATCGCAAGCGGCTGGCCGGAGAGAACCGCGCTGGTGGTTTTCGGCCGCCAGCCGCGCCCTGCCCGCCCATCGCCGGTGGTATAAGTAAGGAATCCCCGGGAGGGATCTCACATGTTTCGCGCCATCCTTTTGAGCGCTCTGCTCGCAACGGCCTGCTTTGCGCAATCCCAGCCCAATTTCAGCGGGACCTGGAAACTCAACGTCTCAAAGAGCGATTTCGGCATGATGCCGGCGCCGGACAGCCGCACCGATGTCATCGAGCACGCCGGCGATACCCTGAAAGACCAGGTGGCGGCCAACGGCCAGCAGGGCAAACAGGAATATCTGTTGACGTTCAAAACAGACGGCACCGAAACCGTCAACAAGATCGCGGACCGCGAAGTGAAAGTATCGGCCAAATGGGACGGACCCGCCATGGTGGTCACCACCAAGCTGGACTTCCAGGGCACCGAGATCCTCATCAAGTCGAACTGGACGCTTTCCTCCGACGGCGCCACCCTCACGCAGGCCGCCCACATCGCGAGCCCCATGGGCGAAATGGATCAGAAGGCCATTTTCGAGAAACAGTAGCACACCGGTGCGCTCGCCCGCGAATCGCGCCTTCCGGCCCGGCTACTCGGAACGGCCGGCGCGTTCCGGCGCGCGCGGGGAGGACACTTTCGCGCGCGGAACGGCGCCTTCAGGCTGAATTTACGTGCCGCGCTGAGGTGAAACCGGTATAATCCCCCCATGCGAGGAATACCCTGGAGCACCATCGCGCTCGGCTCGCTGCTGCTCGTCCCGGTCTGCTCAATAGGAGGACAGGAAGTGCAATCTCCGCAACCTGAACAGTCGAAACCGCCGGTCAAATCGGAACCGCGCGGCCGCATCCTTGGGATCGGCGGCGTCTTCTTCAAATCCGCCAACCGCGACCAGATGCGCGAATGGTATTCGAAGCATCTCGGGCTCGCCGACAAAGGCGCGGGCGCGATGCTCCCGTGGCGCGACCGCGACGACCCGCAAAAGGAACACGTCACGGTTTGGAGCGTATTTCCCGCTTCCACCAACTATTTCGAGCCCAGCCACGCGCCGTTCATGATCAACTACATCGTGGACGATCTCGACGCCTTGCTCGACCGCTTGAAGCAGGAAGGCGTCAAGATCGACCC
>DATGMB010000209.1:0-8284 GCA_035293845.1 Bryobacteraceae bacterium
TAACTGGCCGGCGCCGGGCTTTCTCCCATCGTCCCCGGCACATTTTCGAGGAAATAGGTGTTCGATCCCGGATTCGGCGTATTGTCGAGGACCAGCAGCCCGCCATCCGGATTGGAAGCGCTCATGACCAGGTCGATCCCGGTCAGCGTGTAGAAGTCATTGGTATCGAAGGCAATCGTTCCGTCGAAAATCACGCAATAGTACGGATCGCCCGATTGCGTGCAGCCCCCGTCCGGTTGATACGTTCCGCCGGGAGCAGTGACCTCCACCGCCGGACTGACGTTGAACGTCAGCAGGCTTGCCGGCGCCGGAATTGCCATCGCGAACAGGATCGTTAATGCGCGTCTCACGGTTCCCTCCGGTTATTGTCCGATCGCAAACAGGATCGCGTCGTTGATCGCGTACACCGTGCCGTCCGGGCCGATCACCGTCGGCGTGTACGCTTCGCCGACTCCCGGCGTCAGGCGGATCGATTGCGATAAGGTGTTGGTCACGAAATTCCAGCGGTAGTTGACGCCATCCTCGCTGTTGACGATGGCGGACTTGGTTCCAGGGTCGACCGCCGCGCTGTTGATGCACCACTCTCGCACCGAACCGGCGACCACCGGCGACGACGTGTCCGCGGTCGGTCCCAACTGCTCCATCACCACTTTCATGACGCTGATGCCTGTGACCGGGTCGGTCATCGAGTTGTCCGGATCGGTTACAGCCACGTAGTTTTTCCCGTTGCCGCCGGTTTCCTTGTAATTGTTGTACTTGGTCAGGAGAAGATAGCTGGAGGAGCCCGTGTAACTCGGGACCAAACTTCGGGCCACGATCGTCGCCGTCGAATCCCAGCCGAACGCGCCGGGCAGCTTGTTCGTCGAAAGACTGCTGTTATAGTGCAACAGCCAGCCGCGGTCGTGGTTGCTGCAGCAACTCGATTCCAGCACGCCGAAGTAGACATCGCCATCCGGTCCGATCGTGGGCGCGGCGGAGCTGTCATCCGTGATCGTGGCTCCGGACCCGGTGTACGGATCCATCACTTTCACGCGAGCCAGCGGCGCCAGCGTGGAGGCGCGCGCCGCCGTCAGATAGCCGCCGGTGTACCAGCCGGAATTGACCGCGATATAGACGGTGCTGCCCGTCACATCGATCGCCGGCGCGCAGTTCATCTGCACCTGCGTGATGCTCGCGTCATTGGCGAGCGCGCTCGCGCTGACCCACGAGCCGGCCCCCGAAATCGAGATCCGCGCCAGGCCGCTCGTCAGATTGGCCGGATTCGACCCGCTCACTTTGAATCCGAAATAGATGTTGCCGTAGCGGTCCGCCGTAATCGGAGTCGAAATCCGCACGTTGCTGTTGAACGTCGATTGATTCGCCTGGTAGAGCGCATTGCCGTAAAACGCGATCTGCCCGGAGTTGCCGGTTGCCGAATCGACCGAATCGCGATAGTAAACCGTGCCGCCTGCCCCCGGATAGTAGTACCGTCTGCCCAGCGCGAGCGTACCGCTGTAGGACGGGATCCAGTTATAAGAAGGCGGCGCGTAATCCGTCGTCAGGGTGTATAGCTGGCTGCCCGTCGATCCTTGGAACGCAAGGATCTGGAAGGTATTGCTGGAGCTCGTCCGCTGCGGCACCAGAACCGTGTTAGCCGCGGTGATGACCGGCGTTCCATAGTGGATGTACAGCGTTCCGCTGCTGCCCTGCAGTACCGTATCCACCGGCGTTTGCCACTTGATCCGGTTCATCGGTTGCGATGCCGTGGCGGAGACCCCGCTGTGCTGCGGGTCGTGCCCATACCCGCTCCACGGCGTCGTGAGGGATTGGGATGAAAGGCTTAGAACGAACGTCCCGACGCCGGTCAGGACGAAAATACCGAGGAGTCGCATGCTTCCCTCCGATTAGCGGCCAGTATACACCCGGTAGCGCAGGTCCTGACCTGCGTGCAGTACCATTTCAGGCATGACCCAGGCCACCCACCGCCTGACCGTCGAGACGCGCGGTAAGGGCCTCTACGAATTCACCGGCCGCATCGCCGAATGGCTCTCCGCCCAGCGCCTGCACCGCGGCCTGCTGACGGTCTTCATCCAGCACACCTCCGCCTCTCTCGTCATTCAGGAAAACGCCGACCCCGATGTCATCCGCGACCTCAACGACTTCCTCGGCCGTCTGGTGCCAGAGGACGTGCGGCTCTACCGCCACACCGCCGAAGGCGCCGACGACATGACGTCCCACATCCGCGCCGCCCTCACGCTGACCCAGCTTTCCATTCCTGTGGAAGAGGGCCGTATGACGCTCGGCACCTGGCAGGGCGTCTACGTCTTCGAGCACCGCGCCCGCCCGCACCGCCGCACCGTAGTACTCCACGTGATCGGCGAATAGCAAGCGCAGTATCGCTGTATAATCCCGGAATGCCGGCCGTTCGCCCGGTCCTCGTCGCGGCCGTCCTGGCCACGGCTGCCGCTGCCCAGCGCAGAGTCTCGTTCGCTACCGAAGACGGCGGACGAATCTGCGCCGATCTCTACGGCCAAGGCCCTCGCGCCGTTGTGCTCGCCCACGGCGGCCGGTTCAACAAGGAGAGCTGGCGGCCGCAGGCCCAGGCTTTAGTTGCCGCAAAATTCCGCGTATTGGCGATCGATTTTCGCGGCTTCGGCTGTTCGACCGGCCCCGGCCAGGCCAGTTTCGACGAAGCGCCGTTTGAAAAGGACATCCTGGCAGCGGTCCGCTACTTGAAAGGGCGCGGCGCCAGAACCGTCTCGGTGGTCGGTGGCAGCTTCGGCGGCGCCGCTGCCGGCGACGCCTCGATCCGCTCGGCGCTGGGGGAAATCGATCGCATCGTACTCCTGGGCGCCGAGCCGAATCTCTCCGCGGAAAATCTGAAGTCCCGGGTCTTATTCATCGTCGCGCGGGACGACACCAACGGCGCCGGTCCACGCCTTCCCGGCATCCAGGCTCAATATGAGAAGGCGCCGCAGCCGAAGGAATTGATCGTTCTCGACGGTTCCGCCCACGCGCAGTTTCTCTTTCAAACTGACCAGAGCGCCCGCGTGATGCGTGAAATCCTGCGCTTCCTCTCCGCGCCCTAGCCCCGCCTACGACGCCGGCGGATGGACCTCCGTCTGCTGCGCCGCCACGTGCACCACATTCGGCCGGTGCAGCGAGACAAAGGAATTGAAGGAAAAAATCCCCAGCGAGACCCACAGCGGCGTCGACACCTCGGCGCCGATGCTGAAGAATGCCCAAATCGCCAGGCTCGCCGGCACGAGCACGTTCAGGTCGACGAAATTATCCGTCGCCTGCCGGATCTGCCGGTTTACCTGCTGCACCGAGAGCACGATCTGCCGCGCCAGCTCGGAATGGGCAGCCAGAAAGTCGGCTTCGTGCAGGATCTGCCCGGCCAGGCTCTCCGCCTCTCCGATTCCCGGCGGAGCGCCGAACATGTCCTCGCCGGCCAGCTCCTGCAGCATGCTCCGCATTTCCTCGTGCGATTCCGGCGTGTAGTGCACCAGGATGCTCCCGGTAGCCGGATTGATCTCCACACGCTGCACTCCGCCGAGACTTTGCACGAATTCCTGCAGGTCCCGCAGCAATTGCGGGTCGCGCCGCGCGCGGGGCAGCCGCACCCGCAATCTGCCGGGAATGTGATGTACTACGCTGGCGCCGTGAACCATCTTCTAGCGGCTGCCGGCCGATCGGGTCTGCGGTCCCGCGTGCCGCCGCGCCTTGCGCGCCGGCTGCCCGGCTTCCGCCTCCTCGTGCCGCTCGCCGGCCTGTGCGTGGCCATTGTGGTATTCGTACTCCGCGCGGGCTTCGGCCACGATGTCCTGCATGTTCTCGCCCGCCTCCGCCACCGCTTCCCGCACCGTCATGCTCGCGGCATAACCCGCCTTCACGACACCTTTCACCATCGGCCGCAGCATGCCGCCCAATCCCGGCAGGATCTTCGGTGCCAGCAGCGCGCCGGCGCCGATCAGCATGCCCGGGATGAACTCCGGCTCCAGAATCGCCAGCCCGGCGCCCACCAGCGCGGCCGTCGCCAGGCTTGGGCCCTCGCGCTCCAATCCGCTTTCGCTCCAGGCCTGCCGCGCGCCGGCCTGTACGTCGCGCATGGCGCTCTTCGCCGCGTCCTCCGTCTTGCTTTCGGCGCGTGCGCTTTGTCCTGCTGGATGTCCGCCGGGGGTCTCTTCCGCCATATTTCTATCCCTCTGACGAAAGTGTACCGCCCGCACTTTGAAATGAGAATGTAACCTCGGGGGCCAGTGCGCGCAAACCGACAGTGCATCGGTTCGGCGGCCCGGAACATGCCCGGCCTGGCTACAGAATCGCCGCCGCGATCGCCAGCACCGAGCGCTCGATGGCGGCCTCCGCAACCGCCTTGAGAATCGCCTCCGCCAGCAGGCGCTGCACCTTCTTCGGGGGCAAGAGATGGCGGAACGCCGCACTGCCAGCCGGACGCCCCGGGCGCGCGGGACGCGGCGCGGGCGCTCCGATCCAGCCTTCGTCCCGCAGCAGCGTGACCAGTCCGCCGCCATCGGCGATCCGCACATCGTAATGAATCAGCACGCTTCCCGTGAGCACACTGAGAAGCACACCCGTCACGCCCGGAATCGATCGGAGCCACCGCTCGATCTCGGCCGCCCGCGCGGCGTCGCGCTTCACCTTCGCCGACCGGACCCGAAGCCTCCCCGGAACGTGATGCAGGTAGATCATTTGTTACCAGCATCACCGATCCTTTGTTAAGAAGAGGTTACAGCGCTATGAAATTTACATGATGCCGGCCGCGGCCTTCGCCTTTTCTGTAAATCCTTGATCTGGAACAGGGTTTTCGGCGCCCCCTGCCATCTCGGCCCGCGCCTCGGCCGTGACCTCCGCCAGCGTTTCCGTGAGATTCGCCAGCTTCGCGCGGCTGTTCTCCGCCAGGATCATGCCGGATTTGACCGCCGCCTTCAGCAGCGGCCGTCCGGTGCCGCGAAACGCCGGCAGCACCTCCCGGACGATTTCCGCCGCCATCACGCCCAGGCCGAAGCCGAATGCAATCTTAGTGGACCCACGCAGGATTCCCATCTTCCGCTCCTTTCTCTTCTGCAACATCTTGCGTTTGCGCCGTCCGCCCACCGGTTCGCACGACGGCTTCGTTGGCGAGGAAGCTCGCCCCGGCGAGGCCCGCGCAAAGCACCGCATCCAGCGCGCCGATTCGGCTCGTCCCCAGCAGCCCCGTAAGGCCAGGCACGAGCTGCGAGAGCACCAGCATGCCGAAACCGGCCGCCAGGCCGTAGCCCATCGCCGGATTGGGCGGCAGCGGGCGGTCGCGCCGCGTCGAACGCGCGGTCCAGCCGTGCATCAGTTGCGCGCCCGTCAACGTGAGAAACGCCAGCGTCCCCGCCTGCATGCCCGGCCCGTATCGCGCCAGTCCCGCCAGATAAGCGGCCATCGCCGCGGCCGTCACGATTCCCGCCTCCGTCCCGATGCGCCGGTACTCCGCCGGACCGATCACCGGCTGCGCGGGGTCGCGCGGCGGTCGCTGCATGATCCCCGGCTCGGGAGGCTCGAGCGCCAGCGCGAGCTCGGGGAAGACATCGGTCAGCAGGTTGATCCAAAGCAGTTGGCGCGGGTTGAACGGCTGCCCCAGCCCCGCCGCCACGCACGTGAACATCGTCAGCACCTCGCTCGCGTTGGTGGCCGCGATGTAATGCACGGCTTTGCGCAGGTTCTCGTCCACCGTGCGGCCCTCGCGGATGGCCGCGAGCAGCGCGCCCACATCGTCATCCATCAGCAGCAGGTCGGCCACCCCGCGCGCCACGCGCGTGCCCGTGCGGCCCATCGCGATCCCGACGTCGGCCGCTTTGAGCGCCGGGGCATCGTTGACCCCGTCGCCCGTCATCGCCACCGTCTCGCCCGCGCTTTCGAGCGCGCGCACGATCTGCAGCTTGTGCGAGGGGGTGACGCGCGAAAACACGGACGCGCCGCGGATGGCGGCCGCGAATTCCTCCGGCGGCAGATCTTCGAAATCGGCCGGCGCGATCGCCTCGTGGCCGCCGTTCCCGTTCAGCTCCAATGCCTCGGCGACGGCCTCCGCGGTCGCGGCCTGATCGCCCGTCAGCATGACCGGACGCACGCCCGCCGCGCGGAAAGCCGACATCAGCTCGCGCAGCCCCTGCCGCGGCGGATCCGCCAGGCCGGCGAGCCCCAGCCACACGAAGCCCGCGTCCTGCCCCGGCGCGGCGCCATTTTCCCGGCTGGCCGCCGCCAGCACGCGCAATCCGCCGCGCGCCATCGCGGCATTCGCCGCCAGGATCTCGCGCCGGTCGCCTTCCGTCAGCGGATGCACGCCGCCGTCGCATGCCCGCCACCGGCACAGGCCGAGGACCTCCGGCGGGCTGCCTTTCAATGCCTCCATCTCGCCGCCATCCGGCAAGCGGTGGACAGTCAGCATATACGGCCGCGATTCGGTACGCTGTTCGACCCGCACCTGCGGGAATCGCGCGCGCAGCTCGGGCACGTCGATCTTGGCCTGCAGCGCCAGCCGCACCAGCGCCGCTTCGGTCGGCGAGCCGTCCACCTGCCATTCGTTCTCCTGCGCCGTCACTTCGGCTTCGCTGCAGAGCGCGCAGACTTCGAGCAGCCGCATCACCTCCGGCCGCGAGGCCGGCGGCACCGCCCGATCGCCCGCCAGCAGCATGCCGCCGCTCACGCGATAGCCGTGGCCGCCCGCGTGCACCGCCACCGCCGCCATGCGGTTCCAGGTCAGTGTGCCGGTCTTATCGAAGCACAACACTCCCACGCCGCCCATGCTTTCGACCGCCGCCAGGCGCCGCGCCAGCACCCGATGCCGCACGAACGAGCGCATCCCCTTCGCCAGGCACACCGTCGCGATCGTGGGCAGCCCTTCCGGCACCGCCGCAATTGCCAGCGAGACCGCCCCGCGCAGCATCTCGATGGCCGGCGCTCCGTGCAGCATCCCCGCCACAAAGACCGCCGCCGCCACGCCGCAAACCCCCCAGGTGAGCTGCGTGCCCAAATGCCGCATCTGCCGCTGGAGCGGCGTTTCCGGCTGCTGCGAATCCCGCAGCAGCGCCTGGATGCGGCCGATCTCCGTGTGCGCGCCGGTCGCGACCACAATGGCGACGCCCTGCCCGCCGGTCACCAGTGTCCCGCGGTAAACCATGCTGTGCCGTTCCGCGAGAACGGAGGCAGCGTCCGCCGACCGCGCCTCCTTTTCGAGCGGCAGGCTTTCGCCGGTGAGCGCGGCTTCGTCGAGCGTCAACTGACTCGCGGAGATGAGCCGCGCATCGGCCGCCACCGGGTCGCCGCGGGAGAGCAGCAGCACGTCTCCCGGCACGACCTCATCGCCCGCGATCACTTGCGCGCGGCCGTCCCGCAGCACGCGCGCCTCCGGCTCGGAAAGCTCCAGCATGGAGATGATGGTCCGGTCGGCGCTGTATTCCGTGGCCAAGCCGATCCCGGCGTTGAGTACCACCACAGCGGCGATGACGATCGCGTCCGCGATCCCGCCCGTCGCCACCGAGAGCACCGCCGACCCGGCCAGCAGCAGCACCGGCAGGCTGACGAACTGCCCCGCCAGAATCGAGAGCGCCGATCGCGGCGGGGTCTCCGGCAGCAGGTTCGGACCGTAGCGCGCCAGACGCGCCGCCGCTTCCGCACCGTCCAGGCCGCGATCCGCCGCCACGCGCCAGAATGCCGCCACGCTCTCCGCCGGCGCCGCGTGCCACGGCTCCGGCATCGTCTCGGGCGCCCGCCCGCCGAGAAAACCCCGGTGGACCGCCAGCGCCTGGGTCATCGCCGGCGTCAGCCGCGGAGCTCCCTGCCCGCCGGGCGAGGTGTTCTTGGGTGAAAAAAGCGCGCGCAGCGCCTCCCGCCAACCGCCCCAGGGACGGGGCTGTGGCGGAGGCGCCGGTGGAGGGTGCTGCACCAGCACCTCCAGCCGCGCCACAATTTCCGGGAGCCCCCGCTCCGGATCGAAAAACACCAGTACATTACCGGTAATGGCACTGGCGCGGATCCTCCGGATGCCTTGGCCGGCGCCGGCGACTTCCAGGCTCCGCTCCAGTGCGCCATTGCCGCGCAGGCCTGGAATGCTCAGCCGGGCGCGCCCGGGAATTCCGTTGTGCACTGTGGCGATGCGACGCGCGGAGACGGGCTCCGCGGAAACTGTAGCTGGGATGTTGGTCGCCTCCTGAGGTTAGCGCTGATCCGTTACCGGCAATCCCGAAGGTAAACCATCCGCTGCGAAAAGCGAACAGCGCCGCCGGGCCCGCCTGTGCGGCGGCGAACAACGGAGCCG
>DATGMB010000210.1:0-9193 GCA_035293845.1 Bryobacteraceae bacterium
GGGCCAGCCCTCCGGGTGTGTCTTCTGCGCCGCCGCGGCATCGGACGACGACCGCGCCAACCTCATCGTCCATCGCAGCGCGGAGGCGTTCGTCATTCTGAACCGCTTCCCGTATACCAGCGGCCACGTCATGATCGTGCCCTACCAGCATGTAGCTACGCTGGAAGAAATGAGCGAAGCCGCGCTGCTCGAAATGGCGCGCCTGGCGCGAACGGTGGAGGGCCATCTCCGGGAGGTTTACCGCCCCGACGGCATGAACCTCGGGATGAACCTCGGCAAGAGTGCCGGCGCCGGCATTGCGGCCCATCTGCACCTGCACGCGCTGCCGCGGTGGGCGGGCGATACCAATTTCATGACCGTGGTGGGCGAAACCCGCGTGCTGCCGGAAGATCTGGACATTACCTGGCAACGCCTGCGAGCGGCGTTCGAGCGGGATTAACCGCCCAGCCCCAGCACCTCGCGCGTGTGCCGCAGGCATGCCTCCAGGTCCTCACGCTCGCGGCGGCGCGCGGTCTCGGCATCGACGCGCGGCGGCGCTTCGACCGGGTGGCCGTGCTCGGCGATATCCTCGAACCGGGCGAACTCCCAGGCGGGGATGTCGCGGTAGGCATCCCAAAATGCGGCGGTGCGATACGGAAAAATGCGCGGGCCGGTGACGATCGTCTCCATCGAGAGCGCGCGGCCCGGGCAGCCCGCCACGTACTTCTTCACATAGGAGTCGATGTCCACGTTCCCTTCGCCCATCCGCACCCAGGCCACGGCCGCGCCCTCGGGAACGCGCCACACCATGCTGTCGCGCACGTGGCTGGTGAGAACATAGGGCTGGAGCGTGGCGAAGGCCACGTGCGGGTCTTCGATCGTCCAGCACGGGTTCCCGGAATCGAGGCACGCGCCTACGAAGTCCTTGCCCGCCTCCTCGATGAGCGTTTTCAGCTCGTGCGACTGCATATCGCCGGCATGGTTTTCAACCGCGATGCGAATCCCCGCATCCATCGCGCGGGAGCGCGTGCGGCGTAGCACCCCGATCATCGCCTCCATGTGTCGCTCGATCGGCGCCGTCTTGCGGTCCTCCATGGTGCCGAGCACAGTGCGGACGATCTTCGATCCGGCGATTTTCGCCGCATCGATCATGCGCGCCAGTTGCTCCTCCGCCGTGCCCAGCTTGGGATTGAACGCCTTCGACGTCGGACAGGTCGAGGTCATCCCGATTTCGATTTCGATGCCGAGCTCTTCGGCGCGCCGGCGCACCGCGCGCAGATTCTCGGGGTCCAGACTGCCGATGAAGCGGATCTCGGAGAAATGCACCACCTGGACGCGCTGTTTGGCGCAGTAATCGAGGTATTGAAACGGTGTCCAATTCTGCGAGCGCAGGCTGAAGAGGTCGATCCCGAGCTTCGCCCGCGGCTGGCCGGCCGCGGTCTGGGGCAGCGCAAGCGCGGCGGCGGTGGAAAGAAACTGGCGGCGGTGCATGATCGTCATTTTATGCCAGCGGCATCAAGCCGAGCCGCGGCGGGGCGCGGCGCTGGACCGGCGCGCTCGGCCACGAGCCCGGCGCCGATGCCGGCTGCGCGGCGCTGGACCTCGTGCCGGGCGCGGGCTCTGGGGCCGCGGGGCTGCGGCCGCGAAGCCACGGCGCTGGGACACACCGCTCGCGCGGCGACGCGATGCGTTCGGGGAAAGTACGGGGCCTGCGCTACAATCACGCCATGCGTGTTCTCGCGCTCGTGATCGCCGCCGGTGTGGCCGTTCTGGCCGCCCCGCCGCGCGATGAGAAAGATATCGAATTTGCTCGCCCCGAGGGCCATCCGCTGCTGCTCGATTACCACATCCCGGACGGCCCGGGCCCATTTGGCGCCGCCATCCTGGTGCACGGGGGCGGATTTGACGCCGGCTCCCGCAGCACCAATGTGCGCCCGCTGTTCGCGCCCCTGGCCGAAGCCGGGTTCGCGTGGTTCAGCATCGATTACCGGCTCGCCCCGGAGGCCCACTACCAGGACGCCGTCGCGGACGTCAATGCCGCCATCCGCTGGCTCAAGGGACACGCCGCCGAGTATCACGTCGATCCGCGCCGCATCGCACTCATCGGCGAATCGGCGGGCGGATACCTGGTGAATTACGTCGGCACGCACCAGACGCCGCAGACGCGCGTCGCCGGCGTGGTCGACTTCTACGGACCGTCGGATTACGGCAAGCTGCAGCTCGAGCGGCGCGCGCATCCCGAGCGCTTCAACATGAAGAGCATCGACGGCCATGCCGCGCACGGCGGCGGCATCCACTACTTCGGCGTCGAGCAACTGGACGATGCCGGACTGAAGAAGCTGCGGGCCGCATCCCCGATTTTCGCCGTGCACAAGGGCATGCCGCCCTTCCTGTGCATCCACGGCACCCAAGATGACCAGGTGTCCTACGAACAATCCACCGCGTTCTGCGACGCTATGCGGAAAATCGGCGTGGCCTGCCGCATGATCACGGTGCCGGGCGGCGGCCACGGCATGGGCAGTTGGCGCGCGCCCGAAATGCAGCGCTGGAAACCGGAGATGATCGAATGGCTGCAAACTACCTTCGTGGAAGCGCTGCGATGATTTCACTGAAGACCGCGGCAATCGCCATGGCACTCGCCTCTACCCTCTCTGCACAGCCCTACGCCGACCTCATCCTCACGCACGGCAAGATCTGGACCGGCAACGCGGCGCAGCCTACCGCCGAAGCCGTCGCGTGCGCGGCGGGCCGCATCGTGGCCGCCGGCAGCGCGGCCGACATCGCGAAATGGGCCGGACCGCGCACCCGCACGATCGAGCTCGCCGGCCGCCTCGTTGTGCCCGGCTTCAACGACGCGCACGTGCACTTCTTCAGCGGCGGCTCCAACCTGGCCAGCGTGCAGCTTCGCGACGCCAAAAGCGAGGCCGAATTCCGCGATCGCATCCGCGTGTACGCCGCCAAACTCCCCGCCGGCCGCTGGATTCTGGGCGGCGACTGGGACCACGAATCCTGGTCCCCTGCCCGCCTGCCCACCCGCCAACTGATCGATGAAGCGGCGGGCGATCACCCGGTTTTCGTCAACCGCCTCGACGGCCACATGGCGCTCGCCAACTCGATCGCGCTCCAACGCGCGGGAGTCACGCGCAACACGCCCGACCCGCCCGGCGGCACGATCGTGCGCGATGCCTCGGGCGAGCCCACTGGCGTCCTCAAGGACGCGGCCATGGCGGCGGTCGAGCGCGTGATTCCCGATCCGACCGATGCCGAGATCGAAGAGGCCATCCGCGCCGCCATGCGGTATGCGGCCGAGAACGGCGTCACCAGCGTGCAGGATATGTCGGCTTCGCCCGATGTGCTCCGTGCATACCAGCGGCTGCTGGCGCGCGGCGAGCTGACCGTGCGGATCTCCGGCCACCAGCCGCTGGCTACGTGGAAGCGCCAGGCCGATATCGGTGTGCTGGCCGGATTCGGCAGCCCGTACCTCCACATCGGCGCGCTGAAGGGCTTTGCCGATGGCTCGCTCGGCTCGACCACAGCTCTCTTTTTCGAGCCGTACCTGGACGCGCCGAATACCAGCGGCCTCGCCAACGATGAGATGATCCCCGAATCGAAAATGGCGCAGCACATCCGCGAGGCCGACCGCGCCGGCCTGCAGGTCGCCGTGCACGCCATCGGGGACAAGGCCAATCACCTGATCCTCAACATGTTCGAGGAGGCCGAGAACGCCAACGGCCCGCGCGACCGGCGCTTCCGCATCGAGCATGCGCAGCACCTCCGTCCAGACGATATCCCGCGCTTCGCCCGGCTGCACGTGATCGCCTCGATGCAGCCGTACCACGCCATCGACGACGGCCGCTGGGCCGAACACCGCATCGGACCGGAGCGCGCCAAGACCACCTACGCCTTCCGCTCGCTGCTCGATTCCGGCGCCGTGCTGGCCTTCGGCTCGGACTGGTCGGTCGCGCCGATGGTGCCGATCATGGGCATCTACGCCGCGACCACCCGCCGCACGCTGGATGGCAAGCATCCCGGCGGCTGGGTACCGGAGCAGAAGATCACCGTCGCGGAGGCCGTGCGCGCCTATACCTGGGGCTCCGCCTACGCCAGCTTCGAAGAAAAGCTGAAGGGCACCATCGAACCCGGCAAGCTCGCCGATATGGTCGTGCTTTCGCGCGACATCTTCACCATCGATCCGGTGGAAATCGAAAAGGTGCAGGTGGACGTGACGGTGTTCGACGGCCGGATCGTGTACCAGAGGTAGGGTGTGCCCCGGGCCGGGCCCTGTAACGCCGCCCGGCTGCGATGCATACTGTAGGAAAAGTGGCTCTGAGTTCCAAGATCCGGCCCGCAGTGCTCCAGGGGCTCTTCGTGAGCGCCTTGATCGTGCTGTGCAGCGTCCTGGGCGCATTGCAGTACCGGTGGATCGGAGAGGCCAGTGAAGCGGCGCGGCAGCGGTTGAAAGCCGGTCTGGAGGGCAATCTGGCCCGGTTGAGCCGCGATTTCAATGCGGAGCTCGCCGCCGCGGGGCGTGAGGTGATGCCTGCCGGGCAGCCGGAGAGCGTGGCGGAGTTGCAGCAGGAAGTCGCCGCGCGGTATCAGGCCAGGATCGCGAGCGTGCGGGAGGCCCGCAGCTTCAGCCGCATCGCCATCGCCGTCCCGCAGGAGGGCGGCGTTCGGCTGCGGATCTTCGACGCCGCGCAGGGCGCGTTCGCTCCCGCGCCCTGGCCGGCCGAGTGGCAGGCTGTCCGGCGGCGCATCGAATTCTTTCTGAACCGGACGGGCGCGCCCGCGCGGCCGGGCGAACTGCCGCCTTCATCCCCGCTTATGGAAGTTCCGGTCTTTGCGCCGGCGGGCCCGCCAGGCGCCGGCCCCTTTGCGCGCCGCGAGCTCGCGTGGGTGATTTTCGAGCTCAACGTGGCCTATGTGCGCGAAACGCTTCTGCCGGAGCTGATCGCGCGCCATCTCGAAGCCGGCGGCGGTCTGGAATATCAGGTAGCCGTGATCACCCGCTCCGAACCGCCCGAAACCATTTATGAATCCTCGCCCGGCGCCGCGCACCTCGCCCGCACGGCGGATGCGGCCATTCCCCTGCTCGATCTTCAGATCGACAATCTGTACCGGCGCGGCGGGGGGCGCGGCCCAGGCGGCGGACGAGGCGGACGCGCGCGCGCCGTTGCACCGGGCGGACCGCCGGAGATGGGCCGCTGGGTGATGGTGGCGCGCCACCGCGCGGGCTCGCTCGAAGCCGTCGTGGCGCGCGCCCGGATGCGCAGCCTGGCAGTCACCGCGGGCGTGCTGCTCCTGCTGGTCCTCACCCTCGGGGCGCTCGTCCATTTCGCGCGCAGCAGCCAGCGCCTGGCGGACTTACAGATGAACTTCGTGGCCGGCGTTTCCCACGAATTGCGCACGCCGCTCACGGTCATCCACACCGCCGCGTACAATCTGCGCGGCCGCGTGGCGCAGAATCCGGCGCAGGTGGAGCGTTACGGCGAGCTGATCCAGAAGGAGAGCGGCCGCCTCAAGGAGCTGGTGGAGCAGGTGCTGAAATTCGCCTCGGCGAATGCCGGCCGCGTGATCCATGAGCGCGAGCCGGTTCCCGTGGACCGGCTGATCGAGGAAGCGCTGGAGCTAAGCCGGCCGGTGGTCCAGGCGGCGGGGTGCACGGTGGAGAAATCGATCGAGCCCGGCCTGCCGCCGGTGCTGGCCGACGCGCTGGCGCTCAAGCACGCGCTACAGAACCTGATCGCGAATGCAGTCAAGTACGGTGCGGGCGAGGAGCGCTGGATCGGCATTTCCGCCGCGCGCGGCGCCGGCGCGCACCGCGCCGTCGAGATCCGCGTGTCGGACCGCGGCCCCGGCATCCCGGCCGAAGAGCAGAAGCACATCTTCGACCCGTTCTTCCGCGGCCGCCGCGCGCTGGACGAGCAGATTCACGGCACCGGCCTCGGTCTCAACCTGGTCAAGAAGGTCGTGGAGGCGCATGGCGGCAGCATCCGCGTGAGCAGCCAGGAGGGCCGCGGCGCCGCGTTCATACTGCTCATCCCGGCGGCGCCGGCTCAGCCGGAGGTCCGCGAGCCACAGCCGGCGGAAGCCGGGCAGCCGCAGAGGAGCGCGATATGAGCTCCCGGATTCTGCTGGTGGAGGACGAGCCCGCGCTGGCCCTGACCCTCTCCGACCTGCTCGCCGGCGAGGGCTACACGGTTGAGACGGCCGCCGACGGCAAGACCGGCCTCGATCGCGCCCTGCGCGAGCCCTGGGATCTCATCATCCTCGACGTCATGCTGCCCGGCCTCAGCGGCCTGGATGTGTGCCGCGAGCTCCGGCAGCACGGCAAAGACACCGCCATCCTGATGCTGACGGCCAGGAGCCAGCTTACCGACCGCGTGGTGGGACTGAAGCTCGGCGCCGACGACTACCTCACGAAGCCGTTCGAGCCGCCGGAGCTCCTGGCGCGCGTCGAAGCCCTGCTGCGCCGCATCCGGAAGGACAAGCTGCGCCCCGTGGTGCGCTTCGAATTCGCCGACATCGCCATCGACTTCGAATCGGCGGAGGTGCGCAAGGGCGGCGCCCCCGTCCCCCTGGCCGCCAAGGAACTGGAGCTGCTGCGGTACCTGGTCGACCACCGCGGCAAGGTCGTTTCCCGCGAGGAGCTGCTGGAAGCCGTGTGGGAATACCAGCCCGGCGTATCCTCGCGGACCATCGACGTTCATGTGGCCTGGCTGCGGCAGAAGCTGGAAGATAACCCCGGCAACCCGCGGCACATCCACACGGTGCGCGGCGTGGGGTACCGGTTCTCGGCGTAGAGATTAGAATACGTGGTAATACCCGCCCTTCTCCACCACTTCCACAGGCACTCCGAACAACTCGGATAGCGCCACATCGTGCAGCACGCGCTCCTTCGGCCCGTCGCAGAAGATGCGCCCGCTGCGCATCAGCACGACGCGGCCGATCTCGGGAATGATGTCGGGCAGGTGATGCGTCACGAGGATGATCCCGATCCCCTCCCCGGCGAGCCGTCGCAGGATCTCGCGCAGCTCGTGGGTGGCGTGCAGATCGAGGCTGTTGGTCGGCTCATCCAGCACGAGCGCCTGCGGATCGTGCACCAGCGCCCGCGCGATCAGGATGCGCCGCGCCTCCCCGCTCGACATCTCATTGGTCAGCCGCTCCGCGAGGTGCGAGATTTCGAGGCGCTCCATGGTGGCCCGCGCCTTCGCTTCCATCTCCGCTGTGACCTCGTGGTACGGCCATACCCCCACGCTGCCGAAGAAGCCGGAAAGGACGATCTCGTGGCCCGAATATGGCCGGGTGCACATCTGCATCCAGTCGTGCGAGACGATGCCGAGGTGGTTGCGCAGATCGAACAGGCGCCAGCGCTCCTGCCCGAGAATGCGCAGCGACCACGGCTCTTCCTTCAGCCGCGGATAGAGCTCGCGCGAGATCAGCTTGATGAGCGTCGATTTGCCCGACCCGTTGGGGCCCAGGATCGCGGCATGCTCGCCCTGCGCAATGGAGAGCGAGACCCCGTCCAGCACGATGCGCTCGCCGCGCTGGACGGTGACGTTGTGGAGTTCGATCAGAGGAATGTGGTTCATGGGTGGGCCAGGAACGTCTTGATATTCGCGTCCGCCTGGCCCATCGCCCGCGCGAGCGATGCCTTCGCCAGGTTGTGCGAGTATAGCGCAGCGATGTAATCCTGCTCGGCGGCGGCCACGGCCTCCTGGGCCTGCACGACCTCGAGCGAGTCCGTGACTCCGGCGGCGAAGCGGTCGCGCGCCTGCGCCAGCGTCTGGGCGGCCAGACGCCGGTTGCTCTCCGCGACCGCCACCTGATTGGCGGCGGCGTTCAGATCGAGGAAAGCCCGGCGCACGTCCGCTTCCACCTGCCCGCGGAGATCCGCGTATTCCGACCGCCGCTGCCGCAGCGCGGCGTCCGCCTGCTCGATATCCGCCGCGATGCGGCCGCCTTCGAAAATCTGCATGCGAACCACGCCCGTCACCATGAACGTGCCGTGGGAGTTCGCGGGGTTCGGACCGATCACCCCGTAGTCGCCGGCAAACTGCGCCGTGGGATACCGCTGCGCCGCGGCGCCCGCGCGCGCGAGTTCGGCCGCACGCACCTGGGCATCTGCCGCTTTGAGGTCGGCGCGGTGCGCGTAGGCGTCGGTGAGCGCCTGGTCCAGGGTGATCGACGTCAGCGGCGCGAACGGCAGCGCGTCCGTGAGATTGATGTCCTGCCCGGCCGGCAGGCCGATCAGCCGGTCCATCGCGATCTTCAGCTTCGCCAGGTTATTCTGCACCGCGATCAGCCGCTGCTGTTGCGTCTGCAACTCCACCTGCGTGCGCGTCACGTCGATCAGGGGCGCGACGCCCGCCGCGAGCCGGTCGCGCGCCTGTTGATAGGTGGCCTGCGCCGTCGCCACCTGCGCCTGCACGGTGGCCACCTGCGCTTCCGCCTGGATGATCTGCAGATATCCGCCGGTGACCGCGAGCACGATCAGGTCGCGCGCGTCCTGCGCGGCGAATCGCGTGGCCCGCAGGTTCTCCTGTCCGGCGCGGTAATTGCGCCGCTGCGTGAGGTCGAAAACGCTCTGCGAGACGCCGGCGCGCAAATCGAAGTAGTGGAACGGTCCCACCACCGTGGGAAAGTTCGCCCCGGGGAACGTCCCGCTCGTGAACCCGAGCGCCGCCAGGCTGATCTGCTGTTCGGTAAACAGCAGGTCCGCGGAGACGTGCGGCAGCAGTTCACTGCGCAGTTGGCGGCGCTGCGCGTCGGCCAGCAGGATGGTGTTGCTGTACTCGATGCCGCCCAAGTTGTATTGCAGGCCGCGGCGCAGCGCTTCATCGAGAGAGAGTGGCAGCGGCGGCGAAACCAGCGTGGTGGTGGATGGCACGCTGCCCGCGTATCCGCCTTGTACCTGCACCGTGCTGGTGATCGTGTTCACGCTCTGCAACCCGCTCGGCAGCGGATTCTGCACTGTGACCACCGTGCCCGGAGAGGCGGTGCGGCCGGAGATCGGCAACTGCAGCGGGCGGTCGACCGGAGGAACCGCTTCCGGGGGCGTCGTCTGTCCCCACAATCCCGCTGCTACGATCATCAGAACCGGCACTAGTGATCTCGCCATCATCCCTCCACTTTCAGGTTACCGTGGCGGCGAGTACAATCGTCGGGGAATATGTTCTCTGCCCGATTCCACTGGGACCTGCGCCCCAATCGC
>DATGMB010000211.1:0-53913 GCA_035293845.1 Bryobacteraceae bacterium
CTGCGCCCGATGGTGCATCTCGTGCTCCTTCGCCGCCAGCAGCATTTCAAAGCGCGTCTTCTCCGGCGGCTGCATGCCGGCGGGGTAGTGCACGGCTTCGGCGAGCACTTCATCGCTCAGCGTCTCCAGCCACCCCGCGAACTCTTCGCCCTTCTTCCGCAACGCATCGAGGAGCTGCGCCTTCGTGGTCAGGCTGGCCGCTTCCGCGAGCTGCTTCTGGTACATGCTCATGAACAGGTTGAAGTCGATCTCGGTAAGCCGCTCGCTGTGAAAGTACATCGGCCAGTTGGTCGAACACGCGAGGTGCGCCAGCGTCTCCGCCACCGTCCGCGTCTCCGGCGCCGGCCGGAACCCGTATTGGTCTTCGGGAATTTCCTCCGCAATCTGGATCGTGTTCGCGCGCACCGTGCGGAACGACCGCGCCATATCTTTCGAATTGTATCCGTGCATGACGGCCATTATATCGGCCGGCAGGTCAACAAAACGCAAAATTGCGAACGAATCGCCCCCGCCGGCGTATAAGATTACATGCGAATCCGGCACGTCCTTCGCCGTCTGCGGCAGTCGCCCGTCTTCACTCTCGCCAGCATCCTCACCCTCGCGCTCGGCATCGGCGCCAACGCCGCCATCTTCAGCGTCATCAATGGCATTCTTCTCAAGCCGCTGCCCTACGCCGATCCCGACCGCCTCATCGCCGTCGACCACCGCGCGCCCGGCGTCGATATCGCCAGCGCCGGCATGTCCCCCTTCCTCTACTTCACCTACCGCGAGCAGAGCCGCACCCTCCAGGACATCGGCATGTGGCAGGAGGATGGCGTGAGCGTGACCGGCCTCGCCGAGCCGGAGAAAGTCGCCGCCATCGATGTCACCGCGCCGCTGCTCCCGCTCCTCGGTGTCCAGCCCGCCGCCGGCCGCCTGTTCTCCGCGCACGACGATGCGCCCGGCAGCCCCCAAACCGCCATCATCACCTACGGTTACTGGCAGCGCCGCTTCGGATCCAGCCCTGGAGTCATCGGCCGCCGCATTCTCATGGATGGCAAGGCGCGCGAAATCATCGGCGTGCTCCCCGCCGGCTTCCGTTTTCTCGATGAGAAGGCCGAAATCTTCCTCCCCATGCAGCAGGACCGCGCCAAGACCTTCCTCGGCAATTTCAGCTACCAGTCCATTGCCCGCCTGAAGCCCGGGGTCACCCTCACTCAAGCCGAAGCCGACCTCGCCCGCCTCGTCCCCATCGCCATCTCCGCCTTCCCGCCCTTTCCCGGTGGCACCGCCGCCATGTTCACGGCCGCGCGCATCTCGCCCGCCATCCGCCCGCTCAAGCAGCAGCTCGTCGGCGATATCGGCAAGGTGCTCTGGGTCCTCATGGGCACTCTCGCCATCGTGCTCCTGATCGCCTGCGCCAACGTCGCAAACCTGCTGCTCGTCCGCACCGAAGCCCGCCATCACGAGCTCGCCATTCGCATCGCGCTCGGCGCCGGCTGGGGACAGATCGCCCGCGGCCTCATCCTCGAAAGCCTCACCCTCGCCGCCGCCGGCGGCGCGCTCGGACTCGCCCTCGCCCAAGGCGCCATCCGCCTGCTGGCCGTTCTCGCTCCCGCCAACCTGCCACGCCGCGACGAGATCGCCATCGACTCCCACGTCCTGCTCTTCACCTTCGCCGTTTCGCTGCTCACCGCACTGCTGTTCGGCGCCGCGCCCATCCTCCGCTACGCCTCGCCCCACCTCGCGTCCGCCCTTCGCGCGGGCGGCCGCTCGCTCAGCCAGAGCCGCCAGCGCCAGCGCGTGCGCAATGCTCTCGTCGTCGTCCAGGTCGGCCTCGCCCTGCTGCTCCTCATCGGTTCCGGCCTCATGATCCGCACCTTCCAGGCCCTCCGCAACGTGTCCCCCGGCTTCACCCACGCCGAGCAGCTCCAGACCGTCCGCATCGATATTCCTTCCGCCCAGGTCGCCGACCCCGAGCAGGTGATTCGCACCGATCAGGCCATTCTCGACCGCATCGCCGCCATTCCCGGCGTCCTGTCCGCCGCCTGCACGACCCGTCTGCCCATGGACGCCGGCGGCTGGCACGACCCGATCTATGCCCAGGACCGCGTCTACAGCCAATCGGAGCTACCCCCGCTCCGCACCTATAAGTTCGCCACCCCCGGCCTGCCCCGGGCCATGGGAAACCCCCTGCTCGCCGGCCGCGATTTCACGTGGACCGATCTCTACGAGAAGCGCCCCGTCGCGATCGTCTCGGAAAACCTCGCCCGCGAGCTCTGGCACGATCCCGCCGCCGCCATCGGCAAGCGCATTCGCGGCGTTTTCCAATCGTCGGACTGGCGCGAAGTCGTCGGCGTGATCGGCGACGAGCGCGAAGACGGTGTCGACAAAAAAGCCCCTACCATCGTCCTCTGGCCCGCATTGATGGCCCACTTCAACGATGACAAGTTCTTTGTGGCCCGCGACGTGTCCTTCGTCATCCGCACCCCGCGCGCCGGCACCGCCAGCCTGATGGATGACGTCCGCCGCGCCGTCTGGTCCGTCAATGCCAACCTGCCGCTGGCGCAGGTGCGCACAGTCGAGGAGCTCTACCGCAAATCGCTCGCCCGCACTTCATTTGCTCTGGTGATGCTCGCCATCGCCGGCGGCATGGCGCTGCTGCTCGGCGTGATCGGGATCTACGGCGTGATTTCCTACTCCGTCGCGCAGCGCACCCGCGAAATCGGCATCCGCGTGGCCCTCGGCTCCTCGCCCGCCGAGGTCACCCGCCTCTTCGTGCTCCACGGACTCCGCCTCGCCGCCATCGGCGCCGCCTGCGGCCTGGCCGCCGCCTTCGCCTGCACCCGGGTTATGGCTTCTCTGCTGTTCGGCATCGGCCCGCTCGATCCGCTGACCTTCGCCGGCGTGCCCGTAGCCCTCATGCTCGCCGCCGCGCTCGCCAGCTACCTCCCGGCCCTCCGCACCGCCTCCGTGGACCCGATCGAAGCCCTCCGCGCCGAGTAGCCCGATCGCTCGCTCCGCGCCCGCCCGGTCACCCGCTGCGCCGCCGGCGCGCGCACGCCCATAGCCCCGCCACTCCGATTCCGGCCAGTGCGAAGAACCCGGGCTCCGGCACGGGCGTCGCGACGAGCTGCACGCTGTCGAAATTGGCCTGAATCCCGGATGAGCTCAGTTGGATCGTGATGGTGTCCCCAGCCTGCGCCGGCGTGCTGGTGAAGGTTGCCGTGAAGACAGACCAGTTGCCGGGAGTCGGCGGAGTGCCGGTGGCCAGGAACGTTTGACCCCCCACCAGCAGGGCCGCCGAACCCGCAAAAGCCGTGTCGGTCCTCCGGCCGATATCGACCGTCAAAGTATAAATGGTACGCGGTTGAACCGTGGCGCCGGCCACCTGAGAGATCGTGCCGGCGTTCGAGTAAGCGCTGACCGTGCCATCGTTGGGTGCAAACGTATTGAAGATTCCACCAGGCCCGACCGACGGCATCAATTGTCCAACCCCTGTGCCGCTGTTCCAGCCCGGGATCGGGGCGACGCTGAATGCGCATCCCGTGCCGCAGGACATATTCAGGCCGCCGGCCGGCAATGTCTCGAACGAAGGATTGTTCACCGGAATGATATCGGAGAAACCGCAAGGCGCCAGCAGTAGTGCACCGGACACCAGATAGAACGCCGTCGTAGCGCGCGGCAGCAGGTTCATTGAACATCACCTCGCCTCTCGCATTGGCACGTCCGGTTCCTTTCGGATTCGCCTCCGGCGCTCGTTCAATATCAACAGCATGCGCCACCGCGGCGAGCCATCGGAGGCTGCCGCCTGGGCAAGGCCTTGCAGATGGGGGAACCCGCTTGCGCACTGCGCGCCCCGCCCGCCCGCGATCTCCCGGCCCCGGCGCGCCCCGCCAAAGCCCCACACAGTTTTTGGAGTAAAGTGCGGATATGTTCGAGCGCTACACCGAAAAGGCCCGGCGGACCATCTTCTTCGCCCGCTATGAAGCCGCCGTGACCGGCAGTGCATTGATCGAGACCGAACACTTGCTCGTCGGCCTGCTGCGCGAGGACAAGGCGCTGGCGAACCGCTTCCTGCACTCGCACGCCGCCGTGGAGGCCATCCGCCAACAGATCGAGGCCCAGTCGCCGCCGCGGCCGGCGGCCTCGGCCTCGGTCGATCTGCCGCTCAGCCACGAATGCAAACGGGCGGTGGCCTATGCGGCCGAGGAAGCCGAGCGTCTCAATCACCAGCACATCGTGCCGGAGCACCTGCTGCTCGGTCTCTTGCGCGAGGAGAAGTCTTTCGCCGCGCAACTCCTGCGCGAACGAGGCGTCACGCTGGCCTTGGTCCGGGATGAGCTGAAGCAATCCGAACGCGCGCTTACACCGGGCGGATCGGCGCTCTTTCCCCGTCTGGACCAGTGGCTTGCCGCGAACGAATCGCGTCGCGGCATCCACACCGTCAAATACGAGCGCACCGCAAACCGGTCATCGTGCTTCGCCATCTACGCAGCCGATCCGCCGGAAGGCAGCGAAGAGGGCAGGGAAATGGCTCCCGCCGAAAAGCTCGCGCGGATTCACCGGCGCATCGATTGCATCGTCGGGGAAATGGAGCGCGCCATCGGTAACCATGAATTCGAGAAGGCGCGATCCCTTTCCGAAGAAGAACGGAAGGAGCGCGAGAATGCGCGCTTGCTGCGCGAGCAGTACAACATCGAGGAACCGCCGCCGCGAGTCCCCCTCCTGTGCATCGAAATCGTCCGCGACGACCGCTTTGCGCAGCTTCAAAAGCGCTGCGACGATTACATTGCCGAAGGCGTGGCCGGGGTCTGGCTCCTGGCCCCCCAGCTGAAACGCGCCTACACCGTCACCAAAGCCGAGGGCCTCCGCGAGTTCCGGGGCGAAATCCTCCGGATGACAAACCCGCCGCTTGAAATGGATCTGAAGACCATCTTCGAATAGCAGCGGCGCGCCGGAGCCCTGGTATCGCTCCTCGGCGTCTCTGCGTCTCGGCGGTGAGTCTACGCCCCCGCCGCCCGCTCCAACCGGTCCCGCACCCCCGCCCACTCCGGCCCCTCCGGCGGACGCTCCACCGCGATCCAGTCCAGCCCCTGCCGGTCCAGCCGGTGCAGCGCCGCGTACAGCTCCGCCGCATACGCCAGCGGTTCCGCCGGCATTTCCCGCCCGATCCGCAGCCACGCCCCGCGCCCCTCCGGCGGCCGCTCCCCTGCGCCCAACAGGTACAGCCGCGTCGCCGGCCGGTAGTGCCGCGCATGCATCCCCGGCGAGGCGTGCGCGCCCTCGCCCGGCGCCGCCGCCCGCCGCACCGGCCCGATCACCGCCTCGATCTCCGGCAGCGGAATCACGCCCGGCCGCAGCAGCACCGGCTCGTCCGCCAGCGAAAGCACTGTCGATTCGATCCCCACCCGCGCCGGTCCGCCATCCAGCACGCCGTCCGCGATCGCCTCCGGCACGTGCCCCGCCTCGGTCGGCGAAAGCTCCGTGAACCGGTTCGCGCTCGGCGCCGCAATCGGCACTCCCGCCGCGCGGATCAGCTCGATCGCCAGCGGATGCGCCGGCATCCGCAGCCCCACCGTCGCCAGCCCCGCCGTCACCACATCGGGAATGTCCGCCCGCTTCGGCACCACCAGCGTCAGCGGCCCCGGCCAGTACCGCGCCGCCAGCGCATCCGCCGCCCGCGGCCACCGCGCCGCCAGCTCGCGCGCCATCTCCACCGAATCCACGTGCACGATCAGCGGACTCGTCCGCGGCCGCCCCTTCGCCGCGAAGATCCGCTCCACTGCCGCCGCGTCGAGCGCGTTCGCTCCCAGCCCGTACACCGTCTCCGTCGGGAAGGCGACCAGCTTTCCCGCGCGGATCAGCCGGGCAGCTTCGTCAACCGTCACTCGATGCTCTCGTCCTTATCGTCGCCCGCCGTCTTCCCCGTCTTCCGCCACACCAGATACGCGTGCATCAGCGGATCGAGATCGCCCTCGAGCACCCGGTCCACATCGCCCAGCGCCAGCTTGCTCCGCAGATCCTTCACCAGCCGGTACGGCGCCAGCACATAATTACGGATCTGGCTCCCGAAGTTGATATCGAGCTTCGCGTCCTCGGTCTTCCGCGTCTCCTCGCGCTTCTTCTCCAGCTCGTGCTCGTACAGCCGCGCCCGAAGCTGCTTGAACGCGCTGTCCCGGTTCTTGTGCTGCGAACGCTCGTTCTGGCACTGCACCACGATCCCCGTCGGGAAGTGCGTGATCCGCACCGCCGAGTCCGTCATGTTCACATGCTGCCCGCCCGCGCCCGAGGAGCGGAACGTGTCGATCCGGATATCCTCCGGCCGGATGTCGATCTTGATCTCCTCGTCCACCTGCGGGTACACGAATACCGAGGCGAATGACGTGTGCCGCCGCGCGTTGGCGTCGAACGGCGAAATCCGCACTAGCCGGTGCACCCCGATCTCCGATTGCAGCAGCCCGTAGGCATTCTCGCCGTTGACCTCGAACGTCACCGACTTGATGCCCGCGCCTTCGCCTTCCAGCCGGTCCGTAATCACCGTCTGAAAGCCGCTCCGCTCCGCCCACCGCAGGTACATGCGCAGCAGCATCTCCGCCCAGTCCTGGCTCTCCGTGCCGCCCGCGCCCGGATGGATCGTCACGATCGCCGGCCGCGCGTCGTTCTCGCCGCTCAGCAGCATCGCCGTCTCCAGCCGCTCCAGCAGCTCGGAATACGACTTCATCTCGCGCTCGATTTCGCCGTCGATGTTCTCGCCCTCGCGCGCGAGCTCGAACAGCGTGTCGAGATCGTCCGTCAGCGTCCGGATGCGGTCGTCGTTGGCGATCGCCTGCTCCAGCCGCTTCCGCTCCTGCATCACCTTCTGGCTCTTCTCCGGCTGGCTCCAGAAGTCCGGCGCCGCGATCTGCTCTTCGATTTTGGTCAGTTTCTGTTTTTGGGCAGGCGCGTCAAAGATACCTCCGCACGGCCAAAGCCTGGTCGCGGAGAGGCACAAATGCGCGTTGTAACTCGTCAAGATTCATGGGGATTTCCTATTAATTATACCGGAGGCAACCAAATGCCGCACACCGGCCCTGCAACCGCGCCCCCCAAATCCCCAATCCCCAATCCCCGTCTCTACCCCAGCTCCAGCAGATATCCCCGCTTCCCCACATTGATCGCCCGCGTCGCCCCGAGTTCCGCCTCCGCGCCCTCCGCCTCGTGGATATGCCCGCAGAAAAACCACTCCGGCCGCCGCTGGTCCACAAACTCCCGCACCGAGCGCGACCCCGCGTGCACTCCCGGCCGGATCTGGTCGAGCGGCGTCCCGTACGGCGGCGCATGGCACACCATCACCAGCGGATTGAGCGCCGCAAATGAGGCCAGCCGCTCTGCGATCTCCGCCTCGCTATACTCACCCGGCGTATCGAACGGCGTCGGACTCGAATAGCCGAGCCCGGCCACGTGCCACCGCCCCGCTGCGAAGTGCTGCCCGTGCAGGTTGTTCAGCCCGAAGCGCGCGCACAGGTCCTCGATGTCCGAAACCGTCTCGTGATTCCCCGGCAGCAGCCACACCCGGCCTGCCCGCTGCCGCAGGATCTCGCCGCACCGGTCCAGATTCCGCCGCCAGGACACCTGGTCGCCCGCCGCGATATACCAGTCCGCCTCCACCGCCAGCACCCGCTCGAGCGCCTTCCAGTCGCCATGAATATCGGAGAAAATCTGGAGCCTCAAGCAAATGACTGTATCAGAGGAACATCGCCGATCGGCGTTACAGGTCTGTGATACGCTGAACATCTGTACTCGTCTTCAGTCCGATTCCACACCGGAGGAAAACAAGGTGCGGTTGCTCTACAGGATTCTGATCGCCGGCGTTACCCTTGGCCTGCCGGCGTTCGCGCAGTTCACCGCCATCCCCACCCCGGCGTCTGCATACACCGGCAGCACCACTCTCATCCCCATAACCCAGCCCGATTGCTCCGGCACTCCCGCCCCCGGCAACCCTACCACGCTCAATGCGCTCTCGAACGGCGTCCAGACGGTCACTTTCTCGACTGCCATGACCGTCAACACCGCCGGCGTCTTCCCGAACTGCGGCGGCGGCTGGGCAAGCTGGGGCGCGCCGCCCAATACCGAAAGCGCCACACCGCGCGTCCTCGATACCGCATCGACGTCTCTCACCATGACGCTCGCCGTCCCCTCCGGCACATTCGGTTTCGAAGTCGAGCCCGCCAGCTCCTGCCCCATTTCGTTTCCCTGCCCATACAACATCACCGCCACATTCTTTAACGGCGCAACTCAACTGGGATCGATCAGCCTGAACGTCAACGGCAACGCCGGCGCGATGCTCGAAGCCGCCGCCAGCGCCACGCCGATCACCCGCGTCACCATCGCCGCCGCGCCCGGCAGCGGCGGCTTCGGCATCGCCCAGCTTCGTTACGCCACCGCAACGGTCCCGCCGGCAACCGTCCCCACCCTGACCAACACCGCTCTCCTGGCGCTGGCCTTCTTCCTCGGTGCCGCCGGTCTCTGGTGCCGGCGCGAAGCCTCGCGCGCCGCCGGCCCGAATGCATGAAATTCGAATCAACGTTCCGCAGGGCAAAGGCGCCGAAGTTGCCGCGATAGCCCTCCGGACCGGCATCCGGCAAGCCGCCGTCTCACCGGTGTACCTTCACGGCCCGGACCGCCCCGCTGACCTCGTCAGCGTCGAAGTCTCGACCCCGCAAGCCAAAGCGTTCGTCGACGCCGTCTTCGCTCACGAAAACTTCGATCCCGAAACCTGGTTGATCACCTCGCGCGAGCTGCGCGCCATCATGACCCGCGCTCCCGCCCGCGAAATCACCCGGCCCATGATCGAGCCGGCCATCGACGTATTCGAGGATCTCTGGCAGCTCAGCCACGTCACGCCGGGATATCTCGCGCGCGCCAGCGCCGCCGCCGTCCTGCTCGCGTACGGAATGATGGAGAACAGCGCCGTCGCCATTGTCGTCGCGGCGCTGTTCCTGCCGTTTCTCGCGATCGTCCTCGCGCTCGCCTTCGGCCTTTGGTCCGAAGACCGCGCGCTCGCCGGACACGCCGCCTTTGCCCTGGCCGTCAGCATCGTGGTCAGCTTCCTCGCCGGCGCCGCCGTCGCCGCCCTGCACGGCCCCCCGATGGCGTTCCACGATTTCCGCTCGCCCCTGGTCAGCTTCGCCATCTCCGCGGCCGTCGGCGTGGCCGCCGGGCTGTCTACCGCCGATGACGCCGGCAGAAGATATCTCATCGGCGTTGCCGCCGCGGTGCAATACGCCGTCTATCCCGTCTGGTTCGGCGCCGCCTCCGTCCTCGGATTTCCCCCTTGCTCGGTGGTCGCCCAGCGCCTCCTGACCCTCGCCATCAACGTCGTCACCATCGGCGGCGTGGCCGCCCTCGCTTACCGCCTCCTCGGCATGCGCCGCGACGAAATCCACCGCTTCGTCAAATCGCGCTTCTGGCGCTGAAGCCTGCTCGCCGGCGCCTTCGCCGCTGCGGTGCTGCATCTCCCTGTGCGATCCTGAAACAGAGCCGCGGCCCTAAGCAACCGCGGCGCCCAACCCATGTCCGCCTACGACTCCGAACTCTCCAAACTCGTCGGCGAGCTCAACCGCGCCGCCCCCAGCCGCAAATCCGCGCCCACCCCCGAGCTTTCCGCTGGAGCCGCCGCCGCCCTCGACGCCATCCTCGACCGCGCCGCCGCCCGCGGCGCCTCCGACGTCCTCCTCATCGCCGGCGTCCCCGTCACCCTCCGCATCAACGGCAGCCTCGCGCCCCTCGCCCCCGAGCCGCTCGATGCCGAGGACATCCGCAGCCAGGTCCTCCCCCTGCTCGAGCCCTGGCAGCTCGAAGACCTGCAAAAGCGCAAATCCGTCGATTTCGGCCTCGTCCGCGAAAACCTCGGCCGCTTCCGCCTCAACATTCACTACCAGCGCGGAACCCTCGCCGCCAGCATCCGCCTCCTCCCCTCGCGCGTCCCCACGCTCGAATCCCTGCACCTGCCCGCCTCGCTCGCTAAACTCGCCGACCGCCGCCAGGGCCTCGTCCTCGTCACCGGCCCCACCGGCTGCGGCAAGACTTCCACCCTCGCCGCCCTCATCGACATCGTCAACACCCGCCGCGCCGCCCACGTCGTCACCATCGAGGATCCCGTCGAATACCAGCACGCCAACCGCCGCGCCATCATCGAGCAGATCGAAGTCGGCCGCGACACCCCCGACTTCGCCGGCACCCTCCGCAGCCTCATGCGCCAGACGCCGGACGTCATCCTGGTCGGCGAAATGCGCGACGCCGAAACCATGGCCACCGCCCTCACCGCCGCCGAAACCGGCCACCTCGTCCTCTCCACGCTCCACACCAATGACGCCATTCAGGCCGTCTCCCGCATCCTCGATTCCTTCCCCTCCGCCAACCAGCCGCAGATCCGCCAGCAGCTCTCGCTCGCCCTCGCCGCCGTCATCGCCCAGCAGTTGGTGCCCGGCTCCGATGGCGTCTCTCGCTGGCCCGCCACCGAAATCGCCATCGCCACCGATGCCGTCCGCGCCCTCATCCGCAAAGGCGACGACCACCAGTTGCGCTCCCAGATCTCCACCGGCCGCGCCGATGGCATGATGACCATGGAACAGTCCCTCGCCGAGCACGTCCGCGCCGGACGCATCACGCCAGAGACCGCCTACGCCCACTGCTTCCGTGCCAGCGACCTCGATCGCTACCTCGCGTGACAGAAATTTCGAAATTCAATCTCCCTGATTTTCAATAACTTCCAAATCCGAATTTCAGACTCCACCTCACCGGCGTGCTATATCCCTGAACATGCCGCGCGCTACACGAACCTCCAACCCCGACCCCCGATCCCTGACCCCCGATCCCCAGCCCCCAAAGCCTGAACCCCCATCCCCGGCCCCCGGCCGACGGTCCCGCGCCACATCTCCCGCCCGCGCCGCCGCCAACCGCTCCAACGCCGCCCGTTCCACCGGCCCCCGCACCGCCGAGGGCAAAGCCCGCTCCGCGCAGAACGCCCGCAAGCACGGCTTCACCGCCGCGGACTTCACCGTCCCCCGCCTCGAAGACCACGACGAAATCGCCCGCCTCCGCGCCGATCTCTTCGCCCTCTACCAGCCGCGAAATTCGCAGGAGCAGTTCGCCCTGGAGCGCATGGCCATGGCCCAGCACATGATCCTCCGCGCCGCCCGCCTCGAATCCGGCCTCTTCGCCGAGGCCATGAACCTCTCCATCGACAACCCCCGCCCCCAGCACGTCATGCTGCGCCCCCTCACCGGCCATGCCGAAAACGGCGTCACCACCGGACAGCACGCCAATTTCGTCCTCGCCGAGGGCTTCGCCTTCATGCACGGCAAGCACCCCAGCGCCTTCTCCCTGCTCCTCCGCTACCAGGCCCAGGCCGAGCGCTTCTATCGCCGCGCCCTCGAGGAGTTCCAGCGCGTCCGCGCCGAAGCCCCGGCTCTCCCCGATTCCCCCGCCGAACCGCTTCCCGGCGCCCAGACCGCCGATGACCAGCCCCGGCCCGAGTTCTTCACCCCTCCCGCCGCCGCCCCGCAGGCGCCCGCCCCCGCCGGGGAAAATTGGCAAAACGAACCCAACGCCGCCCTCAAGCTGTTGCCGGGACAGCCGGTTAGCCCCGCGAAAACGAACCCATGCGAGTTCCCCTGCAACCAGGACCCGCCGCCCTGCAGCGACTTCGGCGATGGCCGCCGCGGCCCGTACCCCAATCTCTCGAATTGCCCCTACGAGGAAGAGATCTTCGCCTGCCCCTACCAGTCCGAACTGCGGGAGCAGGAGGCACGCGCCCGCGCCGAGGCGGAAGCCCGCGCCGGGTCCCTCGAATCCGGCTAAGCTAAAGCGCCTCTTCCAGCTTCCGCCGCAGCTCCGCCGCCAGCCGCGGACTTTCACCGCCCGTCGACACCGCGATCTGCACCGGCCCCCGCTGCACCCGCGCCGGCACCACGAAATCGCATTCCTCGGCGGAATCCGCGATGTTCGCGAAGATCCCGCGCCCCTTCGCCGCCACGCCCACGCGATGGTTCGCCAGCCGGTCGTCGGTCGCCGCAAACACCAGCATCGCCCCGGCCAGGTCGCTCGCCCGGAAGCGCCGCGCGATCCGCCGCACCGGCAGGTCCTCGAATTCCGGCTCCCATTCCGGCGCCACCACCGTCACGCGCGCGCCCGCTTCGAGCAGCCCCCGCGTCTTGCGCAGCGCCACCTTTCCGGCGCCCACCACCAGCACCGGGCGGTCTTTCAGATCGAGGAAGATCGGGTAGTGTTTCATTCGCACCTGCTATGATGGAAACGCATGCCGTATGCCAGACCCACAGTGGTCATTGTGGGCAGGCCCAACGTAGGAAAGTCCACACTATTTAATCGCATTACAGGACAGCGGCGCGCAATCGTCGGCGATGAGCCGGGGATCACGCGGGACCGCATCCACGGGTTTGCCGAGCACGATGGCCGCCGCTTCGAAGTCATCGACACCGGCGGCATTGTCGTCGATGACCGCGAATACATCCCCGGCCAGATCCTGCGGCAGGCGCAAGTCGCGCTCGAAAGCGCCACCCACATCATTTTTCTGGTCGATGGCCGCGCCGAAATCACCGCCGCGGACCGCGACCTCGCGGCCATGCTGCGCAAGCTGGGCAAGCCCGTCTCGCTCGCGGTCAATAAGGCCGATACCGGATCGCGCCAGGACCTCGCGCACCAGTTCTACGAGCTCGGCATCCCCGACGTGTTCCCCATCTCCGGCGAGCACGGCACCGGCGTCGACGCCCTGCTCGATCGCGTCCTCGCCGACACTCCCGCGGAAATTCCCGGCGCCGCCGCCGGCCCGAACGCGCCGCCGGATCACATTAAGGTCGCGATCATTGGCCGCCCCAACGTCGGCAAATCGACCCTGCTCAACGCGCTCACCGGCGCCGAGCGGGCCATCGTCTCCCCCATCGCCGGAACCACCCGCGATGCCGTGGATGAAACCGTCACACGCGACGGCGTCGAGTACGTCTTCATCGACACCGCGGGCATCCGCCGCAAGGGCAAGACCAAAGCCATGGCCGAAAAGCTGAGCGTGGTCATGGCCCGCCGGCACATCCGCATGGCCCACGTGGTGCTGCTGGTGCTCGATGCCACCGAGGGCGTCGTCGGCCTCGATGCCACCATCGCGGGCTACGCTCACGAAGGCGGCCGCGGCATCGTCGTCTGCGTCAATAAATGGGATGAAGTAGAAGGACACAAAGGGCAGAAACGGAATGAGTTCGAGCGCAAGATCCGCGACCAGTTCAAGTTTCTGGAGTACGCCCCGGTGGCGTTCCTCTCCGCCAAAACCGGCGCCGGCGTCGAGCGCCTGTTTCCGCTCATCCGCGAGGTCTACGAATCGGCCTCGCGGCGCATTCCAACCGGCGAGCTCAACCGCTTCGTCGAACAACTGCGCTTTGAGGAGCGCAAGATCTACTACATGACCCAGGCGTCCATCCGGCCGCCGGAATTTGTCGCGTTCACCGATCGGGGTGGCCCCCTGCATTTCAGCCACGAGCGTTATCTGGTCAACCAGATCCGCCGCCGGTTCGGCTTCCGGGGCACGCCGATCGTATTCAAAACAAGAGCCAAAGGCGCGGAGCAGGAACGCTGATGCACTTCCTCTGCGTTCCCGTTTGCGTTTTGCCGAGTATCCCCTTTAGACTATGAGGAGCGGTATCATGACTGTGCTTTTACAGAGTATCGGAGGGCGGCGAGATGTGGAATAAGCAACGCCGGGAGGAAGAACCGGCCAGAACTTTCGCACCATCGAATCCTGCACCGTCCCCCTCGGCGGCGGCGCCCGCCGAAGCGAAGAAGGAGGCTTTCACAGTGTCCACCCCTACCAGGAGCTTCGAGCCCGATACGCGAGGCGGCTCCGCCACCATTGGCAAGGCCGTGCGCATCAACGGCCAGATCAACAGCAAGGAGGACCTGTACGTCGATGGCGACGTGGAGGGCATCCTGGAAGCGCCCGAGCATAAGCTGACGATCGGCCCCAACGGCAGCGTGAAGGCCACCGTCAAGGCGCGCGAAGTGGTGGCGCTCGGCTCCATCCAGGGCAACGTGGAAGCTGCCGACCGCATCGAGATCCGCAAGGACGCCAAACTCGTCGGCGATATCCGCACCGCGCGAATCGTCATCGAAGACGGCGCGTATTTCAAGGGCAGCATCGATATCGTGAAGCCCGAGCCGGCCAAGGCTGCGCCGCGTCCGGCCCAGACCGCCGCTCCCGCGCCCGCCTCCGCGCCTGCGGCTCATACTCCGGCGCCTGCCGGGGCTCCCGAAAAGCGGTAAACTTCAGAGAACCGATGCTCCTGCCCGGACCGCTGAAGAATCTGCTACGGGGCGGCCGGGGAGACGCCGCCCCGAACGGCCAGCCCGCGCCCCGTCCCGGCCGCCCGGCTTCGACTGCCAAAGGTCCGAATGCCGAGGTGGTCGCGACGCGTCCCAGCCGCGGACTCGAAGAGTTCTTTACCTATATCCGCGGCCAGTCCGGCCTGACCATTCTCGATCTCGGCGGCGCCACGCAGCAGAACGTCAGCTTCATCACGAACCTCGGCCACCGGCTCTACTCCGAGGATTTCCTGAGCATTCTGCACGAGACGTTCGGGGACGACACCGAGCAGCAGTCCAATCCGGGGCAGATCGAATATTTCCTGCGGCAGGCGCTCGATTATCCGGAAGGCCACTTCGATGGCGTGCTGGTCTGGGACGTCCTCGAGTACCTCTCGCCTGCGCTCCTCACCGCCGTGATCGAGCGCCTGTATAAGATCGTGCGCCCCAAGAGCTACCTGCTCGCGTTCTTTCACTCCGACGACAAGCAGGAGTCCGTGCCGTACTACACCTTCCGCATCCAGGAGGTCAACGCGCTGCAGGTGGCGCAGTCCGGCAGCCGCCGCCCGGCGCAGTTGTTCAACAACCGCAGCCTGGAAAAGCTGTTCACGCGTTACGAATCCGTGAAGTTCTTCCTCACGCGCGAGCGCCTGCGGGAAGTGATTGTGAAAGTCTGAAAAGCGGGGATTGGGGATTAGGGATTGGGGAGCGAGGCCGTGCGGCTCGGGTAACGCACGCATCGCACTCCGAAGCTTACGGCCGAGTCCCCAAGCCCCAACCCCCAATCCCCGGCTTTGGATTGACCCCCGGTTATAATTGAATTTCCCACTTAGGAGACCCATTTGTCCCTGGAAGACGATCTTCTAAAACAGCGCCTGGCGCGCGTCCGTGAAATCGAAGCGCTCGGATACCGGCCCTACGGCCGCCGCTTCGATTTCACCCACACCATTCCGCAGATCCTGAGCCAGTACAGCGCCAAAACCGCCGAAGAGCTGGAACCCGGCCCCCGCGTTCGCATGGCCGGCCGCGTGATGACCGTGCGGCACATGGGCAAGGCCGGCTTCGCTCATCTCCAGCAGGAGGGCGAGCGCCTGCAGATCTACGTCAAAAAGGATGCCGTCGGCGATCGCGACTTCCAGCTCTTCAAGATGCTCGACATCGGCGACACCATCGGCGTCGAGGGCTACCTTTTCCGCACCCGCACCGGCGAGCTGAGTGTGCACGCCGAAAAGATCGAGTTCCTTTCCAAAACGCTGCTCTCGCTGCCCGAGAAGTGGCACGGCCTCGAAGATGTCGAAACGCGCTACCGCCAGCGCTATCTCGACCTCATCGCCAACCCGGAATCGCGCCGCGTCTTCGTCACGCGCGCGAAGGTCATCAGCTCGCTGCGGCGGCAGCTCGAAGCCGCCGGTTTCATCGAGGTCGAAACCCCGATGATGCAGCCGCTCTATGGCGGCGCGGCGGCGCGGCCGTTCATTACGCACCACAACACGCTCGATATCGACCTCTACCTCCGCATCGCGCCGGAGCTGTATCTCAAGCGCCTCACCGTGGGCGGCCTCGACCGCGTGTACGAGATCAACCGCAATTTCCGCAATGAGGGCCTCTCCACACAGCACAACCCGGAATTCACGATGCTCGAGTTCTACCAGGCCTACACGGATTTCCGCGGCCTGATCGAATTCTCCGAGCAGCTTCTGCGGCAGGCCGCGCTCGATGCCGTGGGCACCACCGAAATCGACTACTGCGGCCACAAGCTCGATTTTTCGCATCTCGCGCGCTACACCATGCGCGAGGCAGTCCTGCACTTCTGGGAAGGCGAAGGCCGGCCCACGCCGGAGGACCTGCGCAACCCCGAGTGGCTGCTGCGCCATTCCGAGAAGCGCACGCCCGGCGAGGCGCTCGCCGACATCTTCGAGCGGCACGTCGAGGACAAGCTGATCCAGCCCACCGTCATTTACGAATATCCGGTCGAGACCTCGCCGTTATCCAAAAACAACGAGGACGATCCGGCCTTCGTCGACCGCTTCGAGATCTACGCCGCCGGCATGGAAATCGGCAACGCCTACACCGAGCTGAACGATCCCCAGGAGCAGCGGCGCCGCTTCGAAATGCAGCTCGCCATGCGCGAGCGCGGCGACGAAGAGGCGCACCAGATGGATGAGGACTACATCCGCGCCCTCGCCTACGGTATGCCGCCCACGGGCGGCGAAGGAATCGGCATCGATCGCCTGACCATGATCTTCACCGGCAGCCGCTCGATCCGCGATGTGATCCTGTTCCCGCTGCTGCGTCCCGAAGGCCCCATCGAGCTGGTCGGGAAGCTGCGCGAGCTGGACTGTAAGTAGAAGGGAATTGGCCTGCACGTGATGGCCGCTACGAATTTTGAGCTTTTCATCGCGAAGCGCTACCTGCGCGCCCACCGCAAAGAGAAGGTAATCTCGGTCATCACCGCGATTTCGGTGCTCGGGGTCGCGGCCGGGGTCATGGCGCTGGTGATCGCGCTCGGCGTCAACAACGGCTTCCGCGATACCATGCAGCGCAACCTGCTGGGCGCCATGGCGCACATCAACGTCATCCCCAAGCAGCCGGGCGACGGCATCGCCAACTGGCGGGAGATGATGGCAAAGATCGGGAGCCTGCCGCACGTGCGCGCGGTTTCGCCCGCGCTCTACGGCGAGGTGTTCCTCAGCGGGCCTCTGCAATCGACCGGCGCGCTGCTCAAGGGCATCGACGTGGATGACGAGCTCAAGGTATCGAGCGCGCTGCGCAAGCTGAAAGCCGGCTCGCTCGATCGCCTGCGCGATCCCAAGGCCAGCCCGCCGTGCATCCTGCTCGGCAAAGATATGGCCGAAGAGACCGGCATGACACTGAACTCGATCGTCAACGTCATCACGCCGCAGGGCGAGCTCACCCCGCTCGGACCCCGCGCCACCACCACGCGGTTCAAAGTCTGCGGCATCTTCGAGAGCGGTTTCTACGAAGTGGACGACAAGTGGGCGTTCACCTCGATCCCCGCCGAGCAGCGCATCCTTTCGACCGGCGATCAGGTCAACCAGCTCGAGATCAACGTCGACGATCTGAGCCGCGCGCCCGAGATCGCAAAGGAAATCGAGCAGGCCGTGGGCCCGAAGAAATTCACCACCACCACCTGGCAGGAGCGCAACAAGCAGTTGCTCAGCGCGCTCAAAATGGAGCGCGTGGTGACGATTATTACGATCGGGCTGATCGAGCTCGTGGCCGCACTGAACATCTTGATCACGCTCGTCATGATGGTCATGGAGAAGTACCGCGACATCGCAGTGCTGATGTCGATGGGCGCGCGGCGCCGGCAGGTGCGCCGCATCTTCATGCTGCAGGGCGTGTTGATCGGCATCGTGGGCAGCGCGATCGGACTGGTCGTGGGATACGGCCTTTGCCACTACGCAAACCTCTACCACTGGGTGCCGCTCGATCCATCGGTGTATTCGATGAGCTTCGTGCCGTTCGAGCCGCGCTGGGTCGATGGAATCTGGATCGCGGCGGCCGCGATCGGCGTCAGCTTTCTCGCGACGCTTTACCCGGCGCGTAACGCAACAAAGATCGCTCCCGCAGAAGTGCTCCGCTACGAGTGATTCACGGCTATACTGCCAAGAGGAGGTTTCATTTGGCAACCAAAAAATCGTCCTCGTCCGTGAGTAAGAAGAGCGCATCGAAGAAGACTGCGAAGAGCGCAACCAAGAAGGCGGCGAAGAAAGCGCCCGCGAAGAAGTCCGCCGCGAAGAAGTCGCCCGCAAAGAAGGGAGCGGCGAAGAAGAAGTCGGCCGCGCGCAAGCGGGCCTGAGGCATGGCGCTCGACCGGCTGTTTCTCGATTGCTCCGTGTCCCAGCTTCGGAAGTACACGGAACGCATCGCGGTCTGCCTCGGCAAGCTCGATGAGGAACAGATCTGGATGCGCGGCGGCGAGGGGGAAAACGCCGCCGGCAATCTGGTGTTGCACCTCTGCGGCAACGTGCGGCAGTGGATCGTCTCGGGTGTAGGCGCGCAGCCGGACACGCGCGACCGCGATGCGGAGTTCGCGGCGCGCAGCGGCCTCGCGCCCGGCGATCTCGCCGCGAAGCTGCGCGCCACGGTGGAAGAGGCGTGCTCGGTCATCGAGCGGGTGACACCGGAGCGGCTGGCCGAGCGCATCGTGGTGCAGGGCTACGGGGTCACGGTGCTCGAAGCGATCTATCACGTGGTGGAACATTTTTCGCACCACACCGGGCAGATCATTTTCCTGACCAAGGCGCTCACCGGCGAAGACCTCGGCTTCTACCGTCACCTGAGCGGCCGCGGCGCCGCCGCGCCCGGCGAGAAAGCGCCGTGATGAACCACGCCTCTTCGAGCCGGGCCGGGCGTGGCCCAAGGCAACGCCGGACGGCGGCGCGATTCCGGGCTGTGCTAGCCTGAGCGCTTGAAGTCCGCGAAGCCGCGCAAACAGCTCGGGCTGTTCGATGCCGTCATGATCGTCATGGGCGGCATCGTTGGCGCCGGCATCTTCATGAATCCGTCGGAGGTGGCGCACCGCGTGCACACGCCGGGGCTGATCCTCGGAGTCTGGGCGTTGGGCGGCGTGGTCGCGCTGTGCGGCGCGTTCATCTGGGCGGAGCTGGCGACGCGGTTGCCGGGCGCGGGCGGACAATATCTCTACCTGCGCGAGGCCTACCATCCCGCGGTCGCGTTCCTCTATGGATGGGTCCTGCTGCTGGTGACCCAGACCGGCGGCATGGCGGCCGTCGCGGTGACGTTCGCCGCGTACTACCGGCGGCTCGCCGGCGTCCAATGGAGCGAGAGCGCCATCGCGGCCGCGGTGCTGCTGGGATTGACGGCGATCAACTGCCTCGGCGCGCGCGCCGGCAGCAACGTGCAGAGCGCGCTGATGCTGCTGAAAACGGCGGCGATCGCAGGGCTGGTCGCCGTCGGGTTCGCATTCGGCGGCCACGCGGCGGAAGCGCCCCGCGCGATGCCTTCCGGGTTCGGCCTGCTGCGGTCGATCGGCGCCGCGATGGTGCCGATCGCGTTCGCCTACGGCGGCTGGCAGACCGCGACGTTCGTCGCGGGAGAAATGCGCGATGCGCGGCGCGATCTCTCGCGCGGGATTCTCGCGGGCGTGGCGGCGGTGGTGGTGCTGTATCTCGCGGTGAACTTCGTGTGCCTGCGGGTGCTCGGCGCCGAAGGCTTGGACCGCACCTCGACGCCGGCGTCGGAGGTCGTACGGATCGCGCTCGGCGAACGCGGCGCGCAGTGGATCGCGGTGGGGATTGCCATTTCGACGCTCGGATTTCTCAGCCAGGGGATGCTGACCGGGCCGCGCGTGTACTACGCGATGGCGCGGGACGGGCTGTTCTTCGAACGCGTCGGGCGGCTGGGGGCGCGCTCGGGCGCACCGGTGACCGCGATCGTGCTGCAGGGCGTGCTGGCCGCGGCGATCGCCTGCTCGGGCAAGTACGGGGAGATTCTGAATTTCGAGGTCACGGTCGATTTCATCTCGTTCGGCATGACCGCGGCTGCGCTGTTTGTGCTGCGGCGGCGCGAGTCCGCCGGCGAAGGCGCCGGACTTTACCGGGCGCCGGGCCATCCGGTTACGACCGGCATCTTCGTGCTCGCCTGTGCGGGGATCGTGGCAAGCGCCATCGCGTCATCGCCGGCGAACAGCGCGACCGCGCTTGCGATTCTGGCGGCGGGCGTGCCGGTGTATTGGTATTGGTCGCGGCGTTGAGACAGAGTGGACATGAGACACAGGCAATCGGAGTACATGCACTGGGCGAAGACGCAGAGCCGGGCGCGGTTCAACCTGGCAACCAGCGGAGTGGGCGCGTTCCCGCTGCGGGAGCTGCCGTTCGATTGGACGCGGCTCGAAATCAACGGCGAGAACGCTTACGGCTACCGGCCGCTGATGGAGGCGATCGCGGCGCGGCACGGCGTGGATCCCGAGTGCGTGGTCGAGGCGGCCGGGACCTCGATGGCCAATCATCTGGCGATGGCGGCGATCGTCGAAGACGGCGATGAAGTGCTGATCGAGCATCCGGCGTACGGGCCGCTGGTCGATGCGGCGCTGTATCTGGGGGCGAGGGTGACGCGCTTCGCGCGGCGCGAAGAGGATGGCTACGCGGTGGACCCGGCGGCAGTGCGGCGCGCGCTGACGCCGCGGACGCGGTTAATCGTAATCACTAACCTGCACAATCCCTCGAGCGCGCTGACGCCGGAGCCGGTGCTGCGCGAGCTCGGCGAGCTGGCGCGCAGCGTGGGCGCGCGGGTGCTGGTGGATGAAGTCTACCTCGACGCGGTGTACGAGAACACGCCGCGCACGGCGTTTCACTTAGGCCCGGAGTTCGTGGTGACGAGCAGCCTGACCAAGGTATACGGCGTGAGCGGCATCCGCTGCGGGTGGATTCTGGCCGAGCCGGAGCTGGCGTGGCGCATGCGGCGGCTGAACGATGTGTTCGGCGCGACGCCGGTGCATCCGGGAGAGATCCTGAGCGTGGCGGCGTTTGAGAATCTCGAGCTGCTGCGCGTGCGGGCGCGCCGCGTGGTGGAGCACGACCGGGCAACGCTGGCCGAATTTCTGCGCCGGCAGGACGCGCTCTGCGCGCCGCAAACGGAATGGGGGACGACGTGTTTCCTGCGGCTGCGGCAGGGCAGCGCGGACGAATTCCTGGAGCGGCTGCGGCGCGAGCAGGAGACCTCGGCCGTGCCGGGCCGGTTCTTCGAGATGCCGGGACATATTCGAGTGGGGATGGGCGTGAACTCGGAGATGTTCGCCGAAGGGCTGCGGAGGATCGGGTGCGCGCTCGGGGCTGGCGCCTAGCGGTCCAGATCCGGAGGAAGGAGACGGCGGCATGGGAGGCGCTACTCATTTCGCATGCTTCGCGGCAGCAGCGATTACCTGGCCGGGCGCCCGCAGTCACCCCGCCGTCTCGGGTCTCACGGCGTTAAGAATCTCGTTTGCGAGCGTGGTGATCAGCTGTTCGCGCTGATTAATGAGAGCGGTGAGTGCGTCGGCATCTGCCGCGGACAGGTTCTTCTTACCGGAAACGATTGCCTGAGATTGCCGCCGCAACTGCTTCAGCAAGGCGTTCAGCCGCTGCCCCTGTCCGTGAAGGAATCCTGATTCCTGAGAATTCAGGCCGAACTGTTTGACCAGCGATGCCTCATACGCGGCGACAGCGTCCGGGTGGTGGTCGATGCTTCCGATGTTCATCAGCATGAAGCGGAAGAACTGCAATTCATCCGCAGTGACGGGCGGTTGCGAGGATTGCGCGTGGCAGGCGCACGCGAGCAGGAGCAGGAGAACGAAAGATTTCATGAGCGATCCTCATTCCACGGCGATTGTGACGCCGCCGCCCACGGCGGCCGGGCTCGAAGGGCTGTTCACGGACCCATCCTGGTTGAGAGCCGCCGCCTGGCCCGTGCCGCCGCGGGCCGTGAATACCGCGGGCGCTACGGGGACGACCCCAGGTGTCCGACTTGCAGATTGCCGGAAACCACCTGGACGGTCGCGGTGCCGCTCTGGCCGATTTCATAGGGCACGATGGCGTTGATCTGGCTCGCAGAGGTATAGAGCAGCGGAGCGGGCTGGCCGTTGATCAGGACTTGGGTGCCGTTCAGCATCGCCGGCAGCTTTCCCGCTGAATCCAAGGTAAACTCCGACGGTATGGCTCCGAGGTTCATACCGAAGATACTGTTCTCTGGATTACCCGACGGATCCACGCTGATCATGGAGGCCGCCCCCAGGCGCGCGCTGGCCAGCACGGGGATTGACACGACGAACACGGGCGCTTCCGGCAGCTGGCCGATGCTTCCAGACGACGACCAGAATTGCGCGTCCACATGTGTACCACTGCCCTGCACTCCGACGATACCCAAGTGCGCGTATCCCGTTGCATCTCCGGCTGCGCTGAGAACTGCAGCTCTCTCGAAATTTCCGAAGACGGATGGGTCAAAGTCCATGGTGATCGCGCCGGATGCAAGCTGCACCGGGTGAGGTATCCTCCGCAACCATTCTGAGCACCACGCCGGATTCCGCCCGGGCCACCTGCGCCAGGGGCAGCGAGAGGAGCAGCGCGGTGAATGCGGCGCAACAGCGGGAGAAGTGGCCCGCGGGCTCCGGGCACCGTGTTTTGAGTAGCTCTCTCACGCGATCACCACTTCCAGCAGGGGACGGCCTGACTCCCGCAGGGAATACCGGACCGCGCCGGGGCGGGCAGGCTCGGCCATGGTGTCGCCGGGCAGGCGCTGCCCGGGTAGGCAGTATTGGGATCGGCAACTGACTGGTAACTGTAGAACCCGTCTGGGGTCAGATTGTGCTGATCGTCGGTTGGCGTGAGGGCAGCCGGCGGTTGGTAGATGAAGGAAGCAGATGGGAGAGTCGGCGTTACGATAACGACGTCGCCGGGTTTTCCCATCGGATCGTGATTTCAGCCAGGCACGCATTGTTGCAGAAACCGTGGTAGGGGCGGATTCCGGAAGCTCGGTTGCTCATATTCGTCGCCACTTCAGTGTGTCAGTTTAGCCTTGTTTGCTATCCACCACGACTTCCAGAACTGCAGAGATTCGGGGTCACTCGCCTGATCCGGTCGTATGCCACCCAGGCAGTGCCGATCGGTCTCTGCTGTCCTGTACGGAGTTGGGCCTTGCGGGATGTTTGCCCTGCCGTTCGGGACATTGTAGGGGGTCTCAATCGGAAGATTATTGACGAAGCCGCATAGCCCGATCAGCGCGAGAAGCCGCGTCTGTGGGCGGGGGCTGTCCAAGAGCGAAACCAGGAAAGGCAGGCTATCACGAGTATGGATCCCCCGAAGCACGTCGCCGCCCGTGTACTGAAGGTCAGGATCCTGCGAGGAAGCAAACTTCCCGAAAGTCTGTATGGCCTCTGGAGTTGAGTCCCGACGGGACTCGACTGCGGAAAGCACCATCGGGCGAATTGCCAGGCCCGGAATCAGGTTGAGGTTGTTTGCGATCTCCGGGAGGGCTGTCGGGTCGCTAAGCCTTAGCATACCCGTAAGTCCCGTAAATTTGAGCTCGGGGTCCGGGTCGGCCCGCAAGACCCCATAAAGAGCCCTGACGAAAGGAGTAGCGTCCGCGGCGAGGAACATCTGGCCAAGAGCGGCGATCTGGGAGCGATCCGGGTGGGCGTGCAGCGCCGCGAACATCTCCGCAGCGATTTGGTCGCCCACGGTCGCCGGCTGAGCAGCGACTCCGGCGGGAAGCGCAATTGCGGACGGGGAACTGGTTTTCGAAATCGGCAGGTACTGAATACCATTGAAAGGCTGCACCAGATTAAATTGACCTGGCCCCGCTTGGCGCAGAAACCACATCCCATAGGCCCCTTTGAAGTCACCCCCGGACCGATAGGGGATGGTCCACGAGACGTTCGCATGATCATTCGGGAGGAGGCTACCTTTGATGGTCCGGCTAACCAAAAGAACGTAATTCGCTGAGTTACCAGCCGTCTGGCCTGAGACAACCTCACCCACGAACACGGCGTCAACATCGTCGGCTATCTTGTCGGCGCCGCGCGCTTGCGCCTCTAACTTGAGGGAAAAAACTCCAGACAAAAGGAGGCACGCCACAACTAGTCTGTCTATTGTGGATCCCAAAATCGGTTGTAATGCTCTGGCAGGCCGATCCACACCGTGTTCTTTGACCGTGCATGCGTCGCTCCGGTTAGGTGTGGGGCGCGCCGAGTCAGGCCGCCGCAATATAGAAACAAATCGACTGCTCGCTATTGTGGGCATATCCATGTCCCAAGTTCGTCTCGTCCATGGTCCGTATAGCGGACCTGTCTGTCTGCTTGCACTTTTATGTATCGGCCCAGCGGGTTGGTAGTCTGGGAGCCTACCACGATATACTGATCGCTCCAGGCGTTGGCCTGTTGCGATAACCCCTGGGCAGGTACCTTCTGGCTTCCAGGTATATCGGATGACGGGGAGCAGTTGCCCGCGGCGCCGGGGCAGCCGTACCCCACGGTATCGGGCGCTGGTCCCGCGACATTACCGAGGGTCCCATCGTCCAGGGTCACCCAGCTTCCCCATGCCTTTGTCGGGTCAGGGGCGGTCTGTGGGATCGGATCTGTCCAGCCAACGCTTTTCCCGCATGAGCTCCAACTGTCGGGCGAAGGGAACTCCTCGTGGACGGGCATGTAGAACATCGGTCTACCGCCCGCCGAGAAGAGTTGCAGGTAGTTGTCGGACTGGTATGCAGGGTACCCCGGGTCCGCCCAAATCCTGTCCACGGTTCGAGTTACAACAACATACCCTGGGTAGTCAAAGCCGACCTGAAATGTGGCACTGGCGATCCCGCCGAGCGTTGCCTGCACACTCACAGTGCCGACAAATGCTCCGTTGGGTTTGACTGTTATCCGGCTGCAGGCGGGGGCGTCCTGGCAATTCCACGCTACCAGTTGGGCTGGCTGATTTGTAGCGGCGTCGGTAAATGACCACGTTACTGGCGAGCCAGCAGAGGGAGGCGAGGCACCTGCTCCAGGTGTCAACGTCACTGTCACCCATGTCCAGTAACAAGCCGCGTCGCCGTTTGCAAAGATTTGCCGGTTTGGATCGCACCCATCGTTGGCGTCGGGGGCTCCTGTCCCAAGCCACCAGATCCCCGCGCTGTCGGGTACCGCCTGCTGAGTCTGTGGATATTGCCCGGTTAATGTACCCGGCCCCGGCACGAGAGTCAGGGTAGCCGTTGCCCTCACCGTGGTACCACCGGGAGTCAAAGTGACCGTGTACCGGCCGGGTTGTGCAGTGGCCGGAACGCTGAAGAAGCCGGTGACCTGGGAGTTATCGTAGCTCTGAATGGTGTACGTGATGCCGGAACTGCCAAAATCCAGGGACGGAGGGCCGGAGCCTAAAAGATTCGTGCCTTGAATCGTGAGCATATATCCTTGGACGCCAATCGACGCCTGCGTTGGCAAGAAGGTCATCGTTGGCACGACAATCGTGATCGGCTCGCGGTTGCTCTCCGGTTGCGTTCCGTTCCGCGCTAGGAATGCCGTGCCGCCATAGGTGGATACGCCTGTAGAATTTATGACGAGGTCGTACGTCCCCGAAGCGCTCGCGGACGGGGTCACGAGTGCCTTTACCTGCGTGTTGTTCCAGGAGTCTAGCGGGGCGCTAGCTGGTTGCGACTGCCAATAAGGCGACGGCTGGGTGATCGTGAGGTCGCTGGTCGGCGTGCTGCCGCAGGGCGGCGCTGGACTCGCGGTGGTGTGCGCGCAAGGGACGACGGTGCCGGGCGCCGTCCCGAAATACTTGCCGGTGAGCGTGACGTAGAACGAGCCGTTAACCATCGGAGCGTCTTGCGCAATGCTGGTAATGACCGGCGTGGCATCGTAGACCATCAAGGCGTTTGCCAGCGAAAGCTTTTGGCCGTTGTACGTGCAAGTCAATGTGTGCGCGCCGTGCCATGCCGTGCGATCGGCCGTGAATTGAAGCTCGAATTCGTATTTTACGCCGTTTGGCTTCGCGATCATGCCGGTCACGGTCACGCCGCCGCCGAGGATCGAGCAGGAACTGATTCCTGCCGCGTCGAAGCCTCCATCGATACACTGCGTCTGTGAGGTGCTGACGCAATAGGTCCAGTAGCTGCTTTGTGACCCATCGTTCGGTACGCTGTAGCCTCCCAGTGATGCAATTGTGGTTGTAGCGTACTGGGCGGTGTAGGAGGCGATCGAAGAGGTTGCCGTTATGGGGTGGGTCAAGTCCCCTGCGTCCGACCACGCGGAGAAGAAGTACTGGGCACCGCTCGAATCCTGTTGAGCACCGGGTGCGGCAAGCGTGTGGCTCGTACCCGACGGCCACGTGAAGGTCTGGGCGGTAGTGTAGGTAGTTCCGTCTACCGAAAAGGATAGACCAGGTCGTGATGTCGATATTGTTTGGGTGGTGGTCGACAATGTTGTGAAATTCGCTGTGACGGTCCGGTTGTTGCTGACGGTGACGTAGGCTGTGGCGCCGTTGCTGGAATCTACGCCTGTCCAGCCGGTGAATTGGTAGCCGTTAGCTGCTGTGGCTGTGATCTGAACAGACGACCCAGAAGGGTAAGAGCAGCCGCTTGGGCAGGACGGGCTGACGGACCCGCCGTTGGAAGGGTTGGCGGCTGTGACGAGGTAGTACTGCTGGGGTGGGGGCGGGCCGGGAACCGCCCATGTGCCCATGGGCTGCCAGCCGGTGGTCGTACCGGAGCTATCGAGGGCGTAGAGGTACTCGTTTTTCGTCCCGGCAAAGGTGGTATGAAAGGTGACTGTCAGGGTCAGGGCGAGCTGCGTGCCGGCGCTCGAGGGGTTCGACGAGGAGCCCGTGCCAGCGATCGTGCACTGGGAATTGGCCGCGCTCGCGGCGCTCGAAGGGGCAAAGCCGCCGAGCCAGGTGGCGCCCGCGTTGTCGGCAAGGTAGACCAGGTTGGAAGATGCATCGTAATGGATGTAGCAGGCGTTGGCGGTTGAGGCGGACGTGGTATTGAAGAGGGCGAAAACGTGGGACAGATTGCTGTGTCCGGCCGGGCTCGCGACGGTCCACGTGAAAGATTGACTGAGGGGCGGGTTCGCCGGCGGTGATGACGGCGAGAACGATACTGCAGTTGGGGCCATGTCCACCCATGCATGAAAGGTGGTCGGCACGGTGGCGCCGATGGCGTTTGCGTGAAAGCCGACGCCGCCCTGGGGGTTGCTCTTGAGGTCGATACAGTTGCCCGCCACGAATGTTGCGGTCGCGCCTCCGCTGATAGAGAGGTTGGAAGCAGATAGCGCGTTGGGATCGACCTGGCTGTAGTCGCCGGACGTGTAGGTTCCGGCGGGGACCGCGGTAACGGGACTTGGGCACTGCGCCGACAAGGCTGCAGCGAGCAGGTTGCAGGCGCAGAACCAGAGCGGCAGGCGGATCAGGGCGATCGAGAGGCTTCGCTGTTTCGACGCACTCATTCAGGGCTCCTTATTTAGCCACAGCCGGCTTGGAAGCGGCCGCTGCGCCGTTTTCCAGCCGTGAGAGCCGGGCCCGGAGTTCCTGATTCTCTTTCGCTTGTTGATTCATTCGGTCGCGCAGTTCGCGATTTTCCTTCTCCTGCTGGATGATGTGGAGCGTGAGTTCCTCGACCTTGGCGAGCACTCTCGACTCCATGTCGCCGACGCCCATGCCCTTTGCCTTGACCTCGTCGGCGGAGGGGATGCCGGGCAGGTGGTGGTTGGCCTCGATGTAGCTGGCGACTTCGCTGAGCGGTTGGAGGCGGTAGCCGGGCTCAAACACGTAGTCCGCGCCGGTGGAGCTTACCAACACTTCTTGAGCAGTGATCGTGCCTTGGACGCCGAGCGTGCCGGCGACTTCGAGGGTGTGGGCGGGGTTCGTGGTGCCGATGGCGAAGGAGGCGGTGGCATAAGAAAAAGACGCACGCAAGAGCAAACGTGAGCCCGCGACCGCCTGGGCCTTCTCAGTGCCTTCGTGCGAAGGGAGGTTTTGGGAGGGTGGAACTGCTCGGCGCTATTTCTTGCCAGTCACCGTGAGCATGACGACGCCTGGCGTCGTGCCCGCTGGCGCGTTAATGGTAGTGCCTTGTGCAGCGAAAGATTTGCCCGACTGATCATTCACCGTATAGTGAGCGGACAAGACGCGGAGGTTTACGGGTGTGCCAAACGGTATCGTAATCGCATGATCTCGTGCGACCGCCGTGCTCGACTGAAGCGGGGCGCTATAGTGTAGTCCTTTGGGCGTGACGACATGGATCTGAAAATCGAGGTCTATCGTACCCGTCACAGGCTTCAGCAGTTGCTGAGGATCATCCACATGGACATGCAGGACAGAACCTTTAGCCATGATGATGCTGACGCCGGACGTCGTCTGGCCCGCACTCACGGTGAATGCCGGAGCGGAATTTGCCCAATGGCACGGGTCGAGATAGCCGGGAGACGCTGTTTCAGCACAAGCAATATACTGGCCGGGCGCTAGACCGTCGGCATGGAACGCGCCATTGCCATCTGCTGCGACCGTTGTAGCTAGGGGGCCTGTAATAACAGGCGGGGCGGTTATGGCCGTTCTTATTGAAGGAGCATAACTGATCAGCACATGGGCGCTCGGCACTGCGCGACCACTATCGTCCACAACTGATCCGGCGACACTGCCGCTCGCAGCCAAAAGGGCCTGCGTGCCGACGCCTGCTAGGGTCACCAGATACAACCACCGCCTGCGGATGCACTGCGCGCCGGTTCGGCCGCAGACCGTTGGTGCGTTGAGCTTCGGCGGCAATACCACAAGATGTCTCATAAACTCTCTGTTCCTCCGCGCCGGGCACGTGGCTATTTACCTTTTATCGTTTTACGAGTCGGTTTCTCGACAACGCGATTCTCGCGAGTCGCAGGCTTAAAGCTGTCAAGTCGAAGCTGCAACGTTATTGGCGTACAGCCCGCGGACTGGACCTTTAGGAGAATCGGAAGGTCCGTCCCCTGTCGAGGACCAAACTCAACCAAGGGTTGAGCTTGCTTGCTCCTGGCGGTAGCCTCCTCACCCTTGCATCCCAGAGGGCTGTAAGGATAGATGGATGCCGTAGTGGCGCCTTTGCCATCAATGGCGATCAGCACGAGATCAGGCTTATCTTCGCGGAGCATATCGGCGAACACGATCGCTCTACTATCCGGGGACCAGAAGAATGGGGAAATATGGCTGTGCCGCTGATCCTCCGGCGCGCCAATGTTGTCGCCTGGCTCGTTTTTCCAGCCAAGGGGGTAAATCGGGGTACCCACATCCGTGTCGAGTCGGTCCATCGAAAACGGTTCGGATGGTCGATTCTGCGTGGGGCTTTTGAGCAGATCGTATAAAAGATACTCGTCCGACGCGGGGAGGTCCGTCTGACGTGGGAAGAATTTCCGATAGACTAGCCATCTCTTGTCCGGGGAGAGAACAGGGTCGTACACCAAAAATGTGTCCACCAGTGCTCCCTTTTCTGTATCTATGATGCTGACATTCGTGCCATACGCTCCAGAGCTTCCGAAAACCGCGATTCGATGATCGGGCAGTTCGCAAACCTGATCTATTACTTCATCCATGTCGAGGCGAACCGGTGACGCGCCATCCCGGACGAAGAAGTCGGAGTATCCCTTTTCAGAATACGAAACCGCCGAGACGTTTCGTGGCAGCGGAATCAAAGCACCAGGCGTTCCGCAAAAATCAGGGCGGCGCTGAAGCAATTGTCCCGTCGCAGTTCCAGAGAACAACACAGCAAACAAGAAGATAAACAGAGTTTTCATCACGGCTACCTCAGCCTTATGGTAACGAAAGGAGCACCATTGTTATAGTCAGAGCCAGTCCCGCAGCTTTGTCGCGAGCTATACACATCGACATGGGCTACAGCGGGTGACGAAAAGCTACCGGGGCCGCACCCTGGGCAATAGTCTTCCGCTGAACGCGGACCAAGTCGGTCATTGGCGTCGTTCTGGTCAATCAAGAGCAGTTGATCTCCGAATACGAACGGAAAAGCTGGTGCCGTTGGCTTGGTGGAACTATTGGGTAGGACAGCTATACTACCGGCCGCTGGGTTGTTGTTGTTAAACGAGTTCACGGTTCCAGTGGCGTCGGACAGCACCGAGTTGTGGCTGCCTTTAATTTTCGTGATGGGATTGCCACCAGAATCTACCGAGAAGAACGAATTGCTCGCGCTGCCGCCAGTCGGAATATCGCAGACATTTCGGGCCCCTGCGTTATATGCTTTCACAATCTCATTCGTCCCGATTACGCCGGTGCCATTAGTAATGACTTGGGTCACAAACTGTCTTCCAAGTTGAACTACTTTCCAATAGCAATAACCATCAGCAGCCTTGTCAATCTTGTTAATCACATACGCAGTTTGCGGATTGTCATGACAGTTCTGCTCATAAGGGGTATTGTACTGGGTGAGCCTGGTGTTACCAACAACATAGAAGGCCACCGGTACAGTCACACTTGTAGTATCCCATGCCGCGACGACATTGCCGTACTGCCCCACCGGCAAGCTCAGACGAAAGCTATCATTGAAGGAATTCCCGCTCTGGGCTGAGGCATGGGCTGGCAACGGTGTCTGTTGGCCTTGTGAGCTATTTACGGTAATCGCAAGATTCCCAGCCTTGTTCTGTCCGCTTAGCTGAGTCGATATCTTTCCCGCCATAACATCTACAGTCATTGAGATGCCTGGTGGGTTCGAAGTTCTAGTCCAACTCGTTGTGGCAGCATTCGCCAAAGGCAACGCTTGTGCGCGGAATGTCGGGTTGGTGCCCGTCGATCCGCTACCGGAGACCTGAGCCGTTGAGCAACTCGAGATTGTGACGGTTACTGTCGCGGTGATCGGCCCCACTGTGTTGCCACAAGCGTCCGTCGAGGGACCGTAATCAGTGAGCGTAAAGACGCCGTCTCCCGTAGCTTGCCCTTGAACCTGCCAAGTGACTGGGGTAGGACAGTATGGGTCCGGCTCGGTAATTGTTCCGGTCACGGATTGGCCAGACTGGCTATAGGAAAATGTATTTGCGCCGTCTGTCCAGGTTCCGCTGATGTCGTTGCAGTTAGTAGTCGATCCGGAGACTGCCGGGGGCGATACCGGTACTGGAGCCGGGTCGGGAGGGGGCTCATCTGTGGGCGTGCTGAGGACGGGTTCCCTCGCTGGGTCTATGGTCAATGTTCCCAATGCCTGCCAGGGACCGGCTGGTCCTGAACCGTAGTTGATTTGGGTCAACACGCTGTACGTGCCATCCGTTCCCGGATTGAACGTAAAGTTCAGAACGACGGTTACTTCTGTTGGGTCGGTTGGCGAGTTTGTGATAGAGGCCAGCGAAACAGAGCAGAAGGTATCGCTCTGGGTAATTCCGAAGCCCGATGTGGCCCCGGTATCCCCGTCGTATAGATCGAGCGCATTAGGCCGTCCCCAATCCCCGTAACAATGGGCGCCCCCGGAACCGTCCGCAAGATAGAACTGCGCCCAACCGATGTCATTAGCACCAGCCTGGTCGTAGAGATTAAATGCCATTGACACATTGGTAGATGGTGCAACCTCAGCGGTACTTCCCCCGCCATTGATGCTCAGCGTCGGCGTAGCCGTGAAGCTGGCGGTCTGATTCGAGCCGAGGTTGTTGAACGTTTGGGCAGCGCTGAGAAGGTAGCCGCTCTTTGAGGCCGTAACGGTATAGCTGCCGCCCGCCGCCAAGGCGGGCAGCGTATACATGCCGTTTGCGTCCGTCGTTGCGCTAGCGTTCTGCGATCCGCTGGCATAAATGCTCACGCCGCTAACGCCCCCGCCTCCGGAAAGGGTTACCTGACCGCTGATAGTATAGCCTGCAACGAAATTTGCCGTGATGGTTCCGGCCCCGGTCAGGTTTATGGTAAGCGGGTTCGTGGTCCCACTGTACGTCCCGGTGAAACTGGAGAACGCGTAGCCGCTATTCGGGTTGGCCGTTATTATGACGGAACCCACGTTGTACAAGCCGCTGGCAGGGCTGATTGTTCCAGTTCCTGATGGGCTGACGTTCGTCGTGAGCTGGTACTGAGTGGCGATCTGGCTGAACGTAGCTGTGATGCTCCGATTGCCGTTCATGGTCACGTACCCTGTTGTGCCGTTGCTCGAATCGACGCCGCTCCATCCGCTGAACTGGTAGCCGCTGGCCGCACTCGCAGTTATCGTGACCTGTGTTCCCGCGTTATATGTGCAGCATGACGGGTTGAAACTCAGGCTCCCGCTGCCCGAAGGGCTCACGTTCGTGGTGAGTTGGTATTGGGTCGTGGTCTGACTGAAATTAGCAGTGACGTTGCGGTTGGAATTCATCGTCACGTACCCTGTCGGACCACTACTCGAATCGACACCCGTCCATCCGCTGAACTGATAGCCGCTGGCTGGTGTAGCCGAGATCGTAACGTAGCTCCCACTATTGTACCAGCCGCTTCCGGGCGAGATGTAGCCACCGGCTGACGGGCTGACTGCCGTCGTGAGGTAGTACTGCTGCTGTGATTGCCCGACGTAGAGGTACAGATTGAGCTGGTGAGATTTGCCTCCGCCCGTTGCCGTCACCGTCGTCCAGTAGCCATTTTGAAGCGTTTCGTAGCAGGACATTGTGGCCGTGCTTGTCCATGGAGCGCCCGTTACCAAGCCTGGGTTAAACGTGGGATTCGAGCAGCCATACATGGGCCAAGACATGCTGAACGACACCGGGCTGTTGAAGCCATTCTGCGGCGTGACGATCAGCGTGTACGATGGGGTTGAGGAACCCATCGGCACGTAGTAGTTGGTCGAGGTGGCGGTCAGCGTAAAGTCGGGCGCGGGCGGCGCGGGCACCGTCCACGTCCCCATGGGCTGCCACCCGGTATACACACCGGAGCCGTCGAGAGCGTATAAGTACTCGTTCTGGGTTCCCGAAAACGACGCAGCGTTAAAGGTGACATTCAGCGTCAAGCCGAGTTGTGTGCCCGAACTAGTCGGATTAGGCGAGGACCCCGTTCCAAAGACCGTGCATTGAGAGTTGCCGATACTCCCCGAACTCGACGGAGCAAACCCGCCCAACCATGTGGTACTCGTGTTGTCGGCCAGATAGACGAGATTCGAAGAAGCGTCGTAATGGATATAGCAGGCGTTTGCGGTCGAATTGGACGTGCCGTTAAATAGTGCGAAGACATGAGAGAGATTGCTGTGTCCGCTAGGGCTCGACACGGTCCACGTAAAGGATTGACTGAGAGGTGGGTTTTGGGGCGGCGAATTCGGCACAACCGATACTGCCGTTGGCGCGATGTCCACCCACGCGTGAAACGTGGTCGGCACCGTCGCGCCGATGGCGTTCGCGTGAAATCCCGGATTTAGTTGGATGCAGTTGCCTGCACTAAACGTTGCCGATGCGCCTCCACTGACGACGAAGTTGGTTGCCGAAAGCGCGTTGTTATTGACTTGGCTGTGGTCGCCTGATGTGTAAGTGCCGTCGGGCACCTGGGTCGGATTCGTGCACTGCGCCGACAGGGAGGCGGCCAGCAGGTTGCAGGCGCAGAACCAGAGCGCCGGCCGGATCAGGGCACTGGGCACCCTTCGTTGTTTCGACGCTCTCATTGGGCGCTCCCTTACCTGGCCACCGCTGGTGTGGAATCGGTCGCCGGGCCCTTCGCCAGGCGCTCGCGGAGATCCTGGATTTCCATCGTTTGCTGGTTCATCTTGTCGCGCAACTCCCGGTTATCCTTTTCCTGCTGGATCATGTGCAGGGTGAGTTCCTCGACCTTGGCCAGCAGCTTGGCCTGCATGTCGCCGATGCCGACGCCTTTCTCCTTGACCTCGGCTTCGGTGGGGATGTCCGGCAGATGCCCGTTCGCCTGAATGTACTGGCTGATCTCGCTCAGTGGGCGCAGCCGGTAGTCCGGCCGGAACACGTAATCCGACCAGCCGCTCGGAGGGATGACAATGACCTCCTGGGCGCCGATTGTGCCCTTGACGGAGAGCAGATATTGCGGGGTAGTCGTCCCTATGCCGACGTTGCCGTTGTTGTAATAGATATTAGAGCCGCTCGTCTGCCACTGTCCCCAGGCCGGGCTCGGCTCCAAGGCCAGGCAAAAAAGGGCAAGAGCGCCGATCCAGATTGCCCGGTGACCATTCCGATACGATGAGTATCTACGAATCATTGCGGTTTTCCTCTCAACTCGATGTCACTGCAAGAAGCCCAACACGGAAAATGTGAAACCCTTAGGGTTGTTGTCGCCTGTGGCGTGCTGGAAGGCCTGCTGGTTGGCATTGGCCGGAAGGGCCGCGCCATTGGCATCGCCCAGCTTGAGGTCGCGGCTGGAAATGTGGAGTTTGAGCGTTGTGTCCAGCGGGATAGCTACACGATAGGTATATGTGGCCGCTCCAGCCGGGGCCGCTCCTGCCGTGGCTGGACCACCCGCGAGGCGAGCCGGATAATAGAAGCCGCGCGGTCCCCAGACACCGAGGGTCAGGTCCGGATGGCGGCCGTCTTTGGTCAATTGGCTCAAACCCTTTTGCGTATCCAGCACCTGCATGTTGAGGATGGAGGCGGGCGCCAGCGCGATCTTGAGTCCGGTTGCGGCCTGGCGGACGCGAGAACAACTCCGACGGCGGCGCTCCACTGGCATGGGTCCAGATACCGGTCGCCGGTAACCTGCACGCAGATGGAGTAATTGCCGGGCGTGAGTCCCTGAATCCGAAAGACGCCATCGCCGCCGGACTTGGTGTTCCGGGAAAACGGCGGGGCGGTGGCGCGGCTGGCGACGACCAAGGCGGCGGGAACCGGCTTCTGCGTCTTGCCATCTACGATCGTGCCGGCGATGCTGGCGGTTCCGGTCTGGCCGATGGCTACAGAGCTAATCAGCAATAAGATCGGGATGTATTTCACTGGTTGTCCTTGCTATGGATGGGCAATGAGAGAGGCCTTGGGGACCGGGCGCGGAAAGCGGTTACGCGGGTGAGGGCGGGGTGCGGGACTGAATCGGCGGCAGGTACGAACATGAGCAGGTACGGCTCCAGCTTCCACAAGATATGAAACACAACGGCATGCCGTGCTCATGCCACTGCCAGGCCCTAACTCCGGCTGCACATTCCTTCGGCGGCTATCTGCCAGAGCTACTTCAAATCTGTTGTGGAGTATCCTACTATGCGGTTCGAGATAATACAAGAAATAATTTGAATATTTTTGCGGGTTACCGGTGTAGCCGATTTGCTTGCGCGGCGTCCCGGCGGGCGGCGCCAGCCGCAGGGCGCGCGGTGCTCAGCGCTGCGGGGGCGTCCCTCTGCGCCGGGCGTGGGCGCGGTCAGCTCGGGGCCGGCGGTGCTACGCGATCAGCGGCGCGACCGGGTGTTGCGCAGGAGGCGGTGGGCGGAGAAGGACACGATCCCGAAGAAGACGGCGAAGCTGAGGGCGACGATCGTCAACTGGCGGGCGGGCGGGAGTTCCGTGACGGCCGGGCCGGGGCGGGCGAAGTCGAGAGCGACGCGGATGTGGACGGTGGCGGGAGTGCGGGCGCCGTTGTCGATGACCACGACGTACTCGCCGGGGGCCGCGGCGGCGTAGTGGAGCTCGCCGCGCGGACCTGCGGGGGTCGACTCGACGATGCCGTGGGGGATGCCGTCGATGCGCTTCTGCAGGTCCTCGCGGCGGAGGAGGGCGATGCGGATGCCGTCGGCGGGAGGATCGGTTTCGTAGCGGGCGGTGATGAGGGCGGGCTGCTGCTTGAGCGCGATGACGGCGTCGGGGAAGCGCCAGTCCTGCGCGGGGATGCGGTAGACGTCGTCTACCAGTTCGACGCGCGAGGCGGCCAGAAGCATGAGGAGCAGGGCAAGCAAGCGAAACGGCGGCCCGCGGAAATCTTACAATGGGGCCATGACCAGTATGGCACAGGCCCGCGCGCAGGTTGTGGCGCGCGCGCCGGCACGGTGGAAGACGGCGGCAAGCTGGGCGGCGGCGCTGGCTCTCGCGGCGCTCTTTTTGAGCTCGGGGTTGTGGAAGGCAGCGGAGCCGCAGGACTGGGCGGTGCGGCTGACGCAGGCGCGGGTGCCGCAGGGGTTGAGCGTGGCCGGGGCCATCGCGTTCGGAGTGGCGGAGACGGTGGCGGGAGTGCTGCTGGCAGTGCCCCGGCTACGGCGGTGGGGGGCGGCGCTGGCGGCGGCGCTGCTCGCGGCGTTCATGGTGTGGTTCGCATGGCATTATGCGGAGCTGCGCGGGGCGGATTGCAGTTGCTTTCCGTGGATCAAGCGCGTGGTGGGGCCGGGGTTCTTCGCGGGCGATGCGGCGATGCTGGTATTGGCGGCAGTGGCGGCGATGTGGGCGCCGCGGCCGCGGGGGCGGCGCGCGGTGGCGCTGATTGCGGGCGCGGTGACGGTATTCGCGCTGGTGTCCTATGGGGTGGAGGCGGCGCGCGAGGCCGGGGTGAAGGCGCCGGCGGCGATCACGGTGGACGGGCGGCCGTATGCGATCGGCCGCGGGCGGTTCTTCCTTTTCTTCTTCAACCCGATGTGCATGCACTGCATGGACGCGGCGCAGCGGATGGCGCGGCTGGACTGGGGCGATACCAGGGTGGTGGCGATTCCGGTCGAGCAGCCGCAGTTTGCGCGGCAGTTTCTGGCGGAATCGGGGCTGAAGGCGGTGGTGTCGACGGATTTCGAGACGCTGGCGCGGGTGTTCGGGTATCGGACGTATCCGTTCGGGGTGGCGGTGGTGGACGGGCGGGAGAAGGCGGCGGTGCGTGCGTTCGAGGGGGATGAGCTGGCAAAGGAGCTGCGGGCGGCGGGGATGGTGCGGTGAGGGCATAAATTCACCGCCGAGACGCCGAGGCGCCGAGAAATTGCGAAAGACGGCGCGAGGATTCCGGGCGCGAAGCGCTGTGGTAAGATTCCGGCGGAACGGGGGACAACATGCGCACGTTGGCGATGATCGCGGTGTTTGCGCTGGCTGCGTTCGGGCAGCGGCATAAGTTGGACGAGGTCGATGCGGGCAAGCCGGAGGGGCAGTTGTTGCAGCAGTGCCTGCAGGAGAACGATCCGATCAAGAAGGCGGGCTTGATGGAGCAGTTCGTGGGGCAGTATCCGAAGACGCCGCAAACGGTTTGGGTGCTGGAGCAGTTGCAGCAATACTACGCGAAGGCGGGGCAGGCGGAGCAGGCGATGGCGGCGGGGGAGAAGCTGCTCGCGCTGGACCCGGAGGACCCGGAAGCGGCGTTGCAGTGCCTGAAGGCGGCGGAGGCGGAGAAGAATGTCGCGCTGATCGAGAAATATTCGGAGCTGACGTTCGCCAACGCGCGCAAGGATGCGGCGGCGCCGCAGCCGCAGGACGCGGACAAGGTGGAGGACTGGAAGCGCGAAGTGGATTATGCGAAGCAGGTCGCCATTTACGCGGATTATGCGCTGTTCCGCGCGGCGGCGGAGACGCGCGACCCGAAGCTGACGATCGAGTTGGCCGAGATGCTGCAGAAGCGCAGCCCGGACTCCGAGTATGTGCCGAAGATGAACGACGTGCTCTTTCTGGCGTACCGGCAGACGGGGGCGAACGATAAGGCGCTGGCTCTCGCGGAGAAGGTGCTGGCGAACCAACAGACAAACGCCGATATGCTGCTGGTGGTAGCGAACAGCTATCTGGAGCAGAAGAAGAATCCGGAGAAGGTGCACGCGTACGCGGCGAAGGCGGCGGAGATCCTGGCGGCCGAGGCGCAGGCGCCGCCGATGGAGCGGGGGCTGGCGTACTATCTGAACGGCAAGCAGTACGCGAACGAAAACCAGTTCGGGCCGGCGGATGAACAACTGCGCAAGGCGCTGCCGCTGGTGGAGACGAATGCGGGGCTGAAGGCGGAGGTGCTGTTCCTGCTGGGCCTCGCGAATTACAAGCTGGCGAATGGCGCGCCGGCGCGGGCGCAGGAATCGGCGAATTATTTCCGGGCCTGCGCGGCGCTGAAGAGTCCGTATCAGGCGACGGCAGCGCAGAACCTGGCGCGAATACAGAAGGAGTACCGGGGGATCAAGTGAGGGATCAGCGAACCGCTGGGACGCCGAGACGCCGAGGAAATACGCATTGGGAGAACCTGTGAACCTGCTGATACCGAATTTGGGGTCGACGTCGTTGAAGTGGCAGATTCTGGAGATGCCGTCGGAGGCCGTGGTGGCCCGGGGGCGCGTGGAGCGCGTGACGGATTATGGGGAGGCGATCCGGGGGATTGCTACGGACGGTGCGGCAATCGACGCGATCGCGCTGAAGGCGGTGCACGGCGGGCCGGAGTACCGGCGGACGTGCGTGGTGGATGGGGCGGTGGTGGATGCGCTGCGGCGCTTTCTGCCGGCGGCGCCGGCGCACAACGCGATCTATCTGGCGGCGATCGAGGCGTTCCAGCGCGCGATGCCGGGAGTGCCGATCGTGGCGGCGTTCGAGCCGGAGTTCCACGCGACGATGCCGGAGCACGCGCGGCTATACGGGGTGCCGGCGGCATGGCTGGAAGCGGGCGTCGCGAAGTACGGGTTCCACGGGGCGTCGCACCGGTACGTGAGCGAGCGCGCGGCGGAGATGCTGGGCCGGCAGGCGCGGCTGGTGAGCTGTCACCTGGGCGGGAGCTCTTCGATGTGCGCGATCGATCGCGGGAAATCGGTGGATACGACGATGGGATTTTCGCCGCAATCGGGGCTGGAGAACGCGACGCGGCATGGGGACGTCGACGTGTTCGCGGTGCTCTACATGATGGAGCGGTACGGGTGGAGCGCGGAGGAGGTGCGGAGCCAACTGGCCCGAGGCGGGGGACTGGCGGGGCTTTCGGGAATCGCGGGCGGGGACCTGCGGGATATCGAAGCGGCGGCCGATGGCGGATCGGAGCGGGCGCGGACGGCGATCGCGGTGTTTGCCTATCAGGTGAAGAAGACGATCGGCGCATACGCGGCGGCGATGGGCGGGCTCGATGCGGTGGCGTTCACGGGTGGGATCGGGGAGAATTCGGCGCGGCTGCGGGCGGCGTGTCTCGAGGGGCTGGCGTTCATGGGAATCGAGCTCGATGCGGAACGGAACGAGCGGGGCAGGGGAGACCGCGTGGTTTCGGCGGACGGGTCGCGGGTGACGGTGCTGGCGCTGGCGACGAATGAGGAGGTGATCGTGGCCAGGAGGGCTTGGCGGTGTCTGGCGGAACTCGGGGCGGCGGCGGGGAGTTAGGAGTGGGCGCTCAGCGGATGCCGTAGAGTTCCAGATCGATGGATTTTTCGGCGTGTTCGGGGACTGTGATTTCCTGGGCGGTGGCGGTCATGGTTTCGGGGGCGGGGTTGAGATATTCGAATGTGCTGAGGATGCGGTAGGCACCGGGGGCGAGGGCATCGAAGCGGTATGCGCCGAGATTGTCGGTGCGGGCGATGTGCAGGTCGCCGACGCGCTTTTTCGCGGCCGGATCCCAGCCTTCGAGGTAGACGGGCGCGCCGGGGACGGGGTCGCTGCCGCTTTTCACACTGCCGCGGACCGAGCCGGGGCCGCCTGACAGTTGAAAGCGGATGCTGACGTAATCGCCGGCGAGGAATTCGTTCCAGCCGTCGGCGCGTCCGGCGTCCCTGTGGAATGAGCCGTAGAAACCGGAGACGTAATAGCCGGCGGGGGGCGTCAGCATCACTTCCCAGCGGCCGGGTGGGATCGTGGCCGCTCCGCGATTCAGGTCGAGCGGCATTGGTTTGCCCATGCCTGCGAGATCTTTGCGGCGGATCATGGCGGTGGACGAAGCGCTGGTGGGCGCGCCGCTCACGAACACGGCCGCCGGACGCACCGGATTTGCCAGCAGTGTGATTCCCTGGTTGCCGTGCAGGTGGAAGCGCTGATAGCCGGCGCGCAGCGGCGCGCCATCTTCGGGCAGGGCGGCGCACTCGCCGTAAACTTCGTATTCGCCAGGCGGAAGGCCGCTGAACTCAGCAAAGGTCCCCTCCGCCGTCTTGCGGCCCATATCGGAAGCCAGGGTGATGCGGCACGGCGGCGCGGCGGGCGGAGGGATCGCGACGGTCACGGTGAAGAGCCGTCCGGGCGCGGGGCGGACGTCGACGTGGGCGATTTCGGTTTCGGGCTGCAGATCGATGTGCTGGGCCTCCTCGACGCGAGCGGCTTCCTGCGCGAAGGTCGGGAGGTACGAGCCGTCGTCGTATTGTTTGCCGACGGTGCGCACGGCGTAGCTGCCGGGTTCGAGGCCGTCGAGGCGGTAGATCCCGCGGTCATCGGTTTTCACGGTGCGGATGAGCTCGGGCGGCGTGCTGAGACGATAGGCGGCGATCTCGTGGTCGGGCAGGCCGATATCGTTTTCGTCGAGGACCGTTCCGGTGATGGCGCTGGGGAGGAGCAGGCGCAGGCTGCAGAAGGCGGTGTCCTCATCGCGCAGGAGGATGGGCTGGCCCGCGGAATTCCAGCGCTTCTGGCCGTATTCCATGGCGAGAAAGCCTTTGCGCGACGCCTTGAGGATGTAGTAGCCGGCGGGGAGGCGATCGAAAGCGAAGGCGCCGAAGCGATCGGCGCGGGCGGAGCGCGTGTCGCCGGGGGTGCCGCCGACCGGCTGCAGGATCACGACCGAGCGGGCGAGCGGCTTGCCGGTATAATTTTCGACAACCACGCCGCGGATGACGGCCGCGTGGAGCGCGGCGGCGGCGAGCGCGGCGGACAGCAGGAAGCGAGTCATTGGGAGACGGCGAGGTCCAGATCGGCGGTCTGGTCCTGCCCCTCCGTGAGTTCGATCGTGCGGCTGCCCGCCGTGCCGCGGGCTTCGAAGGTGGCGAGCAGGCGGTACGATCCGGGCGCGAGGCCGTAGAATTCGTACTGGCCGGCGCTATCGGTGCGGATCATGCGCGGCTCGATGCCATCGGCTTCGAGATATACGGGAACGCCGGCGGCCGGTTTGCCGCGATCCTGCACGATGCCGTGGATTCGGGCGGGGTGCGGCGAGAGGATAAACTTGACCTCCGCGGAGGCGGTCAGCTCGAATTCGTTCCAGCCCTCGGCGCGGGCGCGGCCGTTGAAGCCGGCGGCGTACCAGGAGGGCGAGGGCGCCAGCGCCAGCTCGTAGCGGCCTGGCGGCAGCAGTTGCGGCGGGCGGAAAGTCTCGGACGGTCCGGCGCCGGAGAGATCCTTGCGGCGGATCAGGATTTGGACGGACGGCGCGTCGATCGCCTGCCCTTGCGGATCTTCGAGGCGCACCTGGAGCTGCGGAAGAGGCGCGAGGCGGAGCTGGTAGTAGGCGGCGTTGCGGTCCACGGAGATGGCCTGCCACGCAGCGAGATTCTGGCGCGGGCGGCCCGCCTGGGCGCGCGCGGAGAGCTCGTACGGTCCGGGCGGGACGGGCGGAAAGCGGAAATTGCCGTTGGCATCGGCGCTGACGGTCTGGCTGCCGAAATCGGCGAGCAGCGTGACGGCCGCCATGGGCCAGGCGTAGCCGGTTACGGTGACGAAGCGGCCCGGGAAGGGGCGAATATCGACGTTGCCGGTTTCGCGATCGAGCGCGACATCGGCCGGAATGGCTTCGGCGACGCGCGCGGTCTGGCGGGAGAAGGTCGGCAGGTAATCGCCGTCTTCGTATTGAAGGCCGGCGGTGCGCACGAGGTACGTGCCGGGTTCGAGTCCCCAGATGCGGTAGCGGCCGCGGTCGTCGGTGGTGGCGTGGGCGGCGGGTGTGGGCGGGTGGGAATCGCGGTAGGCGACCACCTCGCAGTCCGGCAGGCCGACATCGTTTTCATCGAGGACCGCGCCGGAGATCGCGCCGTAGCGGGGGAGGCGGATTTCGACGCTCGCTTCGCTGTTTTCGCCGACCTCGAGCGGGACGCCCGATCCCTTTCCCTGCTTCTGGCCGTACGGCACGGGGGCGAAGCCGCGGCGCGAGGCGAGCAGGAGGTACGCGCCCGGCGGGAGCCCGGCGAGCTCGAAGCGGCCATTGGAATCGGAGCGGACGGAGCGCATTTCGGCCGTGGCGCCGGCGACCGGGTGCGCGACGATGAGGGCGCGGGCCAGCGGATGGCCGGTCGCGTCCTCGACGACGACGCCCCGGATCGTGGCGGCGCGCAGGGCGCCGGCGCGCCAGGCAACGAGTGCGGTTACCAGCAGAATGGCGATGCGCATGAACCGGTTCTGGAAGGCATGACGCACAAGGGGCCCGAAAAGTGTAACCGATTTCGCGCTCCGGCGGCCGCAGCGGCCCGCGGCGTGCCCCGGAAAGTGGGTGGCGCTCCTTCTGGTGCATCCGGGCCGTATCGCGCTGGCCGTCTTCGCCGGGCTGGTGCTGGCGACCGCCGCGCTGGCAGCGGCGGTGCGGTCGGCGGGACGGCGATCGGTTCGCGAGATTTATCTGACGCATTTCGCGCAGCGGCATCGCGAGCGGCAATGGATCGCGCTCAGCGCTTTTTACTTCACGTTCGCGCTGGTGCGCGTGCTGACGCATGCGATCCGGGCGGGGCGGGGGCCGTTCCACAATATCGAAGTGCATGGCAGGCACATTCACCATTTAGTGTGGGGGATTCTGCTGCTGCTGATCGTGGGGTACGGGTGGCTGCTGCAAATCGGGACGGACGTGAGCACGCGCTCGCCGTGGCCGGGGCGCCTGATGGCGCTGTTTTACGGCGTGGGGGCGGCGCTGACGCTCGATGAGTTCGCGCTGTGGTTGAACCTGAGCGACGTCTATTGGGAGCGGCAGGGGCGGGCGAGTATCGATGCAGTGATTCTGTTCGGGGCGCTGCTGGGGCTGGGGCTGGTGGGCGGGCGGTTCGTCCACGCGCTGGCGCGCGAAGTGTTGACCGCCGGACGGAAACGGAGCAGAGTGAAGACATGACCGGCGCCCTGCTCATCATCCTGCTCACTTGCGCCTTTTTGGGGGCGATCCTGCTGCTGCTGCCGCGCCTTTCGCCACGGCGGTACTTCTTTGCGATCACGGTCCCGCCGGAGTTCCGTGAGTCGGACGCCGCGCGGGCCGCGGTGCGGCGGTACCGCGTGCGGGTCGGCGCTGCGACGGCGGCGGCGCTGGCGGCGGCGTGGTTTGCGATGGCCGCGGGAAACGCCGTGAGCGCAGCGTTCGCGCCGATGATTCCCGTGGTGGCGGGGCTCGCGGCATTTCTGCTGGAGCGCGCGAAGGTGCGGCGGATCGCGCCGCGGCCGGCGGTGGTGCCGGTCGAAGCACAGCCGGCGCCGGGCGGAGAGGGCCTGCCGCGCTGGACGATCCTGGGGGCGGGGCCCTTTCTGCTGCCGGTGGCAACCGCGCTCTATCTGCGCGCTCACTGGGACGAGATTCCGGACAGCTTTCCGGTGCACTGGGGCGCGAATGGCGAGCCGAACGGCTGGGCGGCGAAAACATTTCGCGGCGTTTACGGCGCGCCGCTGTTTGGCGCGGGGCTGCTGGTGCTGATCGCGATTCTCGGGCTCGCGATGTATTACGGTTCGCGGCACGGGCCGGTGCGCCGGCCGATGCTGGCGATGCTGATCGGGGTGATGTACCTCATCGGGCTGGCGTTCAGTTCGGTGGGGCTGATGCCGCTGGTGCACATCCCGGCGGCGGTGCTGCTGATTCCGTTCGCGGCGTTCCTGGTGTTCCTGCTGGCGTGGTCGCGGCGGGCCGGCGGGGATGCGACGGGCGAGGCGACGCCGGATGAGTGCTGGATCCTGGGGGGAATTTACTATAACCGGAACGATCCGGCGTTGTTTGTGCAGAAGAGGTTCGGCGTAGGGTATACGGTCAACTTCGGGAACCGGAGGAGCTGGGTGCTGCTGGGCGTGTTGGCCGGGGGGATTGCGGCGCTGGTGGTGGGGCTGTTGTGGTAAGGGCGGCGCTTACAGGTGGTAGAGCATCAGGTAGACGATGACGCCGGTGACGCTGACGTAGAGCCAGATGGGCAGGGTCCAGCGCGCGAGGCGGCGGTGCTTGTCGTAGCGCGCCGACAGGCCGCGGCGGAGCGTGATGATCGCGAGCACGGGGACCGCGGCTGCCAGGATGGTGTGAGTGCCGAGGATGCTGAGGTACACGGTGCGGATCGGGCCGGTGTGCGGGAAGTGCTTCGAGCCTACCTGCGCGTGATAGACGAGATAGCAGACCAGAAAGAGGCACGAGGTCACGAACGCGGAGATCATGACGCGGCGGTGCTGCTGGATGCGCTTGTGGCGGATCAGCCAGTAGCCCCACACCAGCAGCACGGCGGCGGTGGCGTTGAGGAAGGCATTGATGGAGGGCAGCCAGGCGGTCATGACTTCTCCCGCTCGAGCTGCCGGATATCGTGCATCAGCTTCGGCATAAAGTCGTCTTCGCTGGTGAGGTAATAGCCGCGGATGCGGCGCAGCTTATCGACCAGGACGAATCGCGTGCTGTGCCCCAGGCTGCCGTCCACGCCGTTCAGCTTGAAGGCGTGCAAGCCGAGATCGTTCAGCTTCGCCGGATCGCCTGTCAGGAAAGTCCAGCGCGCGGGGTCGGGCTTGAAGTGTTTCGAATAGTCTTCCAGCACAGCCGGGGTATCGTGCTGGGGATCGACCGTGAACGAGACGAGGCGAACGCCGGGCATTTCGGCCGCGGTCTGGGTCTGCAGCAGGTGCATCTTCGAGCTCATCATGGGGCAGGGGCCGGTGCAGGTGGTGTAGAAGAAATCGGCGATCCAGATATGGCCATCGAGCGCGCGGCTATCGAACGGCTGGCCGCTTTGCGAGACGAGCTGGAATTCGGGGATGCTGCCGAGGATGGGGAGAGGCTGCGGCTGGATGCAGGCGGCGAGCAACAGGAGCGGCAGCAGCGCGGCGGCGTGTTTCATGCCGCGCTCCGCGTGGCCTTCTGCGCCGCCATCGCGCCGCATGCGGCCAGCAGCAGGAGGCCGAAGGCTGCCGTGACGATCAGGCTTTCGAACGCGCCGGGCGAGGCATTGGGGAGCCGCAGCACGTGGTTCAGCAGGGCGATGGAGTAGGTGAGGGGATTGACCCACATGATGGCGCGGATCCAGCCGCTGGCCGTCGCCATGGGGAACAGGGCGCCGGAGACCAGCCACATGGGCAGCAGCAGCAGGTTCATGATGGCGTGAAAGCCGGAGGTGGATTCCATTTTCCAGGCGATCACGAAGCCGAGGCCGGTCAGGGTGAACGAGATGAGAAAGATTGCCGCGGCGACAGGGAGGAGCTCGAGCGGGGCGACGCGCACTCCGGCGAGCGGCGCGAAGGCGAGGAAGATCAGGCCCTGAATCCAGGCCAGCGTGGCGGCGCCGAGAATCTTGCCGAGCACGAGGCTGCTGCGCGGGGCGGGGGAGACCAGCATGGAAAGCAGAAAGCCTTCGCGGCGGTCCTCGATGATGGTGATGGTGGAGAAGATCGCGGAGAACATCACGGTGAGGACCAGCGAGCCGGCGTAGAAGCGCGCGAGGTCGCTCGAGCCGTAGCCGATCAGGAGCCAGAAGATCAGCGGCGAGGCGACCACGCCCATGATGCGGCTCTTCTGCCGCCAGAAGCGGATCAGCTCGCGCTGCCAGAGCGTGAAAGCGGGTAACCAAAAGCTATTCAATGCCGGCTCCTGTTTCGTGCACGAACACGTCTTCGAGAGTGGGTTTGTGCAGGCCCACGGAGCGGATGGCGCCGGGGAAGGCTTCCACCACTTCGGCGATGAAGCGATGGCCGTTTTCGATTTCGACGCGCACCCGGCCGTCGCGGGCCGCGGCGGGGACGGCGAAGCGCTCGCCGATGCGCGCGGCGAGCGCGGGGTCCTCGGTTTCGAGCTCGACGACATCGCCGCCAATGCGCGAGCGGAGATCGGCAGGACTGCCGGCGGCGACGATGCGGCCCTGGTGGAGGAGCACGAGGCGGTCGCACCGGTCGGCTTCCTCGAGGATGTGGGTGGTGAGCAGGATGGTGACGCCGTCGCGTTCGCGGAGCAGCTCGATGTGGCGGGAGAGGTCGCGGCGGGCGGCGGGGTCGAGGCCGGTGGAGGCTTCGTCCATGAGGAGAATCTGAGGGCGGTGGAGCAGCGCCTTGGCGATTTCGACGCGGCGGCGGAGGCCGCCGGAGAGGGTCTCGACGACGTCGCGGCGGCGGTCCTTCAGGCCGAGCCGCTCGGCGGCGAACTCGATGCGCTCGCGGAGCGCTGCGCCGCTCAGGCCGTGCAGATGGCCCTGGGCACGGAGGTTCTCCTCGACGGTGAGGGCTTTATCGAGGCTCTGGCTCTGGAAAACCACGCCGACGTGGCGGCGGACGGAGGCGGCGTCGCGGACCACATCGTAACCGGCCAGCATGGCGCAGCCGGCGGTGGGGACCATCATGGTGGAGAGGATGCGGAAGAGCGTGGATTTGCCGCCGCCGTTGGGGCCGAGAAGACCGAAGATCTCGCCTTTGCGCACTTCGAACGCGACATCCGCGAGCGCGGTGCGATCCCCGTACCGGTGAGTTAAATTTTCGACTTGAATCACAACCCGGGTCTATCTACCAGCATAAGGCCGTAGATCAGAGGAAGGTAAAGCACGGACGCGAGCAGCACGCCGCGGGCGCGATCCATGGTGCGGTCGAGGGCTACGCGGACGCCGGAATACAGGAACCAGAGGCCGAGGATGAGGGCGCCGGCGAGGTAGAGGCGGCCGGACATGCCGAGGAGCGCGGGCGCGAGACTCACGGGCACGAGCGCGAGGCCGTAGAGGACGATCTGACGGGCGGTGGAGCGGCAATCCGGCTCGACCACGGGCAGCATGCGGATGCCGGCGCGCGCGTAATCTTCCTTGTACATCCAGGCGATCGAGTAGAAATGCGGGAACTGCCAGAGGAACAGGATCGCGAAGAGCACCCAGGACTGCGGCGTGATGGTGCCCGCGGCGGCTGCGAAGCCGATCATCGGGGGCATGGCGCCGGGAATCGCGCCGACGGTGGTGGACCACCAGGTCCGCTGCTTGAGCGGCGTGTAAAGGAACAGATAGCTGGCGAGGGTGAAGGCGCCGATGAGGGCGGAAAGGAGGTTCGCGCCGAGCCAGAGCTCGAGGAATCCCGCGACGGAAAGGGCGATGCCGAAGGCCAGGGCGCGGCCGGCGGACATCTTGCCCATAGGCAGGGGACGCCGGGCGGTGCGGCGCATCTTGCGATCGGCCTCACGCTCGTACCACTGGTTGAGGGCGGCGGTGCCGGAGGCGATCAGGCCCGTGCCGAGGATGGTATGGAATAGCGAGAAAAACGAGATTTTTGCGAGGAATTGCTGCCAGTTGGCGGCGCCGGGAAGTCCGAAGAAATATCCAATCCCGGTGCTCATCAGGATCAGCCAGGTGATCCGTGGCTTTGTCAGTTCAATGTAATCGCGCATGATTGGGGGGCGGGGATTGGGGGTTGGGGATTGGGGACGGTCTCCCGTCCCGCTAGGTTCTCCCGATCCCTAATCCCCCATCCCTAATCCCTCATCCCTTGATCGTAAAATCCTGCGTCTTGGTTTCTTTCGCGCCGACCGTGACCTGCTGGTCCTGGGTTCCGTACTTTTCGTGCCAGACTTCGACCGTGTAGGTGCCGGGGGGCAGTCCTTTTATTGTATACGTTCCGTCGTCGCCGGTCACGGCGAAGAAGGGATGGGGCACGACGCCGATGTAGGCGCGCATCCAGGGATGGATGTTGCACTTCACCGGGATCATGACTTCCTGGCGGGCGAACGTCTTCTGTTTATCCGGCGTGCCGGGCGCTTGTGTCTCGTTCCACTCCGGATTGTCCTTGGGCATGGGGTGGATGTTGTGGTTGGTCTGGTCGCTGGTCTTGATGTCGAGGCTCTGGCCCGCCATCACGCCGACCACGTGGGGTGAATACATGCAGCCGGTCTGATCGAGCAGGACGGAATTGGTGGGGACCGCCCATTGCTTATCGGCCGGCAGACCCGACTTGACCCATACGAACGCGTTTTTCAGGGTGCCGTTGGGATTGACGACGACTTCCTCGGACTTGACGGGCTTGCCCTGATGGGCGTGCTCGCAATAGGCCGTTGCCGACATGTCGAGCGTCTTCATGACGGGCGGAGTGCCGTCGAAGGCGACCTTGCCCGTGATGGTGCCGCCATTGGCTTCGTCCGGCGTGGCGCCGGCTGTTCCCGCGCCGGCCGCCGGCGCCGCGCTTTCCGCTGTCTTGGGAGCCTCGCTGCTGCTGCTGCCGCCGCAACCGGCGAGCGCCAGCACGGACGCGAGTCCCGCTGCGATCCAGTAGTTCTTCATCGGTTTGAATGCCTCCTTATTTCTGTTAGGGCTCGCAGGCCATGGGCCTGCGCTACTAGTTTCCTGAGCCTGCTGCCGCTCCGGCGCGCAACCGGCCCAGTTCCTCCGGCGTGAACTGGAACATGTAGCGCACCAGGAGATCCGCGTGGTCCTTCGTGTAGCCGTTGAAACTTGCGGGCGTCGGCCCGGCGAACACCCAGCGGCCGTCCTGCTGCATGAACAGGCCGGAGGGCATGGCGGTTCCCGGCGCCATCATGGCGGGGTCGAGCATCCAGCGCTTCGTCCAGCCGGGCCGCAGGCGTTCGCGCGCCACGGTGAAGTTCGGGGCCGTGGCCTTGGCATCGTGCTTGGGATCGCCGGTCATATGGCATTTCAGGCAGGGAGCGCCTTCGCTGGTGAACAGCGCGCGCGCCATGTTGCGCTCCTGATCGGTGAGCGGCTCGAGCTGCTGCGCGATGAAGGGCTCCTGCTGGCTGGAAAGCGCCTCGAAGAACCGCACCAGCTTGCGGATTTCCCCGTTGGAGAAATAGAAGGTCGGCATGCGCGCGTGGAGGTACTGGCGGACGCCGTCGCGGTTGGTGTCGGTATCGCTGAGCGACGGATTGGCGAGGAAGCGCATGAGCCAGTCCGGCCGTACGCGCGCGCCTTCGCCGATGAGCGTGGGCGGCTTCTGATCCTTCCAATCGGGATCGTCGTAGCGGCGCAGGGTATCGAAGACGGTGGTCTGACCGACGTGGACGCGGTGGCAACCCATGCAGTTGTATTTGCGCACGACCCACCAGCCGTCGATGATGTCCTGGCGCTGGTCGGCGGGCGCGTAGAAGTAGCTGGGCGGGATGGTGGCATCGACGGAGCCTTCGAGGAAGGTGGTGACGGCGTCGATTTCGGGCTTCGACAGGTTGAAGTTCGGCATCTTGAGCCGGTCCTGCCTGGCCTTCTCCTTGCCCTGATCGTAGACGGCGGGGTTTTCGAGCTTGTGCTCGAAGAAGCCCTTGTGGGTGTACCAGCCTTCCTTCTGCGCTTGGTGGCCGAGGAGCGCGAAATCGAGGCGCTCGATGGGCTTCGAGCCTTCCTTGGTCAGCTCGGTGCCGATGCGCTGCTCCTCTTCGAGCCCGGCGATCTCGTGGCATCCCGCGCAGCCGTAGAAGCGAACCAGCGTGAGGCCCTGGTCTTTAAGCTTCGGATCGTCCATGAAGCTCGCGTCGGCGTAGGTGGCGTTGGCGTGCTTGCGCGTCATCAGGTAGCTGGCGATGTCGCGCGCTTCGTCTTCGGTGAGCCGCAGGCTGGGCATGGGGGTCATCTGCTGGACCTGCAGCTCGTGGCCGTCGTTGGGGCACTTGGAGTGGTCGACATCGAAGACGTAGGGCAGGTTGTGCTTCTGGTAATCCTCTTCGGTGAGGTCGCGTTTTTCGTAGGGGCAATACGGCGCGGTGCGCTGGCGCGGGTTGTGGACCCAGCGGACGAGGTAATCGTAGTTGGCCTTTTCGCCCTCGCGGCTGAGGTTGGCGGCGAAGGTTCCGCCCTGCTTCTGGCTGCCCTCGCCCATGGAGTGGCAGGCCATGCAGCCGCGGGTTTCGAACGCTTCCTGTCCCTTCGCCGGATCGCCGGGCTGCTGCTGCGGCAGCGTGCCCTGCACGCCGGACTGCCAGATGAACGCGGAAATCGCGCGGATCTCGCTGTCGTCGAGACGGAAGGTGGGCATCTTGGTGCCCTCGCGCCACTGGTGCGGATCCTTGAGCCACACCGGGATCCACTCCTTGCGGAGCTTCACGCGCACTTCCTTGAGGCTCGGCCCGACCTTTTTCTGCTCACGGATGAGCTCCTTCGAGCGCATATCGAGCTGCTCCATCTGCGCGTCGAGCCCGCTGGCGCGGACCTTGAGATCGCTGGCGTGCTGGTAGAGCTTCTGGGCTTCCTCGTTGGTCCTGGCCTTGTCGCCCTTCTGGATGCTGAAGCCGGCCTCGCGCAGCCACTCGGCCTTCTGCTGCGCGAGCGTGCGCAGCGATTGCGTCACGTTGGACATTTCGTCGGCTTCGCGGTCGAAGCCCTCATAGCGATGGCAGGCCATGCAGCCGCGGAGACGGAAAATCTCGCGGCCGGCGTTCAGCGTGTCGGCCATTTCGGTGACGATTTCGCGGGAATGGCACTGCTGGCAGCCGGCCTCGATGTTTTCCTTGTGGTGCAGCGGCCAGAGCCAGTGCTCGTTGTAGCCGTGGGCCTTCTCCACGCTGGAGACGGCCACGCCGTTGCCGCCGTGGCACGGCGTGCAGCCGAATTTTTCGGGGTCGTGGATCTTGAGCAGCTCCTGTTTGGGATGGCTGACGAAGACCTCTTCGCCGCCCATCGCGGCTTTGGTCAGGGTGACGGGCTCGCGCGTGCCGAGGTGGCAGGATTCGCAGCGGTCGACCAGATCGACGTCCTTGACGTGGATCTGCCGGATGGTGATGTCGAACTTGTCGAGCGATCGCTGGACGGAGGCGAGCGTTTCGCTGCTCGCATCCGGGATGCGGTCCGCGAGGTACTTGTCGCGCTCGGCGCGCAGCTCGGTGGCCTTCTTCATCACTTCGACACGGCGCTCGAGCAGGCGGGCCTTTTCGTCCTTCATCTCCTGGAGCTTTTTGGCCATGTCGTCGAATTTCATCTGCTGCGCCGGTTCGCCGGGCAACTGGATCTTGTGGACCTCGGCCTTCAGCTGTTCGATCTCTTTGCGGAGCGCGTTCTTGTGGCTCTCGCTGTGCGAGGTTTCGATTTGATAGGTGAGCGCGCTGATGTGGCTGCGGACTTCCTGGAAGGGATCGTTGAGCGCGAGGATCTTGGGCACCAGTTCCTTATTAACGCGGGCGTCGATGGCGGACGCCTCAGGCATGGCCGCCTGTTCGGCCGCCTGCATGGCGGCGTCGAGCTTGCGGTATTCGGGCGATGCCTTGAGCTGGCGCTCGAACTGGCCTTCGCCCAACTGCGCGTTGGCCAGGTACCTGGCGTAGAGCTTGTGAAAGCGCGCCTCGTAGCTCTTCCACGGACGGATGCCCCAGATCTCGTCATAGAGGCCCCAGCCCATCGAGAGCACCAGCAGCACCGACCAGATGTAGAGCGGCCTGCTCAACGAAGAGTGGACTACGGGGTCTCTTTCTTGGTCTTGGTTTTGCTGTCGGTCGCTCATAGGTTGGGCTCTATATGTTGGGCACTATATGTTGAACCAGGGAGTGATCCAAACGTACTTAATGCGGAACAGCAGCCGGATGAGAATCTTGACCGGCAGCGCCAGCATAATAATCAGGAACGTTTGCATGACGACGTACTGCAGCACGCTCATGCGCTTGTAGATTTTGCGGTTGAAATCGCTCCAGGTGATGAGCTTGTGGATGAGCACGCCGGCGGCGGCCACGTACGCGCCGACCACCACAGCGCCGAAGATTCCCTTTCCCCAGCGGCTCGTGATGCCGAAGATATCGGGCAGGTCGCGGTTGACCTCGAAGATGAGGCGGTTGTGGTCCCAGGTAGTGCCCGGCCAGAACCACATCCAGCCGGGACCGCGGATGATGGTGCCGATGACGATCATCGAGACCCACAGCACGATGAAGCCGAAGATGAAGGTGAGGATGGCGAATTTCCGCTGCTTGAAGGTGTAGTAGCCGTTGCCGAGCGGGTTGGTGTCGATATACGGAATGCACATCAGCCCGACGATGATGAGCGACGGCATCACCACGCCCGCCATCCACGGGTCGAAGTAGACCAGCATTTCCTGCAGGCCGAGGAAGTACCACGGGGCCTTCGCGGGGTTCATGGTGAGGGTGGGGTTGGACGGCTCTTCGAGCGGCGCGTTGAGCGTGATCGACCAGACCAGCAGAATCACGGTCACGATGATGGCGGCGAGGAATTCGATGCGCAGCAGGTACGGCCAGACGTGCACCTCGCGCGCCCATCCGGGACGCCACGGCTGCGTCTTGCGGTGATGCGTCTTGGCCATGACCGGGTCGGCTTCGAGCTGCGCGATCAGCCGGTCGTTGGCGAACGACTGCCGCAGCCCGTACCAGGTGTAGAAGGGCACGACGAACAGCAGGAGCACGATCGGGACGTTGTCCGGTGTGCTGAGGATGGTCCAGAGTTGATGGAGATCCATAGACATTCCATTCACCGCGGAGACGCAGAGGACGCGGAGACTACGCGGAGAAATTCTTCAGGAAATCTCTGCGGAACCTCTGCGCTCTCTGCGTCTCTGCGGTTCAAATCTTCTTCACCTCTTTGATCTCGCTCTCCAGCACCATCGGCGAAGGGCCGGAGATGCCGCCGTCTTTGCGCACGCGCCAGAAGTGCACGACCATGAAGGCGGAGGCGATGATCGGGATCGCTACGCAGTGCCAGATATAGGCGCGCAGCAGCGCGTTGGCGTCGACGATCGAGCCGCCCAGCAGGCCGAAGCGCACGTCGTTGAACGGCGTCATGCCGAGCTGCGGGCCGAAGGGGCCGGCGTGGCCGAGCAGCGGCGTCGCGCGGGCCATGTTGGTGCCGACGGTGACGGCCCAGAAGCCGAGCTGATCGTCCGGCAGCAGATAGCCGGTGAAGCTCAGCAGCAGCGTCAGCACGAGCAGGATCACCCCGACGACCCAGTTGAATTCCCGCGGCTTCTTGTACGAGCCCGTGAGAAACACGCGGAACATGTGGAGCTCCACCATGATGACCATCAGGTGGGCGCCCCAGCGGTGCATGTTGCGCAGCAGCTTGCCGAAGGGGACGTCGTTTTCGAGGTACAGGATGTCCCGGAACGCCACAACCTTCGAGGGGTGATAGTAGAACATCAGCAGCGTGCCGGTGAACACGAGCGTGATGTATACGTAGAACGTCATGCCGCCCATGCCCCACGTGTAGTTGTAGGCCACGGCGTCGCGGTTGATCTTGGCGGGGTGCAGGTGCAGGAAGACGTTGCTCAGCACGCCGAGCGCGCGGCTGCGCGGGGTTTCATCGTGCTTGACGCGGAGGACCGATTTCCAGAGATCGGTCTTATCCGGCGCTTTGACGGTTTCCTTCAGTTCTTCGACGGCGCGGGCCTGGACGGCCTTGGCGCCGGCGAGCAGGGTGGAAACCTTGCCGCTTCCGTTCCCGTTCCCGTTCCCGTTCGCGTGACCGGAGCCGTTCGTGCCGGCTCCCGATCCCGGATCCCTGATTCCTTCATTCTGTTCCGGCATGGTAAAACCTCAGACTCGCAGAATGGCGCCGCCGCTGCCGCCTGGATCGACATCGCCGAAATGCGACTGTTCGCCTTTCGGCCAGGAGTACAACTTGGAGAGATCGACTTCGATTTGGCCATCGGGCGCGAGCGCGACATGCGCGCGGTCCATGGGACGGGGCGCGGGGCCTTCGAAGTTGATGCCTTCGGAATCGTAGCCGCTGCCGTGGCACGGGCACTTGAACTTGTTCTCGGCCGGCTTCCAATCCGGCGTGCAGCCCAGGTGCGTGCAGACCGCGTAGATGACGAAGATGCCTTCGGTATTGCGCACCACCCAGATGCGGTGGGCGCTCTGAAACTTGGTATCCACTCCGAACCCGAAATCCGAAGGATAACCGATCTTGAATTTGGTCTTGGGCTCATAGAGCGCGCGCGGGAAAAAGAAGCGCAGGAACATCAAAAAATTGACGCTGAGCGTCCCCAGAACCGCCGCCATCACGAAGCGGCGCCGGCGCGCGATCTTTTTGCTTTCATCGGTTTCGGCCGGCTCCGGCTGAGAGAAAATTGCGCGGATCGCGGCCGCCACGGACGGTTTGGAAGGAGGCTGAGGAGCCTTCGCGGAAGGCTCTAGCGTAGAATTCGCCATGTTGTCCCCATAGCCCTACCGTAGCAGGGCTTTCCCTCAGAGTGCTCGCCAGAGAGCGCCCCGATCGCTATGAGGACCTGGCCGGGATGCAGGCTCGCGGTTAAACCAAGCCCGTGCGGTTAAGAATAGTGGCCCTTTTGAAATGGGTAATGCTTATAGAGCCCGC
>DATGMB010000212.1:0-15107 GCA_035293845.1 Bryobacteraceae bacterium
TTCATCGGCGAGCACGACGCGTGGCAGGAGCAGGTGGCCGCCAAGCGACTCATCGGCGTCGTGCCCCAGCGCCCCAACCTCGATTTCGCCCTCACCGCGCGCGAAATTCTCGTCTTTCACGGCGCCTATTTCGGCCAATCCGCCAAAGTGCGCCAGGCCAAAGCCGACGAGCTGCTGGAACGCTTCAAGCTCACCGAGCGCGCCGACCAGATGGTGCGCGGCTTCTCCGGCGGCATGATGCAGCGCCTCTCCATCGCCCGCGCCATGATGCACGATCCCGAGGTCCTGTTCCTCGACGAGCCCTCGGCCGGCCTCGATCCGCAAACGCGCCTGCTGCTCTGGGATCTCGTCAAGGATTACAACCGCCAGGGCAAGACCATCGTCCTCACCACGCACTACATGGAAGAGGCCGATTCGCTCTGCAACCGCCTCGCCATCATCGACCACGGCCGCATCATCTCGCAGGGTACGCCCGCCGAGCTGAAATCGTCGATCCCCGGCGGGTACCTGCTGCGCACGAAATTCAGCGGCGTGCCCGAGCCGCTGCTCGCCGGACTGCGCGCGCTGCCCGGCGTCACCGAAGTCCGCGCGTCCGACGGCATCGGCGCCGATATCTACGCCGATCGCGGCGGCCCGCTCATTCCCGCGATCGTCAGCGCTGCGCAATCCGCCGGCGCCGAGCTCTGCGATGTCCACATCCAGGAGCCCAGCCTGGAAACCCTGTTCCTGCATCACACCGGAAGGAGCCTCCGAGATTGAACTGGAAAACTTTGTTCGCCCTGCTTTCGCGCGACGGCCATGTGGCCCGCCGCAATCTGGTCTTCACGCTGGTGCAGAACCTGCTGCAGCCGCTGCTGCTCACGTTCGTGTTCGGCCGCATTCTCACCTCCAGCGGCATGATGTCGACCGCGTACAAGAACGTGCTGCTGCCCGGCATCATCGGCACCAGCATGGTCATGTCCGGCGTGTGGGCGGTCGCCATGCCGCTGATCGCCGAATTCCAATGGACCAAGGAGATTGAGGACCGCCTGCTCGCGCCGATCGAGATCGGCTGGCTCGCGGTCGAAAAGGTGATCGCCGGCATGATCCAGGCGCTGGTCGCCGGATTGGTGGTGATCCCCTCGGCCTGGCTGGTCATGGGCTCGGGCGTCAACATCAGCTTCCAGAGCCCGTTCCTGTTCCTGCTCATCTGCTTCCTGGTCGCGCTGTTCGCCGCCGCCGGAGGCCTGGCGCTCGGCTGCTCGATCGGCCAGGCGCAGGTCGGTCTGATGTTCAGCCTCGTGATCGCGCCCATGATCATGTTCGGCTGCGCGTATTATCCTTGGGCCGCGCTGAAAAACTTTCCTGGCCTGCAATACGCTGTGCTAATCAACCCGCTGGTCTACGCCAGCGAAGGGCTGCGCGGCGCGCTGGTCCCCGGCATTCCGCACATTTCGCTTTTGGCCGTGGTCGGCGCGTTGGTGCTGATCAACGTGATCCTGCTGGCGGTCGGCATGAAGCAGTTCTACGCGAAGTCGATCGGCTGACCGAATCCCGCGCCGAATCCCCCCGGCATCGGCGCGGGATTCGCCCCGATCCGGTCAAATCCCGGCGGAACTCTTCAACAGCAGGCGGACCAACTCGCTCTGCCGCCTCGCTCCGGTTTTCGAATAGATCCGCTTCACGTACGTGCGTGCTGTGTGCGCGCTGATGGCAGCTTGTTCCGCATATTCCTCCACGCTCTTCCCATCGACCAGGGCGGTGCAAAGCTGAATCTCTGCCGGCGTTAACCCGAACAGTTGGTGCAATGCCCGGCCATCGAGGGTCGCCGCCTCCTCCGGGTCGGTCACGAAGAGCACCGCGGCGGCGCCCTCTCCGCTGAGAAAACTGTGCCGCGGCAACGGGGAAACCAGGACCTCCAAGGGTCTTGCGCCCGATGGGCGGTGAATCGGTATTACCGTTTCGGGCAGACTCCCGGATTCCAGTGGCATGCAGACGGCCGCAATCACCCTGCGCAGCTTTACGGTTTCCGGGCGGCTGGCGGCCTGGAGTCCGTCTCCCGAGATCAGACCATCCCCGCGTTTGAGAATCGCCTCCGTGGCGCGGTTGGTGAAAATGACTCTTGCATCGGAGTTGACGGCGATGATGCCGGTCGCGAGGCGATCGAGGGCTCCTGTCGCGGCGTGGAGGCCGGACTCGAGTCCTGCGATGCGGTTGTGTATGCGCGCGGCGCACTGCAGATGCGGCGCCAGATAACGGAATAGAGCGACCTCGCTCGCAGTGAAGCCTCCGGCGCGCCGCGAGCGGATCGCGGTAATTTCGGATGTCATCCACTGGTCCTGCGCGATCAGCACGCCGCAAGAGTAGAACCAATCCTGCGGCCGAAGAAAGTCGTTGTAGAATTCGGTCCGCAGCAGTTCCCGGTCCGTCAGGATTTGCTCCCCGAGTGCGATCGGCGCGCGCCGGAAGGGACGGGCCGCCAGCCAAGGATTGATCGTGACGAAATATTCCTGGTAGGACTGGATCCATTCCGCTTCGACACCGATTACCCCGGAAGCGTTGGCCTTCCGATGAGCGCTGTCGTGGATCAGGAATACGGCGCTCCGAGCGTGGACCGCCTCGCTGAAACGCATGAGGAAATCGCTCCACCCCGGCGGGTCCGCTGCTGCTTCATACGCGGATCGGATGAGTTCCTCAATATGCGGATTGGAGGGCATGAAAAACCTGGGGGCGAAAAACCTGGGGAATAGTGGCCTTTCACACAGGCTACCACACAGTTCCACTTTGGTTGTCCCCAATTTGAGTGACAGCATTCGGCAGGCGTTCGCTGTAATCTGCCTTTAGCATTCCGCTATGGCATCGAACCTCGTTTCGTGCTCCTCAATTTCAGCGCCCTTCATGCATCGGATCAGCCTTCCCCTGATCCGGCGTCGCAATTTTCCTTCCTGCGTGGCACGGCAGCAGATATAGGCGTACAGCCGTCCAAGTCGGGCAGAGTTTGAGGCACGAACGGGATGAAACAGGATGGGAAAGTCGGAAAATGGGCGCAGCGCATCTCTCCGAACACGAATACAAGACCCTGGTAGAGCAGTCGCCGTTAATGATCTGGCGTTCCAATACTACCGCCGGGTGCGACTACTTCAACGACCGCTGGCTCCGTTTCCGGGGGCGCGCGATGGAGCAGGAGACTGGAAATCAATGGGCGGCAGGAGTTCATCCCGAGGATCTCCAGCAACGTCTTTCCACGTATCTGGAGGCGTTCGGTAACCGGCAGCAGTTTGAGATCGAGTATCGCCTCAGGCGTCACGATGGCGAGTATCGGTGGATCTTCGACAAGGGCGCACCATTTTTCGATGAGAACAATGAGTTCCGAGGCTACATCGGAAGCTGCATCGACGTGACGGACCGGATCGAGGCTCAGTGCGCGCTGGACGAGGCACGGAAGAGGGAGTTGGCGAATCTCGGCGGGATACTGCCAATCTGCATGCAGTGCAGAAAAACCCGGAGCGCGGACGGGCGCTGGTTTCACCTCGAGGATTACATTCGCAAGCACTCGCGCATCGACTTTACCCATGGGGTATGTCCCGAGTGTTACCAGGTCTATTCCAAGTACCTTTCGGAACGGCAGCCAAGGGGGCGCTACTTGAAAACGAAGGATTCGGCTACGGATGGAAAATCCTAGCGCCCCGCTACGCGACGGCCAAACCACCATTCTGATACTCGACGATGAGCGGATGGTGCTGGAGGTTTCCAGACTCGCCTTGACCAGGGCCGGGTACACGGTCCTGACCACCGCTGACCCGGATGAGGCGATCGCGGTAGCAGATTCCTATCGGGGGGAGATTGCCCTCTTCATCACGAATTGCCGTCTGCCCGATGGCAGAAGCGGGCGGGAAATTGCGGAGCAGCTCCTCCAAAGCAATCCGGGGTTGCCGGTGCTGCACATCTCCGGTTACCCCGAGGTTCAGTTGCGGCAGGAGCATACCATGACGCGTGGCGGCTTCTACCTGGCAAAACCGTTCACGCCTTTCCAACTGGTGTCCAAGGTGAGGGAGATTCTGGCTCGTTCGAGGTAGCCCTGCCCGCCGTACAATCGAAGCAGCGGTGCATTCCCCGTGAAAACTTACTTCCACGTCGATATGGACGCCTTCTTCGTCTCCGTGGAAGAGCTCTACGACCCCTCGCTCCGCGGCAAGCCCGTCGTGGTCGGCGGCCGCCCCAACGAGCGCGGCGTCGTCTCCGCCGCTTCTTACGCCGCCCGCAAGTTCGGCGTCCATTCCGCCATGCCGCTGCGCACAGCCTACAAACTCTGCCCGCAGGCCATCTTCGTCGAAGGCCACCCCGACCGCTACCGCGAGTGCTCGCATCAGGTCCGCGAGGTCCTCCAGTCCTTCTCCCCGCTCGTCGAAATGGCCTCGATCGACGAAGCCTACCTCGATATGACGGGCACCGGGCGCCTGCACGGTCCGCCGCTGCGCGCCGCCCACCTGCTTCACGAGCGCATGAAGGAGCGCACGCGCCTCAACTGCTCCATCGGCATCGCCGCCTCGCGCCTCGTAGCCAAAATTTCCTCCGACCAGGCCAAGCCGAACGGCATCCTCTGGGTTCTGCCCGGCCGCGAGGCAGCTTTTCTCGCGCCGCTCGATGTCCGCAAAGTCCCCGGCGTGGGCAAGGTCACGGAGAAGAACCTCCACGCCGTCGGCATTCGCAAGGTCGGCGACCTCGCGCGGCTCGACGAAGCCTTTCTCGAACAGCGCTTCGGCAAGTGGGGCCTGGCGCTCGCCGGTAAGGCCCGCGGGCTCGACGCCGGCGGCTGGTTCGATACCGAAATCGGGGAGGACGCCGGGCCGAAGTCCATCAGCCACGAGCACACCTTCGGTGAAGACACCGCTGACGCCGCGCAGCTCGAATCCACCCTCGCGCGCCTCTGCGAAATGGTCGGCCGCCGCCTGCGCGAAAACGGCCTCGAAGCCCGCACCGTGCAGCTCAAGCTGCGCTACTCCGATTTCTCCACCATCACCCGCGCCCATTCGATGCCGCGCGCCACCCAGCTCGATACCGAGCTCTACGCCGAAATCCGCACTCTCTTCCGCGCCAACTGGACCGCCGGCCGCCCCGTCCGCCTGCTCGGCGTGCATGCTTCGCAGTGGGGCGATGGCCCCGATCAGATGGACCTGCTTGGCGAAGGCCGGCATGAAAAGTGGCGCGGCGCGCTCGCCGCCGCGGACCGCCTTCGCGATAAGTTCGGCGAATCTTCGGTCTCGCTCGCGTCCGGCATGAAAGGCCATTTCCGGGAGCGCACCCACGAGGCGATGCCGGATAAGATCGCGCCGGATAAAATCATTCCGGGCAAAAAGCCCACGGGTGTATAGTCGAAAGTCGGAGGGATTGGATGTCCACACCGCATAGCGCAGGAGCACCGACTCCCGCGGTCGTATTCGATATGTTGTTTGCCCACCAGCGCTCGTCGGCTCTTACGGCGGCGATCGAGTTGGATCTGTTTCGCGCTGTAGGCGAAGGCCCTGGCGATGTCGCCTCCCTCGCCCGCGCCTGCCGTGCCTCGGAGCGCGGCATTCGCATTCTCTGCGATTTCCTGACCATCAATGGCGTGCTCGAAAAGCGCGAGGGAACTTACCACCACACGCCCGTCAGCGCCGCGTTCCTCGATCCGCGATCGCCCGCCTGTGTCGCCTCCATCTCGAAATTTCTGGGCAACCCGGCATTGAACGAGCCGTACCGGCATCTTGCGGACATCGTGCGCAGCGGCGGGACCTCGCTGCCCGGCGAAGGCACCGTCGAGCCCGACAATCCCGTGTGGGTCGAATTCGCCCGCAGTATGGCGCCGATGATGGCCCCCATGGCCCCGCACCTGGCCGCGATCGTGCTCAATGGGCTGAGCGGTCCGCTACGCGTACTCGATATCGCCGCCGGCCACGGATTGTTCGGCATCGAGATTGCCAAACAGCACCCGCAGGCGCGCATCACGGCGCTCGATTGGGCATCGGTCTTGCAGGTTGCGGTTGAGAATGCGGGGAAAGCGGCTGTCGCGGACCGCTATGAGACCATCCCCGGAAGCGCATTCGAGTCCGATTTTGCCGGGCCTTACGACGCCGTCCTGCTGACCAACTTCCTGCACCACTTCGACCGCCCCACCTGCGTGGGCCTGCTGCGCAAGGTGCATAACGCGCTGCACCCCGGCGGCCGAGCCGCCACCCTCGAATTCGTGCCGAACGAAGACCGCATCTCCCCGCCCATGGCCGCCGGTTTCGCCCTCACCATGCTGGCAAGCACGCGCTCGGGCGACGCCTACACGTTTTCCGAACTCGCCTCGATGTACCGCGAAGCCGGCTTCGGCAACATCACGAGCGACCCGATCCCCACCGGCCCCAACACGGTGGTCATGGGCGAAGCGCTGTAGCCGCTCCTTGCAATCGCGTGTACTGGCCGGCCCGGCCGCAAAACGGGCCGGTCCGGGTTTGGGGCGCGGCGCGTTGCCTCCTTAGCTCCTAACTCCTATCTCCTAACTCCTCCTCACAACATCGCGAACGCCCACATCGTATCGCCCGCGGTCACGACCACATACTGCGTGCCATCCAACTCGTAAGTGATCGGCCCGTTTGAAATGCTCGCCCCTAAATTGGCGTGCCAGAGCGGCTCTCCGGTCGTCGCATTCAGCGCCACGAAATTGCCCGCGCCGTCGCCGGCGAACACCAGGTTTCCCGCCGTGCTCATCAGTCCGGAATGGCCGCCCGATTCCCACTGGTGGCTCCAGCGGACCTTGCCGGTCTTATAATCGATGGCCTCCACGCTCGACCCGAGATTCGCGCCGCCACGATCCGTCCCGCCCCATCCCTGCGGATTATCGTCGGTGTCGTAGATGTAATAGACGCTGTAAGCGCGCACGGCGCTGACATAGAACAGGCCGGTCTTCGGGCTGAAAGTCGGCGGCGGCCAGTTGGTCGCGCCCCCCTGGTTCGGCGAGACGATCGCCCCCGCCACCTGCGGCATCTTCGCCGGATCGGGGATCGGCTCGCCGTTCTTGGCGATGCCCTTTGCCCAGTTCGTCGGCACGTACTGCGAGGTAACCAGGTTCTTTCCGGTCGCGCGGTCCAGAAGGAAGAAATATCCGTTTCGCGCGGCGAGCGCCAGCATCTTGCGCGGCTGCCCGTTGAACTCGCCGTCGATCAGCACCGGCACCTGCGTCGCGTCCCAATCGTGCGTATCGTGCGGCGAGGCCTGAAAATACCATGCCAATTTTCCCGTGTCCGGATTCAGCGCCACCACGGACGCGGTAAACAAGTTATCTCCCGCGCGATTGGCGTGCGCGATCACCGGCTGCGGATTGCCCGTAGTGACATAGAGCAGATTCAGGTCGGGATCGTAAGTTGGCACCTGCCACGTCATGCCGCCGCCGTGCTTCATGGCGTCCTCATTGGGCCAGGTGTCCGAGCCCGGTTCGCCCTTATGCTGCGGCACCGCGTACCAGCGCCATTGCAGCGCCCCCGTCTCCGGATCGTAGGAGCTGAGATAGCCCGGCCGGTCGAGATCGTCGCCGCTCACGCCGGCGATCACGTGATTCCGAATGATGACCGGCGCCACCGAGCCGTAGTAGAACTGGTCCAGGTCGCAGTTCTGTTTGTGCCACCGCTCGCTGCCGTCCCGGATGTTGAGCGACACGATGTTGCAGTCGGGCGTCAGGAAGTACATCCAGTTCCCATCGACTGCCGGACCGCGATTCCCGATATGGATCCCGCCCTTCGATTGCCAGTCGAACTTCCACAACTCCCGCCCCGTGCGCGCGTCGATCGCCCACGCATGGTCCGGCGCCGAGTAGTACAGCACGCCGCCCGTCAGGATCGGCGTGCCCTTCAACCCGCCGTCTACGCGTCCCGAGCGCCACACCCAAGCCAGCGTCATCGACTTGACGTTCTTATCGTTGATCTTTGCCAGCGTGCTGTACCGACGCCCGGAGTAATCGCCGTGATAAATCGGCCAGGAATCGGGTGTCGGATGGAGGATGCGCGCCGGGTCCAGACCGCCATCAGCGGCAAAAACGGCGCAGCATGTGAACAGAAGAAGCGCTCGCTTCATTTCAGGGTCTCCAGATAAGCCAGGATGTCGTGCATGTTGGCGTCGGTGTATTGCGTCAGCAGTTCGTCGTGCGCGACGTAGGGGTCGTTCTTCACCACCTTCAGCCCTGGTACGCGCTTCCAGGCGTAGTAAGCGCCCGAGGCGTCTCGCAACGCCACGTCGAAGTCGTCGAGGAACACGGGACGCCCCGTCACCGTCTCGCCCGCCGGCGTGGTCACCGTGATCGTCACCTGCGGCGCGCCGCCCTGTCCGCCGCGCCCGCCGCGCCGTCCGCCGCCCATGGGCCGCGGATTGATAAAGCGCCCCTGCAGCGTCGGCGGATCGTACTTCGATGCGATGTGCGCCAGGTCGCCGCTGGGCGAATGGCACGTCGAGCACTTGCCGGCTCCGTTGAAATAGGCCCGGCCCGCTTCGGCGTTCCCCACGAGCACGTCATGCACGTGGAAAATCGGCGACCCGCGCAATGTGTCGTTCACGCGCTCGTGGATGAAATGCGAAAGGTCCTGGATCTGCGCCTCCGTAAACGATGCGCTCGGCTTGCCGCTCTGCGTCGGGTGCCCCTTCTTGAGGAACGGCCCGATGGTGCTGCCGTACCGGTCGTGCAGCACCAGCTCGGAGCGGATCAGATTGGCGCCGCGGTCCGTGCCGCGCGCCTGCGTTCCATGGCACTGAATGCATTCCGCCGCCCAGATCGTCCGCCCGCGCTCCGCCGCCACGGGATCGACCACGTGCTTGTCGCTCGGACCCATCCCATCGAGCAGACCGCCGCCGCCCGCCGGCCGCCCCGGCGCGCGCCCGAACTGAGCCGAGAGATAATCGAGCGTGACGGCGAACTCCTCGTCCGTGCCCTTGGCCCCCATCGCAACCATCTTGGCGATCTCGTCCTGCCATTCCGCCCGCGTATGCCGCATTGCGGTGGCCCTTTCGACCGGATGGCAGGCGCCGCACACCTTCTGAAATACCTCGCGCGAGTGCGCAAGCTGCTCCGGTGTTTGCGCCGCCCCCAAGACGGCGAACACCAACAGACCAATCCACGTTTTCATGAATCCCCTCAGCCCTCTGCTACGCATCGCAGATATCCACCGCCTTCTCGAGCGTCGCGATCGGATCGTGCCCCTGCGCGGGCGAATACTCGTGCGAGATGAACCCTTGGTAACCCAGGTCTGCGATCGCCTTCGCGATGAACCGGTAATTCAGCTCCTGCGTTTCGTCGATATCGTGCCGCCCGGGATTCCCGCCCGTGTGAAAGTGCCCGATCCACTGGTAGTAATCGCGGATGTTCCGCACGATGTCGCCGTCCATGATCTGCGCGTGATAGATGTCGAACAGGATCTTCACGCGCGGCGAGTTGACCCGCTTCATCACGTCCACGCCCCAGGCGATGTGGTCGAACATGTAGTCCTTATGGTTTACCTTGCTGTTCAGGTACTCCATGCAGACCGTGACGCCCTTATCCTCGGCGTGCGCCTTGATCTTATTCAGGAATGCGACGCAGTTATCCGCGCCTTCGCGGTCATCCATGCCGCGCCGGTTGCCCGAGAACGTGATGATATTGGGGACGCCGTTCGCCGCGCATTCGTCGATGCCGGCGCGCAGCGAGGCCTCCAGCCTCTCGTGGTTCTCCTTGCGGTTCAGCGCATCCGGAATCGTGCCCCCGGGACCCGGCGGATACATCGAGGGCGTCAGCCCGTATTTCTTGAGCGTCGGCCAGTCGGCCGGCCCGATCAGGTCGAAGCCTTGTATGCCCAGGCGCGCGGCGGCGCGGCAGCTATCCTCCAGGCTCATCCCACGGCCGAACACACCGCGCGTGACGCCCTGTTTGATGCGCCCTTTGCGCTTGACGGGCTCGGTCTGAGCCAGCGCCAGCGGCGCGGCGAGGGCGGGAATAAAGTCTCTCCGACGCATAATTCCTCCCGTGGTGCGGACACGATCGCCCGCACGGCTACTTCGGAGCCATAAAGAATCCAATTATAGTCTTCGCGTCCTCGATTTTCCCACTCTCGATCATTTCCGCGATTTCCTTGCGCCGGAACCACTGCTTCTCGATGCGCTCATCGTCCATTGGCGTTGCCTCGCCTTCGGTCAAATCGGTTGCGAGAAAGATGGTCATCCGTTCGGCGACGTACCCGGGGCTCACGTAGAAGCTCGCCAGCTTCTTCCACGTCTTTGCCTTGTAGCCGGTTTCCTCGGCCAACTCCCGCTTGGCGGCCTGTAGCGGCGTTTCCCCTTCGTCCACCTTGCCCGCCGGCAGCTCCCAGAGATATTTCTCCGCGGGCAGCCGGTATTGCCGCACCAGCAGGATGCGCTTCTTCTCGTCCATGGCCATCATCACGGCCGACCCGGCGTGGCGCACCACACAGCGGGCGATCTCGAAACCGGTCTTCGGATCGGCCGCCTTATCTTCCGTCACATGAAACAGCTTGCAGGAGTAAACTTCGCGCGATTGGGTGATTTTCATGATCTCTTCTTCAGCGCCGCCGCGAAATCGCTGGCCGCCAAAGTATTCAGGATATCGCGCGGGCCGAGCCAGCCGCGCCGCGCCATGATGACGCCGTACCGCATGCCGGCCAGGTGCCTGGGATGGTGCGCGTCGGTGTTCACCACAAACCGCGCGCCCTTTGCCTTCGCCGTGCGGATCAACGGCCCGTGCAGGTCGAGACGTTCGCCGCTCGAGTTGATCTCGAGCCACACGCCGCGCCGCGCCGCCTCCGCCGCCACCCGGTCGAAGTCGAAAGGATAGCCCTCGCGCTCGAGCAGCTTGCGCCCGGTCGGGTGGCCGAGAATCCGGATATGCGGATTTTCGAGCGCCCGCAGCAGCCGGTCCGTCATCTCCGCCGCCTCCAGGTTCATGTGGCTGTGGACGCTCCCGATCACCAGGTCCAGTTCCGCCAGCGCATCGTCGGCCAGGTCCATCGTGCCGTCGCGGAGAATGTCGCACTCGATCCCGGAGAAGATCCGGATGCCGAGCCCGTTGCGGTTCAACTCGCGCACCCGCCGCGCGTGCGCCACTACGCGCGTTTCATCGAGCCCATTCGCCATTGCCAGCGCCTTCGAATGGTCGGTGATGGCGATGTATTCGTAGCCGAGCGCGCGGGCGGCCTCGGCCATCTCTTCGAGAGTGGCGCGGCCGTCCGTCTCCGTGGTGTGCATGTGGAGGTCGCCGCGGATTTGCCCCAGTTCCACCAGCTCGGGCAGCCGGCCCTGCTCCGCCGCTTCGATCTCGCCCGTATTCTCCCGCAGCTCCGGCGGAATCCACGGCAGACCGAGCGCCTCGTAGACGGACGCCTCCGTCTCGCCCGCGACGCGCCTGTCGTCTTCCACGCGGAACAGCCCGTACTCGCTGAGCTTGAGGCCCATTTTCACGGCTCGCAGCCGGATCGCCACATTGTGATCCTTGCTGCCCGTGAAGTACTGCATGGCCGAGCCGAAGCTCTCGCGCGGCAGCGCCCGCACGTCCACCTGCAAGCCTTCGAGCCCCACCCGCGCGCTCGCCTTGTTCTCGCCTCGCGCCAGCACCTCCTGAACGCGCGGAAACGCCAGGAACCGCTCCAGCACCTCGCCCGGCGCCGGACCGGTCACCAGCAGGTCGAGATCGCCGACCGTTTCGCGCCCTCGCCGCAAGCTGCCCGCCGGCGTGATCGCTTCGACGCCCGGCACCTGCCGGATATGCGCGATCAGCTCCTCGGCCATGTTCTCTGCATAGGGCAGCAGGTATCGGCCCGTCCGCTGGCGGTATTGCGCGATCGAGCGCAGGACCTTCTCCTCGAGCTTCGCCCCCATGCGCGGCAGCACCCGCAGCTTCTGCTCTCTGCAGAGCTGCTCCAGCGCGTCCATGGTCTCTACCTTGTAGTGCTGGAAAATGAGCGCGATGCTCTTCGGGCCGAGCCCCTGGATCTTCAGAAACTCCAGGCACGCGGCGGGGAATTGCTTGAGCAATTCGTCGCGCCGCTCGCAGGAGCGGTGATCGAGGATTTCGGCCAAGACCGCCGCAAGGCCTTTGCCGATCCCCGGAATCTCGGTGAGCTTGCGGGCCGGGTCGCTGGCGATGTCCGCGACGCGCTCGGGGTAGCTTTCAATGGTGGTAGCGCCGTTGCGGTAGCTGCGGATCCGGAAACTATCGTCTCCGGCGACCTCCATCAAGTCGGCAGTCTCCCAGAGGATGCGCGCGATCTCCTTGTTCTCCACTGGGAATATTGTACTGAGCCGCGACCTTTCGCGAGCGGCGCCTGCGGTTCCTGGCTCGCAACGAAGAGCTGGCAAAAACACGGGCGGTTCGCCATACTACGGCCATGCGCAGAACGAGAACGCTCTTCATCATGGCTTCCGCGATTTTGTCGGGCTGGATCGCCTTGGCCCAAAAGGTGAGCGCGACCGGCCCGGAGTACACCGGCGATGGCCAGCTTCGCCTTCCGGCAAACTACCGGGAATGGGTGTACCTCTCAACCGGCTTCGACATGAGCTATAACCCGGCGATGACGATGGGTCACCACATGTTCGACAACGTCTTTGTGAATCCCGAGGCGTGGAGGACGTTCATGGAGAGCGGAAAATGGCCGGACCGGACAGTGCTCGTGTTGGAGGTTCGCGGCGCGGAGGGCAGGGGCTCGATCAACCGGCAGGGGAATTTTCAGAGCAAGGAGGTGATGGGAGTAGAAGTGCATGTGAAGGACGAAGCTCGCTTCGCCGGCAAGTGGGCGTTTTTTGCATTTCAGGGTGGCTCTCCCACGGCGAAAATGATCCCTCAAACCGCGAACTGCTATAGCTGTCATAGCGATCATGGAGCAGTGGACACTACGTTTGTCCAGTTCTATCCCACGCTGATGCCGATCGCGAAAGAAAAGGGTACTCTGTCCGCCGCTTATCGGAAAGAATCGGAGAACTGAGCTGCTCTCAAGCTCCTAAGCGCCTCGGGAAACTTCGACCGGCGCCAGCCGGCTGCGGATCTGGTTCATGACGTCGGATGCCAGGAACGGCTTCCGCAGCACCGGGAAGTTGTGCTCCTCGCACAGGGCTTCCTCTTCGGGCGGCAGGATGGTTCCCGTCATCACGATCACCAGCATCTGCGGCACGGTCTGCAGGAACTCTACCCCGAGTTCCACTCCGTTGCCGTCCGGCAGCATGTAATCGAGCAGGGCGGCGTTGGGCTTGTGGGTCTGGACCAGACGCTTGGCTTCGGTGGCCGATTCCGCGGTCACCAGCGTCCAGCCGTCGTTCGCCATCAGGCGCTCCAGGAAGTGGAGCAGATCGCGATTGTCGTCCACCAGCAGCACGGTCGGATTTGCCGGTGCGGCCGTCACCTGCGCTTCCGCGCTGCGCAACTCCAGCTTCTCGCTCGCGGGATCGACTTCGACCCAGACGCGCGCTCCGGGCGCCACCTGGTTCGTGGCCACCAGCGTGGCAAGCGGCTGGGTCAGAAACCGATGGATTGTCCGGTTCAGCTCCCGCGCCCCGTATTCCGGGCTGGTGCCCTTGCGCAAAAGGAACTGCCGCGCCTCCGGTGGAACATCGAGCACGAAGGAGCGGTTGCCGAGCCGCGTGTTCACGTGGTTCTGCAGATCCATGATCTGCTTGTCCAGAATGGCGGAAAGCGATTCGTGCGTGAGCGGCTGATACGTGATGATGCTGTCGATGCGGTTGACGAATTCCGGGGAGAATCGTTTCCGCACCGCCACCAGCGCGATATTCTGCAGCTTGTTGGTCAGATCGGCGCGCTCCGAGGCCTTGACGGACTGGAAACCGAACTCCGGGTTGATCTCCCGCATCATTTCCCGCGCGCCCAGGTTGCTGGTGAGAAATACCAGGCTTTTTTCGAAATTCACCGTCGAGTTGTCGCCCAGCCGGAGAATCCCTTTATCCAGCACGCCGAGCAGGAGCCGCGTCATCGAGGGCGCGGCCTTTTCGATTTCGTCGAACAGGACCAGCGAGAGATTGCTTTTCTCCGAAGTCACCGCGTTCAGCTTCTGCTGCGTCAGCATGGGCTGAGTCTCCCGGTGGCCCAGGTAGCCCGGAGGCGCTCCGATCAGCTTGGCGACCTCGTGCTCCATCTGGAATTCGCCGCAATCCACCTTGAGCACGTTCTTTTCGCTGCCGTGGAGCACTTCCGCCAGCGCCTCGACCGTCTTGGTCTTGCCGGTGCCGGTGGGCCCGAGCAGCAGAAATACCCCTACCGGCCGCCCCTCCGGGGCCAGACCGGCCTGGAACATCTGGATATAGGGGATGATGACCTTGGTGGCCGCCGGCTGCCCGACTACTTTCTGGGAAAGTATGGAGGTCAGGTCTTCAGCCAGGTCTTGCGCCGGCTTGCGGGCACGGTTTTGCGGAACTTTCGGTTTTTCGCCTCCCCCTTCCGATTTGACTGCGGCGGCGCTGGTGTTCTTGACTCTCGTGCGTCGCCTCTCTTCAGGACGGTTCGGCTCTTTCATTGGGTGCCCTTTGCGTCAACCAAAAATCTATCAAACAGCTTATCCCAAACGCAAAAGACAATCGACCCTAGCGGTACTGCCTGTGGCACAAGTCCTTTGTAACATGCGGCGTTGGCGATGCTGTGTGATCTTTGTCACTGACGCTGAACGTCCGGTCGGGCGGATGGGCAAGGAAGCCCGTTCAGCGATGGCGGAAGGTGATTCTGCCTTTGGTGAGGTCGTAGGGGGAGAGTTCGAGGGTGACTTTATCCCCCGCAAGAACGCGGATGCGGTTCCGGCGCAAACGGCCGGCGAGGTGGGCCAAAACCACGCGGTTATGTTCCAGTTCGACGCTGAACAAACCGCTGGGAAACTTTTCCAATACGGTACCGGTTACTTCGATGCTGTCCTCTTTGCTCATAAACCTCTCAATTTCAGGATTAGGCGGACCGGCCGCCGGGGCTGCCGGCCCGCCGCATTACGCTAGGCCGCCGTGACGTTGGTTGCTTGCAGACCCTTCGGGCCTTTCGTCACCTCAAACTCCACTCGTGCGCCCTCATCCAGGGTTCGATAACCCTGAGACTGAATCGCCGAGAAGTGCACGAAGACATCCTCTCCGTTTTCACGCTGGATAAA
>DATGMB010000213.1:0-3211 GCA_035293845.1 Bryobacteraceae bacterium
GACGTTGGTTGCTTGCAGACCCTTCGGGCCTTTCGTCACCTCAAACTCCACTCGTGCGCCCTCATCCAGGGTTCGATAACCCTGAGACTGAATCGCCGAGAAGTGCACGAAGACATCCTCTCCGTTTTCACGCTGGATAAAACCATAGCCCTTGGCTGCGTTGAACCACTTCACTGTACCTTTTTCTTTCATCTGCCTATGTTCCTTCTTTAACTGAAAAATGCATTCCACTCCAGGCCGGGCCTCGAAAGAGAAAAAGGGGGTGCGGAAGACTCACACACCCCCTTGTTGTCACGAAGCGGAAAACTAGAGTCAAATGCCCCTCCATTATACACCGGAGTACGCGTAACCGCAGACACGCCGCTTGCATCGTGCAGCGGAAATTCAGGTCGAGCTGCGGACGGGAGAGTGGGCGGCCGCGCGGCGGCAGGGTGGCGCGGCGGGCGCCTGCGCCGGGTGAGCCGGGGGTAGGTCGGAAGCCTGATGCGGCGAGTGCCGGTGGGTTGCGTTTCGCCGGACCGCGGGGCGGCAGCCTGCGGGGGCAGATGATCAACTGACGGCCGGGCGCGTAGGCGAGCCGCGGTGGGATGCGGGTCGACGGAGTGCCGGCGCCGGGTGGGGGCGGTCCGCAAAGAACGCGGCTGGTGTGCACTGGCGGCTGCCGTGTAGCATCCTGGAAATATGGCCGGTCTATTCGGAGAGGAGCCGTCGCGGGAGCCGCTCGAGGAAGGGGCGGTGCTGCTGCGCGGCTTCGCCACGGCCGAAGCGGAGGCGCTCGTGGCCGAGGTGGAGCGGATCGCCGGACTGGCTCCTTTCCGCCATCTGGTGGTGCCGGGCGGCCACACCATGTCGGTGGCGATGACCAATTGCGGGCGGACGGGCTGGGTCTCCGACCGGAGCGGCTACCGCTACGATCCCATCGACCCGGCGAGCGGCAAGCCGTGGCCGCCCATGCCGGACGCGTTTTTCGATCTGGCGCGGCGCGCCGCCGCCGAGTGCGGCTTCGCGCAGTACGATCCGGACGCCTGCCTCATCAACCGGTACGCCGCCGGAGCCAAACTCGGGTTGCATCAGGACCGGGACGAGAACGATTCATGGGCTCCCATCGTCTCGGTGTCGCTGGGACTGCCGGCGGTGTTTCTCTGGGGCGGCCGGCGCCGCTCCGATCCGGTGCGGCGGATGCTCCTCGAAAGCGGGGATGTGGCGGTTTGGGGAGGCCCGGCGCGGTTCGTCTATCACGGCATCGCGCCGCTCAAAGCCGGACAGCACCCATTGACCGGCGATGTGCGGCTAAACCTGACGTTCCGGAAGGTATGGTAGGGGCGGGCTAGTGCCTGCCCCGCTCGTGCTCGTGGCTCTCCCGCCGCGGACCTTCGAAGCGCCGCACCGGCGCGGCGTACGGGTGCGCATACCGCTCACGGTTCACCCACCCGCGTTCCCAGGGGCGATTGTCGATGATGACCGCGTGCGCTCCCCAGTTGAAGGCCGGAGCGCGCCAGCCGAAGGGGACAAAAGCGCCGATCGAAACACGCGGGCCGAAACTGATGGCCGCGCCGATGGCGAATCCCGGCCGGGGCCGCGTGAAAACCACCACCGGGTTATAACGCGGCACGACGATCAGCCCCGGCGTCACCGGCAAAATCTGGATGTAAGGCCCGCCGACTACGTTGTAATACGGGCCGGATTGCAGGTAGCCGTAGCTCATGGCCAGGCGCCGCTCGCGCTGGACCGCGTCCATCACGTCCGGGCGCTGGTTGAGCACTGCCGTGCCGAGCGCCTGCGTCCAGCCGGGGTCGCTCGCCATCATCTGCAGGACGCTTGGGAAGGGCAGAAGGGCCAGCACGCTCGGATCCCACGGCAGCCGGTCTTCATCGATGGCGCGCGCGAGGGCGTCGCCCGTGAGATAGCTGTGCTGATTCGCCCAGCCCGCGGCTTCCGGGATCTGGTCCCAATAGGTCGAAGCAGTGAGCACCTGCGCGAGCAGGGGATCGGGGTAGAGCGCGATCCGCTGCACCAGGTTATCGAGCTCAGGCGGCGCCATCATCGGCCCCTGCGCCGCGAGGGGCAGTGCCAGCAGGGCCAGCAAAGCGTAGCGTTTCATAGCGCTCTATTCCAGAGCACGTGAAGATCCAAACTTGTCCTGTGACGGCAAATTCGGCGGAAATTGCCGATCCGGCGCGGCAATTAGTCGCGGAAATCGATGTGGTCGGCGGCGATTACCTGCAGGCCATGGGCGCGCGCCTGCTCGGCGGCCGGTGGCTTCAGGACGATGAGGACGGCGTGGCGATGGTGAACCAGGCCGTGGCGGAACGGTTGTGGCCGCGGGAGAGCGCGGTCGGCAAGCGGCTGTGCGTCGGGTGCCGTTCCGACCAGCCTGACAACTGGAAGCGGTTAGCCGGCGTGGTGAGCAATCTGCGGCATTGGAGCCTCGAAGGCGAACCCGAGCCCGACGTGTATTTGACGCGCGATTCGATGCGCGCGGCGCAGTTCCTGGTGCTGCTGCTGGCCGCGACCGGCGTGCTCGCGCTGGCGATGTCCGCGGCGGGAATCTACGGCGTGACGGCATTTGCGGCGTCGCGGCGGACGCAGGAGATCGGGATCCGGATGGCCCTGGGCGCGACGCCGCGGAGCGTGCACGCGCTGGTGTTCCGGCAGGGATTCGCGGCCGTGGCTGCGGGGCTGGCGATCGGGCTTGCGGCGACGGCCGCGGGCGAACGCGCGCTGCGCGGCATGCTGCCGGGGCTCGAGACGGGCGGAGCGGCGGACGTATGGATGGCGGCCGCGGTGGTGATCGCGGCAGCGGCGCTGGCCTGCTGGGCGCCGTCGCGGCGGGCGATGCGGGTAGAGCCGGTGGAGGCGCTGCGGGCGGAGTAGCGTTAGCCGGCGGCGGCCTGGAGCTGCGGGGCCGGGCGCTCCAGATCGAGCGGACTCTGGCCGGGAGTCAGTCTGCGCGCAAGATTGTCGAGAGCGATCCGCGGCTCACACGGAGGGGCTGGATACATGCCGCCACGAACGCCGCGAGAGCAGGCAACGCTACCGCGCCCAGAAGGGCGATTCGGTTCCCTGCGGGGGAGCCTATTGCGATTGCGAGCCCACCAACGCCGGCGCCCAGCAAGGCAAACGCAAGCGTATCGCGCGCCGCGCAGTAGAGGATGGAGCGAGGGGAAGCGCCGACGGCTTGCCGGATCGCGAACTCCTTCCTTCTCCCGTT
>DATGMB010000214.1:0-5637 GCA_035293845.1 Bryobacteraceae bacterium
CGCTCGAGCAGTACCACGACCGTATCGAGCGCAGCCTGACGGGCGAGCGGGTGGATGCGGAAGTCGAGCGCTGGCTTGCCGAGGCGCGGCGGCGCAACGAAATCATCTACCATCCGGAGGCGTTCGAATGACCCGCCGGCGGGCGCTGTGGATCGCGGGCGGCGCGGTAGCGGCGTTGGGCGTGGCCGCGGTCGCGGTGGTGGCCGTGATTGAGAGCCCGTGGTTCGCGGAGCGCGTCCGCGAGGGAATCGCGGCCCGCATCGAGGAGGCGACCGGCGGCCGCGTGGAAATCGAAAGCTTCCGCTTCGACTGGCGCGCGCTGCGCGCCGAAATCCGCGGCTTCACGCTGCATGGGACGGAAACGCCGCCTCAACCGCCGCTGTTGCGGGTGCAGGCGGTCACGGTCGGGCTGAAGCTCGTCTCCGTGCTGCGGCGCGATGTGAATGTCCGCTCGCTCGAAGTCTCGGCGCCGCGAGTCAATTTGATCGTCTACCCCGATGGACGGACGAACGTGCCGCAGCCCAGGGCGCCCGCGGCGGGAAGTACGGTGGAAACGATCTTGAAGCTGGCGATCGCGGAATTTCGCATCGCGAACGGCATCTTCACGGTCGATTCCCGGCGCGCCACGCCGTTTGCGGCTCATGGGCAGAATCTTGCGGCGCTGGTCCGGTACGCCGGCATACCGGAGCCCCGATATGAGGGCACCGTGCGGATTGCGCCGCTCGAACTCGCTATCAACGGCGGCGCAGCGCAGCCGGTGGAGGTCGCACTCACGGCCGTGCTGGAGAAGAGCCGCGTCACGGTGAGCGCCGGCCGCCTTGCGAGCGCCGGCTCGTCGGTCGAATTTTCGGGCGCCGTCGAGGACTGGAGCCGGCCGCACGGAACCTTGCATTACGATGCGCACGTCGCGCTCGCCGATGTGGCGCGCGTGTTTCACGCGGCGGAACTGCTGGGCGGGGAAGGCCGCGCGCAAGGGACGCTCGATTTTACCGGCACGAGCCAGTGGAGCGCCGCCGGGAATGTGCAGGCCAGCGGCGTGGGCTACCGGGACTCTACGATCGCCATTCGCGACGGCCGGTTCGGTGCCGCGATGACGGCGGGTCCGTCGGAAATCGATCTGCGCGGCGCGCGCGTCTCCGGAGTCTATGTCAGCGCGATCGGCCAGGCGCCGGCGGATGGACGGATCGCAGAAATCGTTTTGCGCGAGCGGCTGCTGGAGTTGCGGAACATCTCGCTCGGCGCCCTGGGCGGCATATTCCGCGGCCAGGGGCGGCTGCGGGACTGGCGGGATTACACGGTCGAAGGCGAAATCGCAGGCTTCGCGGCGCGGCGGGTTGTTGCGTTGTACAGCCGCGCGCCGCTGCCGTGGGATGCGCAGGCGGCCGGCACGGTGCGGCTCGAAGGCGCGCTGGCGCGGCGCAGTCAATTCCGCGCCGCCGCGAAGGTCGAACTCACGCCGGCCGCGGTCAGCGCGCCGGTGCACGGCCAGATCGACGCCAGCTACGACGCCAGCCGGAATGTGCTCGATCTGGGGCACTCGACCCTGAGCCTGCCGGCATCGCGCGCCGAATTCGCGGGCGCGTTCGGGCGATCGCTGCGCGTCTCGCTCGAAACGCGCGATCTCAACGACCTGCTGCCTATTCTCGGCGAGAATGCGGCGGAGCTGCCGGTGCGCCTGACAGGCGGAACGGCAAAGTTCGACGGCAGCATCATGGGGCCGCTGGACCGCCCGCAATTCGCGGGAACGTTGAGCGCCACGCAATTCGCGGTCGACGGGCGGCCAGTGGATTCGCTGCGTGCTGAAGTGACCGCTTCCCCGGAGAATATCCACCTGCAGAACGCCGTGGCGTCGCGCGGCGCGGTTACGGCGCGGTTCGACGCCGCCATCGGCCTGCAGGACTGGCATGCGGGCGAGAGCAGCCCAATCTACGGCGCGGCGTCCCTTTCCAATGCGCCTGCCGCCGATCTGCTGACGGTGGCGCAAGTCGCGAAGGTGCCCGTGACCGGCTCGGTCAGCGTGGCAGTGCAGTTCTCCGGCACGGTGGGAAAACCGCTGGTTCAGGGCTCCGTATCCGTGCGCCAGGGGAGCGTTCGGAACGAACCGGTCGAGAGCGCTTCCGCCCGGCTGGCGTACGGCGACAACACGCTGACTTTGACCGGCGGCCAGGCCTCGGCAGCCGGCAAAACACTCGGCTTCAGCGGTTCATTCCACCACGAGCCCGGCCGGATCGACGCGGGCCGCGCGCATTTCGAGGTCTCCAGCAATGCCATGCGGCTCGACGAGATCCGCACGCTGGAACCGCTTCGCCATGGACTCACGGGCACGGTCCAGCTTACCGCGAACGGCGACGTGGACCTGACGCCGGCGCCGCACCTGATGGCGCTCACGGCAAACGTTTCCGCTCGCGGCCTCCAACTCGATGGGCAGCGGCTGGGCGACGCCGATCTGCACGCCACCTCGCAGGGCCCGGTGCTGCAGGCGCACGTCCAGGCGGGCATCGCCGGTTCCACGGTGAACGGCGATGGCACGGTGCGGCTCGAAGGCGATGATCCCGTGGATGGCGTGGTAAAGTTTTCGCGGATCGATTTCGCGCAGTTGCGGCCCTGGCTTCCCGCCACGCCGGTGCCGCTCGTAGGCTTCGCGGAGGGCGAGGTCCGCATCTCCGGTCCAGCCCTCCATACCGACGCTCTGCGCGCGGAATTGCGGGTGCCATCGCTCGAAATCGGACCGGCGCCCAGCCCGGACGTTCCCGTCAACCTCACGCTGCGCAACGCGGGGCCGATCGTCGCTGCTCTGAAGGGATCGACCGTCACGGTCTCCAGCGCGCGCCTGGTCGGCCGGATCACCGACGTTACCCTCTCGGGCAAGCTGGATCTCGGGAATCCGAACCCGCTCGACCTGCGGGTCGCCGGACGAATCGATCTGGCGGCGGTGCATGAGTTCAACCGCGATTTCACGGCAACCGGCACCGTTAACGCGGATGCCGGCGTGCGGGGCACGTTCGCTGCGCCCCGCATCACCGGACGCGTTCAGTTTCAGGATGCCGCTTTCAATGTCGCCGATTTTCCGAACGGGATCTCGAGCGCCTCGGGCGTGATCGTCTTCACGGGCGACCGCGCCACGATCCAGGCGTTCGAAGGCGAGACCGGCGGCGGCAAGGTGCGGCTCACCGGCTTTGCCGGCTACGATGGCGGCCGCCTGGTCTTCCAGGTGCACGCTGCAGCCAAGGAAGTCCGCGTGCGCTATCCGGAAGGCGTCAGCACGGTGGCGGATGCGAACCTGCGGCTAACCGGCACGTCCGACCGCAGCACCCTGGGCGGAACCATCACGATCCGGCGCACGGGGTTCAATCCGCAATCGGATTTCGGCTCGCTCATCGCGACCTCGGCCGAGCCGACGCGGACGCCCTCGGCTCGCACCGGCCTGCTCGGGGGAATCAACTTCGACGTGCAGATCGAATCCGCGCCCGACGCGCAGTTCCAGAGCTCGCTGACGCAGGACCTGCAGGTGGATGTGAACCTTCGCCTGCGCGGAACGCTGGGCAATCCCGCGCTGGTCGGGCGCATCAACATCGTCCAGGGACAGGTGGTCTTTTACGGGACGAAGTACACGATTCACCAGGGATCGGTCGCCTTCTACAATCCGCTGAAGATCGACCCGGTATTCGATATCGACCTGGAGACCAAGGCGCGCGGCATCGATATCACGCTCACCATCTCGGGAACGCTGAACAAGCTGAACCTGACGCCGCGCTCGGACCCGCCGCTACAGTTCAGCGAGATTGTGCAGTTGCTCGCCACGGGCGACGCTCCGGCGCTCGACCCGGCGCTCATCGGGCAGCAGAACGGCGCGCCGCAGGGCTGGCAGCAATCGGGGGCCTCGGCGCTGCTCGGCCAGGCCATCGCCAGCCCCGTGACCGGCCGCCTGCAGAAGTTTTTCGGCGTAAGCCGGCTGCGCATCGATCCGACCCTGCCCGGCATCGAAACCAACAACCCGCAGGCGCGCGTGACGCTCGAGCAGCAGGTCACACCCGATATCACGTTCACCTACATCACCAACGTGACGAGCACCAATCCGCAGGTGGTGCGGATGGAGTGGGCCTTTGCCAAGCGATGGTCCGTGGTGGCGCTGCGGGAGGAGAATGGCGTGTTCGGGCTGGACTTTTTCTACAAGAAGCGGTTCTGATCTTCGGCGGCTTCCTCTAACTGGACCTTGTCGTAGAGATCCGCAAGGTTCAACGTGCAGCAGATCGAATCGATCGTAATCGACTCATCCAGGCTGCTCGCGCTGGTCAGCAGCCACTTGCCGTTGGCCTGGCGGGTATAGAGGTCCACGCGAATGTGATCGGAGGCGACGAGCAGGTACTCGGAAAGCGACGGGATGGATTGGTAGAGCTCGAATTTGCGGCCGCGGTCGTAGCGCTCGGTGGATTCCGAGAGAACCTCGGCGATGAATGACGGATTCAGCAGATTATCGCGGCCGCTTCGGAACTGGGGCTCACCGCAAACGGCGGAGATGTCCGGGTATGTGTACCAGGCGGTCGCCGGGACGTGGACTCGCATGTCGCTCCCGTAAACGCGGCAAGGCCGCCCCAGGAACTGCTGGCCCAGGCGAAGTATAAGATTTGACGCCAGCAAGTTATGAGGTTCGCCGGCTCCGGCCATCGCGAAGATCTCACCGCGATAGTACTCGCTCTTGTACGGTGCCTTGCGTTCGATCGCCAGGTACTCTTCTTCGCTCAGAAATGTCTTCGGCTGCGTCGACATCGCAGTACCCTCTGAATCTACGTTACCACGCACCCTCGCCGGTGCCGGCTTACGTGTGCTCTGTACTTACAATAGAAGATTCGCAAGAAGATTCGCATGCAGCCGGTCCCACCCGCCATTCTCGCCTCCGCCGGCTTCCTCGCCTGGGCCGTCCGCGGGCGGTCCGCGGCGGTGCTCGCTCCCTCCGCCTGGCGCGGTCCGCGGGACCGCTCGCGCATCGCGCTGACCTTCGACGATGGGCCGAGCGAGAGCACGCCCCTGCTGCTCGAAATCCTCGCCCGGCATCGCGTGGCGGCCACTTTCTTTCAGTGCGGCGCCAATGTGGAGCGCCTGCCCGCCGTCGCGCGGGAGGTCCGCAGCGCCGGCCACGAGATCGGCAATCACAGCCACACCCATCCGTATCTCTGCTTTCGCTCGCCCCGTTTCATGGAAGCCGAGATCTGCCGCGCGCAGGAGGCCATCGAGCGCCATACCGGGGCCGTGCCGGCCTGGTTTCGCGCCCCGTTCGGCGTCCGCTGGTTCGGACTGGGACGGGCGCAGCGGCGCGCCGGAGTGGGTGGCGTCATGTGGACCGCAATCGGCTATGATTGGAAGGCGAAGGCGGATGCGGTGGCTGCCCGGCTGGTCTCGCGAGTGGAGAACGGAGCCATTCTTTGCCTTCACGATGGACGCGAGCTCCGCGCCAGGCCGGATATCGGCGTGACCGTGGAGGCGGTCCGTCGTCTGGTGCCCGTGCTGCTGGAACGGGGCTACACTTTTGAAACCGTGAGCCGATTGCTATGTCCGACGAACTCATCCAACGCGTCCTGAAGGCCATCGCGGCCTCCAAGCGCATCCCTCCCGAAACCGTCACCATCGATAGCGAATTCC
>DATGMB010000215.1:0-7003 GCA_035293845.1 Bryobacteraceae bacterium
TCCCCAAGGCAATCTACGAGTTCGTGCGCGCCTCCGTGATCGACCCGACGCTGGGCGGCACCGTGACGAACCCCAAGCAGATCACCGATTACGCCGCGAACGCCTACAACACCTTTCACGGCAGCATGGAGGGGCTCGACCAGTTGAAAGAGCAGGCCAAGACATCTCCGCTGCCGCCGGCGGGTTTCACCATCGAAACCGCCAGCGCGGCGGCGGCACGCAAGCAGAAGGAGTTCGCGGAAAAAGAGCCCCAGATTGCGTTGTGGATGGGGATCAAGGGCCAGCTCACCGATACTAACGGCCAGCAATATTTCGAAGGCCAGCTCAAGGATGCCGACGTGACCGGCCCCAACGGGACCAAGGCCCTGAAGGGCGTCATCGTCGAGGCTAAGCCGGCCTGCCGTTCGCGGGAACTGCTGGTAGCCGTTCCCGAGCCCGGCCAGACTGCCAAGACCCCGGAGATCACGCTCCGGCTGGATGCGCCCCTTACCGGTAAGCCGGCCGTGGGCGAGACCATTGAGTGGGATGGTGTGCCCAAGGCGTTCAGCAAAGAGCCGTTCATGCTGACGATGGAGACGGAAAAGGCCAAGATCTCCGGCCTGAAGCTGGAGCCCTGCGCCGCGCCCGTACGCCGCCCGACGCCCAGAAAGAAGTAGTTCTCTGCGGAACAGTCCCGCGGAAGCCGCTGTTCCTACAATCGGTACACGGGTGCGAAACCGCCCGGCGGGTCGAGCATCTGATAAGATGAAGAGAGTATTGTCTGGAGTACTGCGTCTAAATCGCTATGCCGCTTTACGATTACCACTGTCACAAGTGCAACGAAACTTTCGAAGTCCTGCAAAAATTCTCTGACGAGCCCCTGCAGGTCCACGAGGGTTGCGGCGGAGAGTTGGAGCGCCTGCTTTCACCCCCGGCGCTGCAGTTCAAGGGCACGGGCTGGTACGTGACGGATTACGGCAAGGGGGGCAAGGCGCCTTCCACCACGGGTTCCAACGGGAACGGGGCGAAATCCGAATCCGCCAAGCCGGAAGCCAAAACGGAAGCGAAGACGGAATCCAAGCCCTCGCCCGCGAGCACCAGTCCGGCGCAATAGGCGCCAGGAGTCGCTCTCAGGCACTCACCATCCGGGCTTTCGCCTGGTCCCTCTGCATGTCCGCCCACCGCTCGAGCTTGGTATCGTGATGAGGCTGGACCGCGTGTAACCCGCGGCCGCGAGTCCGGAATTCGTATTTGTCCACGGTGCAGGCGCAGATCCCTGCGCCGCTGCGCACCACGCGGCCGAATACCACCAGCCGCATCGGGCAGGCGTCGTCCAGCAGCACCGGCCAACTGATCGAAAGCTGAATAAACGAGCCGGTCCTCATGTCGCGGTCCGTGGAGAAGGACACCCCGCCGCTGCCGATGTCGATGGTTTCTCCGCTCCCGGACTCCCGAGCCAGGCCGTCCTCAACCAGCTTGTACTGGACTTCACGCCGCATCTGGAATCGGAATTTGCGGCGGCGTTCTACCGATCGTTCCGTCTGCTTCTCTTGGAGCACATCTCTCCGAAACATGCCCTATGCCATGCAGGCTGATACCCAAAGCTAATCTCATTTAATTTCAGTTGTTTGCAATGTTTTTTGCGGGCCTGCGTCTATAGGGTGTACAACCGATGCTGTCAACGAAGTTTGCAACGAGCAATTGTGGAGCAACTATCGGGTATACGCGCGCTTGCGCTATGGCCGGCCCCAAAGGGCAAAGCTGGACCAATCCTTTTCACCCTGGCCGTGCGCAGCGGCGTCCATCAGCCGGTCCCGGAGGATGCTGGCGAAGGGCATGGGCGACAGGCACTCGGCGGCGGTTTCGAGCGTCAGCCGCACGTCCTTCAGTCCGAGCTTCAGGGCGAAGCCGGCGGGCTCGAATTTGCGGTCGGCGATAATGCGGCCGTAATTGGCATAGACCGGCGAGCCGAACAGCGCGGACATGACTTCGAGAAACAGATGGGGCGCGACTCCGGCCTTTTCGAGCGTGGCGTACGATTCGCCGAACGCTTCGAGCATGCTGGCAATCATGAAATTTCCGCACAGCTTGACGGCGTTGGCCTGCCACGGTTCCGCGCCGGCGACGAAGGTCTGGCGGCCGATGGCATCGAAGACCGGCTGGAAGCGGCGGATCAGCTCGGGCCGGCCGGCGGCGACGACCAGAAGCTGACGCGCCTCGGCAGCCTGCGGACGGCCGAAAACGGGGGCGCTGAGATAGTCGGCCGACTGCGCGGCCAGGCGGCGCGCCATGGCCGTGCTGATCGTACTGCACGCGATATGCGGGGCGCCGCCGATGCCTTCGCGGCCGAAGACCGCCTCTTCGGTTGCGTGGTCGTCCGGCAGCATGGTGATGGCTGCATCGCAGCCGCGGCAGGCGGCGGCCGGCGAGTCGGCGACGGCGGCGCCAAGGCCTTCGGCCTTTTCGCGGGTACGGTTGTAAGCGGTGACGCGGTGTCCCGCCGCGACCAGATTGCGCACCATGGCCGCGCCCATGCGGCCGGTTCCGATGAATGCGAGGTTCATGGGATCAGGGTACGACAGGGGCCGGGGTTTGGGGTTTGGGGTTTGGGGTTTGGGGTTTGGGTTGGGGACCGGGGTGACGTGCTCCGGATCCCCAACCTCGGAGGCGATGGGGCCTGCGCTACATCAGAACGTCAGCCGGAGGCTCACCTGGAGGCGGCGGGCCTGGGTTCCATCGGGGAAGCCGCCATCGGCGGTGGGGTAACCCCAGGCGGTTGGTGTGGCCTGGAGGACGCCCGCCTTGGTCTCGGCGTATTGCTGCGTGGCCATGGAAGTCGGCGCCCAGGAATTGCTCACGTTGAACGCTTCGAAGTTCAGGTACAGGTTCAGCGTGCGGTCCTTCACGGCGATCGGGATCAGTTTGCTGATCCGGGCATCCGCGCGGTAGGACGGCCAGGTGTAGATGCTGTTGACGGGCAGCCACGGCACGCGCGTGCTGCCGACAAGCCCATCGATGTAGGTGGTCGAGAGCAGCCCTTGCGTACCAGGGAAGCCGGGCGTCGAGGGGCCGATCGGCGTGCTGACCCGGATGCTCGGGCTTCCAGCGGGACGTCCCGCGGCCAGCGTGGTGATGGCAGAGAGCTGCCAACTGTTCAGCAGGTACTTGGCAAGAGCGCTCTGGGAATGCGTCACCGTCGGCTGCCACACGAAAGAGTAGACGAAGCGGTGGCGCTGGTCGAGCGTGCCGCTGCCGCGCTCGAACGCGTTATTGCCGTTGTAGGTGTTGAACTGGCCGCTGTAGAAAATCGCGCTCGACCCACCACCTTGGCCGTCATCGATCTCGTGCGCCCAGGTGTAGGAAGCCAGCATCTGGATGCCGTGCGAGAAGCGTTTGGTCAGGCTGACGGCCAGCGCGCTGTAGACGCTGTCGATTCCGTTGGTGTCCTCGATGACGGTGCCGTAATGCGTGTTGGGCCGCGGGTTCTGGTAAATCGGCGTGGTGAAGCTTCCGGTCGGGTTGCCGTTGGCGTCGGCGATGGTGTAGGTGAACGACCCGGAGGGATACGGCGCGTTGACGTCCACCGAGCTGAGCAGGTGAATCCCGCGGCTGAAGATGCCGGAAACGCTCAGCAGGAAGTCGCTGCTGAGCTGGCGCTCGACCGTAACGTTGGCCTGCGACGAATACGGCGTCCTCAGATCCGGCGCCGCGAACTGAATGGCCGTGGAGCCCGCGCCAACCGGAGCCGTCGGCAGGGCATTCGGGAATACCGGACCGGCGGCGAGTTGCGTCGAGTTCGTCGAGCTGAGCGAGGCGGAGATTTGATACTGGCCGTTGGTGGTCCAGAGATTGTCGATCAGGCCGCCGAGCAGTCGCGCGTAGAACATGCCGTAGCCGGCGCGTAACGTAGTCTTGTCGTTCAGCCGGTAGGCCAGTCCGATTCGCGGCGAGAAGTTTGCGCTGGGGGTGTGGATGTAACCCGTGCCCGGCCAGTCCGGATTGACCACGGGGAAGTTCATGCTCATCGACTTGTCATAGCGCACGCCGAGGTTCACGGTCAGCTTCGGAGTGGCTTTCCACTGATCGAGGGCGTACCAGGCGAGCTCATTGATGCGGTAGTCGGCCACCGGGTTGCCGAAGGTCTGGGAATAGCTGGACCAGTTCTTGGCTCCCGTGGTGTTGCCGGTGTAGTCGAGAGCGAAAGCGTTGGGATTCAGATAGGTGTAGGACCCAAACGCGTTGCTGATGAAGTAGTTGTAGTCTTCGGTGGTGAAATAGTTGAAGCCGAATTTGAAGCTGTGGGCGCCGTGGACCTTGCTCAGGTCGTCGGAGAACTCATAGCGGGTCTCGCTCGGCTCGACGCGCGGCAAATACGTCGCGGGCCCAAGCTGCACGCCGCCGACGGAGACATCGAGGTAGCCGAGGCCGCTGCCCAGCTCGGCCTGATCGAACGAATCGGCCTGGCGGTCGGTGTCCCAGCCGAAGCGGAAATTGTTTACCAGACTGCTCGATGGCACAAACGTCCAGCCAAGCTTGCCGTTGCGCACGCGCACCGAATCGTCGCCGTTGCCAGTGATCCCCGCCCCGGAGGTGGAGCTGAGGCCGGTCTGAATGCCATTGGGCGACCACCAGCGCAGGAAATTGAATTCGGCGGTCAGCGTGTTCTTTTCGTTGATGTGGTAATCGAGCTTGCCGAAGGCGAGGTCGTTATCGCCGGTGCGGGGGATCTGGCCGTAGAAGCGCGGCAGCAGCGCATTGATGGCATTGCACTGCGCGGGCGTAGCGGCGGGCGTAGTGCCGCTGGCGACGCCGCAGCCGATCCAGGTCTGCGTCGTGGGATTCACCACACCGCTCTGAACGTAGCTGTCGACCATCGGGAAATTGCGGTGGGTCAGGTCGAAGTTCACGAAGTAGAACAGTTTGTCTTTCTTGATCGGCCCGCCGACGCTGGCGCCGCCTTCCACGCGGCGCTCCGACGGATTAAACGAGGCAAACGGATCGCGGGCGTCGAACCCGGTGCTGCGGAAGAAATAGAAGCCGCTTCCGTGGAGGTCGTTCGTCCCGCTCTTGGTAACGGTGTTGACCACGCCGCCCATGGCGCGGCCGTATTCGGCCGAGTAATCGGTGGAAACCACCTGGAACTCCTGCACCGCATCCTGCGAAATCTGCGATTGGATGCGCGTGCGGCCGGCGTTCTCATCGTAGAACTGCTCGGTGTTGTCGTTGCCGTCGACAAGGAACGAATTGTTTCCGGCAACTCCGCGGAAGCTCAACAGGCCAAAGGTGGCGTCATTGGTGACGCCGGGCGTCAGCAGCACGAAGGAATCGACGCGGCGGCCGTTGATCGGCAGATCCTGGATGGCTCTGGAATCGACCGCGATCGAGACATCCGATTTGGTGTCTTCGACCATCGTGGCGGTGCCCGAAACCTCCACCTGCGTCACGCTCGATCCGACGGCCAGCGGGATATTGAGCGCGAGATCCTGCCCAACCGCCAGAACCAGTTGATCGGCCTCATAGGTATTGAAGCCTGGAGCGGTTACCGTGACCTTGTAACCGGGGCCGGGAGTGAGCGCCGGGGCGGAGAACGCGCCGCCGGCGTTGGTCGTGAGGGTGCGGAGCGTACCCTGGCCGGCACTGGAGATCACGACTTTGGCGCCCGGAACGGTGGCCCCAGAGGGGTCTCGGACCACACCCGAAATGGCAGCCGTTCCGGCGACAACCTGCCCGAAAGCGGAGCAGGCGAACAGCAATAGCGTTGCGGCAAGCTGGTAGCGCATAGAGTAACCTCTTACGGGGGAGAAGAAACAGCTTACCAGAAGGAATGTCACAACGTAATGAACAGGACAGGCGCGAACTCCCTTCTGGATAGCGTGAGTATAACGCGGAATCCGGGCGTTTTCCCACGTCCAGGTGGGGGATTGTGGTACTAAACGGGGGTTAAATTTCGCAGGCGCGCCACCGCCTCGCAGATGCGGCCGGCGGCGTAATCGATTTCCTCTTCCGTATTGAAGCGGCCGAGGCCGAACCGGACGGCAGAGCGGGCGAGTTCCTCCGAGAGGCCGATCGCGCGGAGCACGTGGCTGGGCTCGACTGCGGCGGAAGAGCAGGCGGAGCCGGTGGAAAGCGCCAGCTCCGGCATGCTCATGAGCAGCGCTTCGGCGTCGATGCCGGAAAAGCTCACATTCAGGTTGCCGGGAAGACGGTGCTCCATCGAGCCGTTGACGCGGATACCGCCGATCGATGCTTCGAGCCCGCGCAGGAGGCGATCCCGCAGCGCGCGGATGCGCACAGCCTCGGTTTCCATTTCCGCGGCCGCGATCCCGCAGGCCTCGCCAAAACCCACGATGCCGGGCACGTTCAGGGTGCCGGAGCGCATGCCGAACTCATGGCCGCCGCCATCGATCAGCGGCGTGAGGCGCACGCGGCGGCGGCGCACGTACAGCGCGCCCACGCCCTTGGGACCGTACATTTTATGCGCGCTGACGGAGAGCAGGTCGATGCCGGCGGAATTCACATCGAGCGGAATCTTGCCGAACGCCTGCGCGGCGTCGCAGTGGAACAGCACGCCGCGCTCGCGGCAGATGGCGCCGATTTCGGCGAGCGGCTGCAGTGTGCCGATCTCGTTGTTCGCCGCCATGACGCTCACGAGCCCGGTTTCCGGACGAATGGCGGCGCGCAGGGCGTCGAGATCGATGCGGCCGTCGTGGTGCGGAGTCAAAATCGCAGCGGGGCAGCCGAGCCGTTTGACGGGATCCAGTACGGCTTTGTGCTCTGTGGAAACGGTCACGATGTGCCGCGCGCCCGCGCCTTTAATCGCCAGATTGTTGGATTCCGTAGCACCGCTGGTGAAAACGATCTCGCGCGGCTCCGCCCCGGCCACCTCGGCGATCCGCCGCCGCGCCAGTTCGACCGCCTTTTCCGCCTCCCAGCCGAAGCGGTGCGTGCGGCTGGCGGCATTGCCGAATTTGGGGCCGAACCACGGCAGCATCGCCTCCAGCACGCGCGGGTCCACCGGAGTGGT
>DATGMB010000216.1:0-12981 GCA_035293845.1 Bryobacteraceae bacterium
CCGTCCGCCTGCGGCAAATAGTGCGGCTGCAGGGCTTCGTGATACTCCGCCAGGAATTGTTCGCGGTCCTTTTCCGAAGGGAGCACGTTGAGGAACGGCCGCAGTCCCGAGCCGCGGTACCATTCGACCACCGCGCGTGTCCCCTCGACCACGTGGATGTATTCCGTCTGCCACATGTCGATGCGCGCCGCCCGCGGCGCGAGCAGGTCGTAGTAGAACCCGATATCCTCCGTGCGCCAATCGGCCGGCGGCGGCGTAAACCGAGCCTTCCATTTGGACGACCGCGCCAGTTCGCGGATGAGCCGCTGCGCAGGCTGCTCGGAATAAGCCGGAAGCTGCACCGCAAGCGCGCCTTCCGGCGCCACGCGCGCGAGCAGCCGCGGGAAGAGCGACGCATGGTCCGGCACCCATTGCAGCGCCGCGTTCGAGAACACCACGTCGAACCGCTCTGTCTCCTGCTCCGCCCATCGCACGATGTCGCCTTGCACCCAAAGGGCCGCGGTTCCGCTGGTGCGCGCGGTGGCGAGCATCTCCTCGGAGCTATCCATCCCGGCGATCTCCGCCTCCGGCCAGCGCTCGGCCAGAACCGCCGTGCTGTTGCCGGGGCCGCAGCCCAGATCGATGATCCGCTGCGGCAGCGCCACTTCCACGCGAGCGGCGAGGTCGCGGCAGGGGCGCGTCCGCTCATCGGAAAAGCGCAGGTACCGCGCGGCGTTCCAGACAGGCATCGTTCTCGATCATACCTGCTGCCAATGGCATAATGAAACCGTGACTTCGATAGCAAGCGCCGTTTCCATCTCCCGGGATAATGAGAAGAACCCCTGGCTGGCGGCCGCCGCGCGGTTCGATGAGGCCGCCAATCGCCTCAACCTCGACGACGGTCTCCGCAAGGTCCTCGCGACGCCTTCGCGCGAGATCACGGTGCATATTCCCGTGCAGCTCGACGACGGCCGCCTCGAAGTCTTCACCGGATACCGCGTGCAGCACTCGGTGGCGCGCGGCCCGGCCAAGGGCGGCATCCGCTTCGCGCCCGATGTCACACTCGACGAGGTCCGCGCGCTCGCTTCCTGGATGACCTGGAAGTGCGCCGTGGTGAACATCCCGTTCGGCGGCGGCAAGGGCGGCGTCATCTGCGATCCCAACATCCTCTCCGATTCCGAGCTGGAAAAGCTCACCCGGCGCTACACCGCCGAGATCATCGACTTCATCGGTCCGGAGCGCGACGTTCCGGCGCCGGATGTCAACACGAACGAGAAGATCATGGCATGGATCATGGACACGTACTCCATGCACGCACGTCACACCGTAACCGCCGTGGTTACGGGAAAGCCGATGACGCTCGGGGGCTCTCGCGGCCGTCCGGAGGCTACCGGCCGGGGCTGCATGATCGTGACGATCGAGGCGCTGCGCAAGCTCGGTCTGCGGCCCGAAAATACGCGCGTCGTGATCCAGGGCTTCGGAAATGTCGGCGGCATGGCGGCCCGGTTGATGAGCGCCAAAGGCTTCCAGGTGGTCGCCATCGTGGAGTACGACGGAGCGGTTTACAATCCGCGCGGGCTCGACATCGCGGCTCTCCAGGCGCACCGGCGTGAAACGGGGTCGGTCCTCGGCTTCGCCGGAGGCGAAGACATGGACCGCAACGAAGCCATGTTCCTCGATTGCGACGTGCTCATCCCCGCCGCCACGGAAAACGTGATTCATTCCGGCAATGTCGACCGGCTGCGCTGCAAGATCCTGTGCGAGGGAGCCAACGGGCCGACCACACCGCTCGCCGACGAGGTGCTCGCCGAGAAGGGTGTCTTCGTCATTCCCGATATTCTGGCCAATGCCGGCGGCGTCACGGTCTCCTATTTCGAGTGGGTGCAGGACCGCCAGGGCTTCTTCTGGAATGAGAACACGGTCAACGAGCGGCTGGAGGAGATTATGGTCGAATCCTTCGATGCTGTGGTCCACTACGCCGAAACCCACAACGTGAACAACCGCATCGCGGCCTACATGGTGGCCCTGGACCGGGTGGTCTACGCGATCAAGCTCAGAGGCATCTACGCATGATCAATTCACCGCCGAGACGCAGAGGCGCAGAGAATACATTACTTCCTCGGCGTCTCAGCGCCTCGGCGGTGAATTACCCGTCTCCCCATGTCCTCTGATGCCTCCACGCCGCTGATGCGGCAGTACAACAGCATCAAGCAGCAGGTGCCCAACGCGCTGCTCATGTTCCGGCTGGGTGATTTTTACGAGCTGTTTTTCGAGGATGCGGTGGTGGCGGCGCGCGATCTCGAAATCACGCTCACGGCGCGCAACAAGGAAAAGGGCACGCCGATCCCCATGTGCGGAGTGCCGTACCACGCGGCCGAAGGGTATATCGCGCGGCTCATCCAAAAGGGCCATAGGGTCGCCATCTGCGACCAGATGGAAGACCCCAAGCTCGCCAAGAAGCTCGTCAAACGCGAGCTGACCCGCGTGGTGACGCCGGGCACGGCGATGGACGCCGCCCTCGTCCGCTCGCGAGAGAACAACTATCTGGCGGCGGTGGCGCGCGGCACTTCGGGCGGCCGGTCCGCCATCGCGCACGTGGATGTCTCGACCGGCGAATTCCGCGTCACCGAGCTGGCCGAATCCGAAGTGCCGGCCGCGATCGAGCAATTGGGCGCGCGCGAGGTGCTTTTCCCCGGCGGTCTTCCGCTGCTCCTCGACGGCGCGCCCACCAACGGCGCCGCCCCGCGCTTCGTGCGCACCGAGCTCGAAGACTGGATTTTCACCGCCGATTATGCCGAGCGCACCCTGCGGGAGCATTTCCGCCTCCTGACGCTCGATGGCTGCGGCCTCGCCAACCGGCCCGCCGCGATCTCCGCGGCCGGCGCCATCCTCCATTACCTCCGTGAGACGCAGCGCGCCGCGCTCGACCACCTCGATCGCCCCACCTTCTACGACCGCGCGGACGCCATGGTGCTGGACGCCGTTACGGTGCGGAACCTGGAGCTCGTCGAGCCCCTCTTCGCGGCCGATGCCGGCTCGCAGCAGGAAGCGACGCTGCTCGCGGTGATCGACCAGGCGCAGACCGGCATGGGCGGCCGTCTGCTGCGCCAGCGCCTGCTGCGCCCCTCCATGGACCGCGCGGAGATCGAACAGCGCCTGGACGCGGTCGGCGAGCTGCTGCGCGAGACGATCCTGCGCGCCGAACTCCGCAAGCAGCTCGCCGGAATTCTCGATATCGAGCGCCTGCTGGCCAAGGTCACGCTGGGTTCGGCAGGCCCGCGCGATGTGCTCGCGCTCGGCCGTTCGCTCGAAAAGATTCCCGCGCTGAAGCGCTGCTTCGACACCCGGCAGTCCGGCCGCCTGCGCTCGCTCTACGACCGCCTGGATGAGCTCACCGATGTAGCCGGCCTCATCCTGGATGCCATCGCCGATGAGCCGCCGCTCAATCTCGCCGACGGCGGCACCATCCGCGCCGGCTACCGCCCCGAGCTCGACGAACTGCGCGATCTCTCGCGCAACGGCCGCCAGGTGATCGCGCAGATTGAGGCGCGCGAGCGCCAGCGCACCGGCATCCAGTCGCTCAAGGTGCGGTTCAACAACGTCTTCGGCTACTACATCGAAATCACGCGGGCCAATCTCCACCTCGCCCCCGCCGACTACGAGCGCAAGCAGACGCTGGCCAACGCCGAGCGCTTCACCACGCCCGAGCTCAAGGATTACGAGCGCAAGGTGCTGGACGCCGAAGAGAAAATCCTGGCCCTCGAAAAAGAGCTGTTCGCGGAGGTGCGGCAGCGGACCGCCGCGCAGGCGCAGCGAATCCGCGCCACCGCCGCCGCGATTGCCGAGCTGGACGTTACCGCGGCGCTCGCCCAGACGGCCGCGGAGAACCGCTATCAGCGGCCATCGTTTTCCGAGACCGGCGAAATGCGCATCCTGGCCGGCCGCCATCCGGTCATCGAGCGGCTCGCCGGGCAGGAGGCGGCGCGCTTCATCCCGAACGATGTCTTCCTGAACGATTCGAGCGACCTGATCGCCATCATCACGGGCCCGAACATGGGCGGCAAATCGACCTACCTGCGGCAGGCGGCGCTCATTTCGATCCTCGCGCAGATGGGCTCCTTCGTCCCGGCCGACTCGGCCACGCTGCCCATCGTCGACCGCATCTTCACGCGCATCGGAGCTTCCGACAACCTGGCGCGCGGGCGGTCGACCTTCATGGTCGAAATGACCGAGACGGCGGTGATTCTCAACACGGCCACGCCGCGCAGCTTCATCGTGCTCGACGAGATCGGCCGCGGCACCGCAACCTACGACGGCCTCGCGCTCGCCTGGGCCGTGGTCGAGCATATCCATTCGCACACCCGCGCGAAGACGCTTTTCGCCACGCATTATCACGAGCTGACCGAGCTTGCCGAACAACTCCCCGGCGTGCGCAACCTGCAGGTCTCGGTCAAAGAGGCCGGCGGGAACATCATCTTCCTGCGCAAGGTGGAGCCCGGCAAAGCCGACCGCAGCTACGGGATCGAAGTCGCCCGCCTCGCCGGCCTGCCGCTCGGCGTGATCGAGCGCGCGCGGGAGGTGCTCCACCTTCACGAACGCACGGAGCATGAGATCACCGCCGCGCCCGTGGCCGGCCGGCCCGAAGCGCCGGTGCAGATCCAACTCTTCGAACCGGTCGGCTACGATTTGGCCGCGCGCATCCGCGCGCTCAAGGTGGATGAGCTGCGGCCCATCGAGGCGCTGCAACTGCTCGCGGAATTACAGAAGGAACTCGGCCCGCCGCCATGCTAGTCGCGGGCCTCATGAGCGGCACATCGCTCGACGGCATCGATGTCGCGGTCGTCGAAATGCCCGCGCTGCGCACACGGCGGTTTTACTCGGTGCCGTATCCCGCCCGTTTTCGGGAGCGGCTGCTGGCCGTCTCGGACGCCGACACCCACACCGCTGAGATTTCGCGCCTGAATTTCGAAGTCGCCGAGCTCTACGCCCGCGCCCTGCGGCGCGCGGGCCGCGTGCACCTGATCGGCTGCCATGGGCAGACGATCTATCATGAGGGCGGCCGCAACACGCTGCAGATCGGCGAGCCCGCCATTCTCGCCGAGCGCGCCGGCGCGCCGGTGGTCTCGAATTTCCGCGCGCGCGATATCGCGGCCGGCGGCCAGGGCGCGCCCCTGGTGCCCTACCTCGATTACGTGCTGTTCCGGCATCCGCGGCGCACGCGCATCGCGCTCAACATCGGCGGGATCGCCAACCTCACGGTGATTCCACCCGGAGCGCAACTCGAAGATCTCGTCGCGTTTGACACCGGACCAGGCAACATGGTGATCGACGCGCTGGCCCGGGAAGCCACCGCGGGCAAGCAGAATTACGATCGCGGCGGCCGCATCGCCGCGCGCGGGACGGTGGATCGGCGACTATTGGACGAACTCCTCCGTGACCCGTATTACCGCCGGCGGCCGCCGAAGAGCGCCGGACGCGAGCAGTACGGTGCGGCCTTCGTCGAGCGCATGAAGCGATCCGGGCGGCCGATCGAAGATCTCGTGGCGACCGCGACGGTGCTGACCGCCGCTACCATCGCAAGCGCGGTGATGGAGCAAACACGCGAGCCGCGCCCTGCGCCAATCGATCTGATTGTTTCCGGCGGCGGCGGGCACAACCCGCAGATCATGGCCCATCTGGCCGGTTTCCTGCCGGGAATCGCCGTGGCCAGTTCGAGCGACTACGGCATCGATGCGGATGCCAAAGAAGCGATCGCGTTCGCGGTGCTGGCTTACGCGACGTGGCGCGGGAGGCCGTCGAACGTTCCTTCCGCTACCGGCGCGCGGCGGCCCGTGGTGCTTGGAAGCATCACGCCACACCGGTAGGCCGGCCCGTGGCCTGCGCCGTCCGAAGCGCACAGACCGGGCAAGCCATGGGCCTGCACTACAGGAGTGGGTTCACGCCACGTGCCGCGGGAGACCTTCGAATGTTCCCTCCGCCACTTGCGGAAGGCGGGACGGGTGATTCGGCAGAGTAACGCCTACGCGCATCCTGTTCCAGTCGTAAGCGAATTCCTTTCCGCAATCGAGACACACCACGTAAGTTCCGTTGCGTGTTGCTCCGGGAGCCTGGTAACCGCTCTTCCGCAGTGGCGTCTGCGGGAAAGTGGTCCTCTGGTGAGTACAACCGAACAGCGTGTTGAGTAGCGACTGAAACATGTGGGCTCCCTTCTCCTCAATAGATACAGTAATAATGCCATTCGTTTCAGTTCGTATGGATACCGCCGGTACTAGTCCTGTGAGCTTACGGACACTCTAGAGCGAGCGAGAAATTGCATCCGCGATTAACTGGCCATGAAATCTTCCGTTTTCAATGAAGATCTCATTCGTGTGCATACCAGCAACAATCACGCCTGCAAGGTACACACCGGCGCGCTCGCTTTCCAGCGTGTGCGGGTTCGTGCGCGGGCGCTGCGATTCCGGATCCAGCGTAATTCCGATGGAATTTAGAAACCGCAGATCGGGTTGATAACCGATGAGCGCGAATACAAAGTCGTTCCGCAGGGTAACTTCGCCATTGGGGGTGGCCAAACGAATCGTATCCGGCAGAATCTCCAAGACCTGCGAGCGGAAGTAACCTTTGATTTCCCCGTTCTGGAGGCGATTCACAATGTTCGGTTTGATCCAATATTTGACCTTATCTGAGATGGCCTCGCCGCGGTGAATCAGTGTTACGCGCGCGCCCGACCACCATAACTCCAGAGCCGCGATTGCCGCCGAATTCTTGCCCCCGATCACGGCTACATCGTGGTTGTAGTACGGATGCGGTTCCTTGTAATAGTGCGATACTTTCGGGAGTTCCTCACCCGGAATGTGAAGACGGTTCGGAATATCGTAGTACCCCGTGGCTAGTACTATTTTTCGCGCCCGGTACAGGTGATTGCAGCCGAGCCGGTCCACAGTAAATACCTGGAACGCGCCGTCCTCGCCCGCGATCCGCTCTACCCGCTCATATTGCCGGATATCCAGCTTATAGTGATCCGCCACACGCCTGTAGTATTTCAGTGCCTCGGTGCGGTTCGGCTTCTCATTCAGGCTGGTCATCGGGATATCCCCGATTTCGAGCAGCTCCGGCGTGGTGAAAAAGGTCATGTTGGTGGGGTAATGGTAAATGGAATTGACCACGCACCCTTTTTCGATGAGCGTGCATCTTACCCCGCGCTTCTGTAATTCGATGCCGCACGCCAGGCCTGTAGGCCCTGCGCCCACCACAATGGCATCGTAGGACTCGGGCGTCAAAGCTTCGACTCCACTTCGCGGTACACCGCTTCCAGGGCAGCATCAAGACCGCTCGCATCCTTGCCGCCGCCCTCCGCCATATCCGGGCGGCCGCCGCCTTTCCCGCCGACCGCCTGCGCCACCGCGCTCACCAGTTTCCCGGCGTGAATCCTGCCGGCGAGATCCTTCGTCACCGCGGAAATGATCGAGACATTGCCCGGTTCCGCCGCCGCCAGCACGACCACCGCGCTCTGCCACCGGTTGCGCAGCGAATCGGCGAGGGCGCGCATTTGCTGGCGGTCCATGCCGTCGGCGCGCGTGGCCAGCACGCGCGATCCGTTCATCTGCCGCGCGCGGCTCTCCATCGCACCCGCCGCCGCCTGCGCGAGCCGCGTCTTCAGCTCGTCCACCTGACGCTCGAGCGCCCGAGCGTTGGCAATCGACTTCTCCACGTGCTCCACCAGCTCCGGCTCGGACGCTTTGACGATCTCCGCGATGCGCTTGAGCGCGCCCGTCGATTCCTGGTATTGCCGCAGCGCCGCCGCGCCGGTGATCGCCTCGATGCGCCGCACGCCGGCCGAGATGCTGCCCTCGTAGACGATCTTGCACAGGCCGATATCGCCGGTGCGGCGCACGTGCGTGCCGCCGCAAAGCTCGCGGCTGAAGCCCGGCACGGTCACGACCCGCACCTGTTCGCCGTATTTTTCGCCGAATAGCGCCATGGCTCCGGTGGCGATCGCATGGTCGAGCGGCATGATGTTCGTCTCGACCGCGATGTTCTTCAGGATCTCGTCGTTCATCAGCCGCTCGACTTCCTGGATTTCCGCGGCGTCCATGGCGGCGTAGTGGGTGAAATCGAAGCGCAGCCGCCCCGGCTCGACCACGCTGCCCGCCTGCTTGACGTGCGTCCCGAGGACCTGCCGGAGCGCGGCGTGCAGCAGGTGGGTCGCGGTGTGGTTGCGCCGCGTGGCATCCCGCAGCGGCGCGGCAACCTCGGCGCGCAGCAGCTCGCCGGCGCGGATCGGCTGCAGCGCCTGGATGCGGTGCACCGTAAGTCCCGGCACGCCCGCAAATGCCGTCTCCACCTCCGCGACCTTCTCGCCGGCCTCGTTATAGAGCGCGCCCTTGTCGCCGACCTGGCCGCCGGCCTCGGCGTAGAAAGGCGTCTGATCGAAGATCAGCTCGGCCTTCACACCCGCTGGAATCTCCTCCGCCAGCTCGCGGTCGCGCACCAGCCCCACTACGCGCGAAGACGCCTCCAGTTCGCTATAGCCCAGAAACTTCGTCCGCCCGAGCTCGAGCAGCTTCTGGTACGCCGGTACGACCGCGCCCTTTTCCGCGCCCTTCCAGCTCGCGCGCGCGCGCTCGCGCTGGTGCTGCATCTCGGCTTCGAAGCCTTCGCGATCGATGGCAAGGCCGCGTTCCCGGGCCATATCCTCCTGCTCGTCGAGCGCCAGGCCGTAGGTATCGTAGAGCCGGAAGGAAATCGCGCCCGGAATGGTGTGGCCCGAAACCGTCTGCACCGCGTCTGCGAACTGCTTCTCGGCCTGGAGGAACGTCGTCGCGTAACGATGCTCCTCGTCCTTGACGACGCGCGCGACGCGCTGCACGCTCTCGATCATCTCGGGATATGCCGGCGCCATCAGCTCCGCGACGAAGCCGGTCAGCTTGTACAGGAACGGCTCCTCGACGCCGATCATGCGCACGTTCCGCATGGCGCGCCGCATGATCTTGCGCAGCACGTAGCCGCGGCCATCATTGGCCGGGATGACGCCGTCATGGATCAGAAACGCCGCCGCGCGCGCGTGGTCCGCGGCGATGCGCAGCGCCGTATCGACGCGCGCGTCCGTTCCCGGCGCGAGGCCGAACAGTCCCGCCGCGTGCGTAATGATCGGATGGATCAGGTCGGTGTCGTAATTCGAGAGCTTGCCCTGCAACACCGCCGCGATCCGCTCGAGACCCATGCCGGTGTCGATCGACGGCCGCGGCAGCGGGGTCAGCACACCCGCGGCATCGCGGTCGAATTGCATGAACACGAGGTTCCAGATCTCGACGAACCGGCCGCCGGCATCGCTCGGGAACCGCTCGCCCTCGCGCCCCGGCTCGGCCGCTTCCACGCCGAGATCGTAGTGGATCTCCGAGCACGGCCCGCACGGCCCGGTCTCGCCCATCTGCCAGAAGTTGTCCTTCTCGTCCAGGCGGAAAATGCGGTCCTTGGGAACGCCCGCGACCTTCTGCCACAGCGCTTCGGCTTCGTCATCCTCGCGGAAGACCGTGACATACAGCCGGTCTTTGGGAAGAGCGTAATCCTTGGTAATGAGATCCCAGGCGAATTCAATCGCTTCCGCCTTGAAGTAATCCCCGAATGAAAAGTTCCCGAGCATCTCGAAAAACGTGTGGTGGCGGCGCGTATAGCCGACATTTTCGAGGTCGTTATGCTTGCCGCCTGCGCGCACGCATTTCTGCGAGGATGCGGCGCGCGAATAATCGCGCTTCTCCAGGCCAAGGAACACATCCTTGAACTGATTCATCCCCGCATTGGTAAACAGCAGGGTGGGATCGTTCGCCGGCACCAGCGAGGAGCTTCGCACCACGCGGTGCCCGCGAGCCGCGAAGAAATCGAGAAACCGCTGGCGTATTTCGTTGCCTGTCACAGGGATTCCTTACGTTGAAGTGGACTCAGTACGATTGTAGCGAACCTCGGCCTATGACCACTGGAACGTGCGGGCGATAACAATTTTCGTTCCGGGCGGGCTATACTCAGGGGAGTCCCAACGCCGGATTCCCCGGAATGCCGTTAAAAAGACGTACCACGGAACAGGACCGTCTGCTGGCTGCGGCCACGGCCACGGCCACGCCCGGACGCAGGATTGTCGCCCCGCCGCACCGGCGCCGCCGCCGCCGGCCGTTTCCCTTCAAGAGGTTCCTGCGATTTGCCGCGGTTGGCGCCGCGGCCGTCGCGCTGATTTACCTAAGCCTTCCGCTGCTGTTGCGCGCCGACCGGCTGCGGCCGCAGGTTGCGAACCGATTGTCCAGCGTGACCGGCCGCCGATTCGAAATCGGCCGGCTCCGCTACTCGCTCCTGCGGGGCTCTCTGGTAGCCGAAAACCTGACGATCGCCGACGACCCCGCCTTCCGCAAAGCGCCATTTCTGCGGGCCAGGAGCGCCTATTTCCGGGCGCCTGTGTGGGCGCTCCTGTCTTCGGGCGAACCGCAGGTTTCCGCCGTCACCTTCGAGGGCGCCTCCATCATCCTGAAGCAGGACACGGCTGCCCATTGGAATTTCAACAGCCTGCTCGAACGGGTCTCGAAATCCTTACCGCAGACCAACTCGCCGGCCATTTCCGTTCGCAGCGGGCGGATCGCGGTCGAAAACAGCGATGGCTCGGAATCCATGGCGCTCGATAACGCACGATTCGATCTTCCCTCCCAGCCGCTGCACGAGAGCTCGGGATTCACGCTGAGCGGCTCGATCGGCGCCAAGGGTACGCTAACGGTCGACGGAAAGGCGGGCCCGCTCGAATTCGAGGGCGGCATGCCGATCCTCCCCCTTAGCGCTCTGATCTCCATTAAAAAAGCGGACCTGGCCCGCCTCAACCCGCCCGGAGCGCCGGCCTCACTGGGTGGAACCGTATCGCTCAATGCTTCGCTCGAATCCGATGGCCGCATCGTGCACGTGAACGGGCAGGTGAGCACCACGAAGCTGCGGCTGGCGCAGCATGGATCGGCGGCCGGAGATAAGCTCGACGCCGTGTTCGCCCTGCACTACGATTTGCGCACCGGGGCCGGGGTGCTGGACCGCGGCGATCTCTCGATGTCCAAAGGCTCGGCGGAACTGACGGGAATCTTCAGCATGGGCCGCGAAGCTCCCATCGCGGATCTTACGTTATCCCTCAACGGCGCGCCGGTGACGAAGTTGGCGCAGTTTCTGCCGGCCCTCGGATTTCCGCTGCCCGGCCGGGCCAGCATGGAAGGCGGCGTCGTGGTAGCCGATCTCAAGCTTCAGGGCCCGGTCAACGCTCCCGCGGTGAGCGGCTCGCTCGAGGTGAACGACGCGAAGCTGAACCAGTTCGATATCGCTCCCCGGATGTCGCCCGTCGAAGATCTCAACGTGGGAGACCTCGGCGACTCGATCGAGATCCTCTCCTGGAAGAGCAGCATCAAAAGCGCGCCCAAAGGAGTCGCGCTGGATCATCTGGACGTGGCCATCTCCGGATTGGGCGAATTGACCGGCAGCGGCACGATCGCGCCGGACTGCAGCCTGGATTTTACGATGTCCGGCACGCGCGGTCTGACGGGTCCCAAGGGACTGGCGATTCCGTTTACGGTGCAAGGCACGTGCAGCGATCCGGTGTTCCGGGAGCTGCCGCGGAAATAATTGCGCCGCGCCAATCATTCCACCGCCGCGACGCAGAGACGCCGAGGACCTAAGTAGAACTCCGCGGCTCGGCGCCTCGGCGGTGAATTCAAGACTTACTCTTTTCCGCCGAAACGGTGGCCGAGGATCGCCTTGATCAGCAGGTGGTCCGTGGACTGCGTGACGCCGATGCCCACGCCGAAGTTGAATTCCCACCGCTTGCCGAAGTCGACGTCTATGGCGGGCACGATCTGCTGCTCCTGATCGCGCAGCGGATCGAAGCCCGTGACGGGGCCGTAGGAGCCGTAATACTCCACCCCGGCGGCGATCTTCCTGGTTACGTCGTAGCTGAATTTGAAGTTCGGCGAAAACTCGAACCCGCGCTTCTGCTCCGGGCCGTGAAGCGAGCGGTCGAACGTCGGGTTGAACGCGAGATACCACTTATCGATCTTCTTATCCACGATGGGCCGGATCTCCCACGTCCACGTATCCAGCGAGAAATTCGGGCGCTGCCAGCCGATTTCATTGGAAATGCTGATCCCCACCGGCAGGTGGTACTTCTCGGGAATCGCGAAGCGCGGCCGGATATGGGAACCGACATACATCCAGCCGGTTTGCGGCCCCTCCGTCTGGATGCTCGTGAAAATGTAGAACCCGCACTCGAACCAGTCGCTGATCCCCTGCGTGATCTCGACGGTCTCGTGCTGGGCGTGGTTGGTGGGCAGGACGCCATCGATGGTCTGCTTCTGGCCTTCCGCCGTGAAGTTGCTGTGCAGCTCGACCATCGTGGCACCCTTCGGCACGAGCTCCGAGCCGTACACCTGCACTTCGAAGTTTCCCTGCGCGCGCAGCCCCGCCGCGCCGCCGAGCACGAGCACAACCGCAAACCAATGACGCAAAGCCGTCGTCCCCCAAAAGCGATGATCGAATTGCTCCACCTACTGTACCAAGGCGCACGCCCGTTTCGAGCATCCATCAAGCTTCGCCGGTCCCGCGATTGCAGCCAGCAAACAGGGCGATCGGAGTTATGAGCGTCACGGACATCTTCACAGTTGAGACCTCCACGCGAATGCGGGCCGGTGTCGTCGTCCCGCAGGACAAGACCGTCCGGCTGTCGGAGCGGCCGGCGCCGGGGCATCCCGCGGGCGCACAGGTATTGCTCCGGATCCGCGTCGCGCCACCGGGCATGAACACGGCCGGAAAACAGAGGAACAAGGCCGTCCCGCAAAAGCGAATTTGTGCGGCCCGCTAGCCCGCATTTCTCACAGGCGTGATCACGGCGGCCGACGCCCGCCGGTTTGGGGGCTGGATCTCTGTAGAGAGCCCAAAATGGGCATACACCAGCGCAACGTGTATAACGCAGAAGCGTCGCGGCCGATGGGGACCGCC